>NYYQ01000078.1 GCA_002686855.1 Candidatus Woesearchaeota archaeon | reverse complement strand
TGCATTCTCTAAAACACTAGAATATCATGAAATAGCACTTAGAATATTCATACAAGAACACAATGAAAAACAACTATCAGTCAAATGACAACACTGCCTTGTTTTTGACTCACGTTTTTAGCTTTTTTTCTCGACTTTGTCTAACACCTATTAAATGAAGTTAGGACTTTCAATATGCTCAAATGCTAAAATTTTGATACTTCAGAAACTTCCAAAGCAGTTGGAAAGTTACCACTAAGTCGTCGGCTTGTATTACACCATCTTACAATAATTTAGAAAAAGTTTGATTAAAATATTTACCCATTCGGCTCTATAACAACCTTCAAAGAATCCTTCCCATCCGCCACCAACTTAAACCCTTTCTGAATATCTTCTAATGGAAGCTTATGTGTTATCATATCTTTGACATTTGTCTTTCCGTTCTTGATCAATCCTAAAGATTCTTCCAAATCTTTTGGACCAGCCCCATAGCTTGATTCTATCCTTAACTCATTTCTCCAGAAATCGACAGTAGGAATTGTAACATTTTTATTTGGGATTGCAAAAAGCAATATTCTCCCTTTTCGGTCTATGCACTCAAATGCCTGCTCAACAGCCTGCATAGCACCAGCGCAAACTATGACCCTATCAGCTTTAACATTAAGTTTTTCATTTGCATTAATAATTTCATCAGCTCCGAATTCTTTTGCTTTTCTCAACCTATATTCATCAATATCAGTAGCAATTACTTTTGCTCCTTTTAATTTAGCTAATTGAATATTTAATAAACCAGAGATACCACTTCCTAAAATCAAAACAGTTTGATTCTTTTTTACGTCAATTAATCTTTGACCTCTTACACAACATCCTAATGGTTCAACAAATGTCCCTTCTTCATAAGAGACATCTCCCAATAAATAAGTTCCAGAATCAACATTCATTTTCGGCACCCTAATAAATTCGCTAAAACCTCCTGGATCATAATTGCCTTTATGCAATGTCTCACAAGCTGTTTCATTGCCTTCTTTACAATATTTACAATTATTGCATGAGACATGATGGCTCACAAAAACCCTATCTCCAACATTAAATTTTTCAGATTTAGTTTCAACTATATCCCCAGAAATTTCATGTCCAAGAACTCGAGGACCTTTCTTAATCCTGTACCATTCCATTACATCTGTACCGCATATTCCAGAAGCCATTACTTTAACTAGAATTTCACCATCATTTATTTGAGGTTTAGGAATATCAATTATCTTAATATCATTATTGTTATAATACATTGCTGCTTTCATTTTCAATATTATTTATTTCAATTTTTTATTTAAAATTTTTTAATTTATTTTATTATTCTTTATATTGGAATATTTTTATTGAAGAGATTATTATTGTTTATTTTATTTTTGTTGTTTAAAGAGCGATATTTTTTATTGGCTTAAATTAATTTTTTATTTTATTGGTTTTATTTTTTATTGATATTTTTGATTATTGGATTATATTTATTGATTTTTTATAATTATGAAAATATAATAAGAATACTATTGTAAGCTTTATTTTCCACTTTCATAAATCTTATATGCTTCATCAACTGATTTGCCTTCATGAACAACAGCTCTAACAGCCTTGATCATCCCAACAGGATTATCTGACTGGAAAATATTCCTTCCCATATCCACGCCAACAGCTCCCTTATCAATAACATTTTTTGCCATTTCCAAAGCCGATTTCTCATCAATCTTTTTGCCGCCTGCCATGACAACAGGAACATTGCCGCAAGCCTCAACCACTTCCTCAAAATTATCGCAATTATATGTCTTTATCATATGCGCTCCCATCTCAACACAAATTCTAGAAGCTAGTCCTAAATACCTAGCATCTCTAACCATATCTTTCCCAACAGCAGTAACAGCTAAAACAGGAATGCCGTAATCTTCCCCATAATCAACCAGTTTAGATAAATTTGCAATAGTTTCCTTCTCATATTCCCCCCCAATATAAACAGAACAAGTAATTGCAGATGCATTTATTCTAACAGCATCTTTTATTGAGTTTGTAATAATTTCGTTTGAAAGCTCTTTCAAAATACTTTGTCCTCCGGACATTCTAAGAACTATTGGAACATTGACGTCTTTAGGAATCCAGTTTCTCAAAGCCCCTCTTGTAATCATCAAAGCATCGGCATAAGGCAGCAAAGGATTAACTGTTTTGCCCAAATTCCTCAATCCAGTAGTTGGGCCTTGAAAATAACCATGATCAACTGCCAGCATAACACACTTTCCAGTCTTAGGATTAATTATCCTTGATAACCTGTTTTTCATCCCCCAATCCATTTTAACACCTTAATAATTTTCTAAAAACAATGCTTAATTTTTAAATGTTGTTATCATCTAACTATTTTTAATATCCTTAATTTCTTCAGGCTTAAAGATTCCTTTTTCAGTTATGATGCCTGCAATATATTTTGCAGGAGTAACATCAAAAGCAGGGTTCTTGGCTTTGCTTTCTTCAGGAGCAATCCTTATTTTTGAAACCTTACCACAATTATCTTTTCCAAACATACACAAAACCTCTCCTTCATCTCTTTCTTCTATTGGTATTTTATCTCCAGACTCGCATTCAAAATCAATAGTGGTTGTAGGGGCAGCAACATAGAATGGAATTCCATTCTCTTTGGCCAAAACTGCCTTTTCATAAGTCCCTATCTTATTTGCCACATCACCATTAGCAGCTATTCTATCAGAACCGACAATAACAAAATCAACTTCCTTTTTTTTCATATAATAGCCAGCAGCATTATCAGCTATAACTGCATGAGGAACACCTTCCTGAGCTAGCTCAAAAGCAGTTAATCTTGCTCCCTGGCATCTTGGCCTTGTCTCATCAGCAAAAACAAAAACATTTTTGCCGTTTCTTTTGGCCTTGTACACAGGAGACAATGCAGAACCCCAGTCAACAAAAGCAAGCCACCCGGCATTGCAATGTGTTAGAATCTTAAAGCCATCCTGAATCAAGTTCTCCCCATGCTCTCCAATTCTCTCGCAAAAATCAGCATCTTCATCTGCTATTTCCTGAGCAACCTTAACAGCTTCTTCCTTATCCTTAGCCTTCAAAACTTTATCAACTGCATAGAATAAGTTTTGAGCAGTTGGCCTCATGCTTTTGATATATTCAGCTGCCTTCCCAACATCCTCTCCAGCCAAAAAAGCCTGAGCCATTGCATAGCCGGCAGTAGCTCCTATTGCTCCTGCGCCCCTGACAACCATATCCCGAATAGCTTCTGCTGTAATCTTATAATCTTTACAATCATAAATCTCAAACTTATGAGGAAGCAAAGGCTGGTTAATCAGCTTAACAATTCCATCTTCCATCCATACTGTCCTGTAATCTTTCCCATCAATCTTCAAATAAAACACCCAGTTTCTTATTATTATAGTAAGCAAAAGTTAGTCATTATTTTAAGGTTTTGATTCTGTTAACTGAAAGATTTATAAAAACAGCATCTTTTGTCTGGCCTTATGAAAGTTGAATTAATAAAGTTCATAGATAAATATTTCGGCTCTTTAGTATGCTTAATCTTATCTATAAATAAAATTTTTCCAACAAAAGAAAAAACCATCTGCAAAAAAATATTATTAATCCAATTCTGGGGTATTGGAGAAACAATATTGGCGCTTCCTGCAATAAAAGCATTAAGAGATAAAAACAAAAAAAGCAGGATAGATATCTTAGTGACTGACAGAGTTAAAGAAATCTTTTATTATAATAAAAATATTAATAATGTAAAAGTTTTAAGGTTAAATCCAATTTCTATTTTGATATTTATTTTAAAAAGCTGCAAAAAATATGACTTGGTCATAGACATGGAGGAATACCTTAACATCTCATCCATAATAGCATTTTTTGCCGGAAAAGAAAGAGTTGGTTACAGACATGGAATAAGGTCAAGCCTCTATACAAAAAAAGTCGATTATAATGATAAGCAGCATACATCCGAAACATTTCTTGATTTAGTCAGAGTATTGAATATAAACCATAATCTAAAAAGTCTCGAAAAATTAGACTATTCAAAAAAAGACAAAAATACCGTTGATAAGTTTCTAAAAAACAAAAAAATGACAAAAAAGGATTTTGTTGTTGGTATTGCTCCTGGAGCTGCTGAATCTGCAAAATCAAGAATTTGGCCATTAGAAAATTATGTAGAATTATGCAATAGTATCCTGAAGAATAAAAAAAGCAAAATAATCTTTATCGGCAACAAAAATGAAAATGAATTGATAAAAAGAATCCAATCTAAAATTGAAGAAAAAAACAGGACAATAAATACTGCAGGATTATTTGATTTAAATTCTTTATTCTATTTGATTGAAAAATGCAATCTATTCATCAGCAACGATGCTGGAGCAATGCACATAGCTGCTGCCCAGGGTATTAAAACCATAGGCTTATTTGGGCCTAACCTGCCAGTAAGATTTGCCCCTTATGGAAAGAACAACATTGCAATTTACAAAGGTGATAATTGTGCCTTCTCACCTTGCATTAATGTTCATAAAGGCCAGGTTCCAGATTGTTATTATCCTAAAAATTCTAAAGACTACCAAAAATGTATGAAGAATATCGAAGTACGAGATGTTTTAAAAGTGATTAAGTGACTACCAAAACCCTTTTCTTATCTTTTTTGACTCCCAATCTTTGTCTTTATCGGTTACTTTCTTTGATACAACAACTACTGCTTGATAAAAAGGGATATGCATTGACAATAAAGTTCGAAAACCACACCTCCTAAACAGCCATCTAACGCTTATTTTTGTGACTGGTTTGACGTGATCAGGCACATTCCAGAAGCTTTTGGAAGCATAGGCGCTTATAGTTATGACAATGTTATTTGATAATTGAGACATTTTCTTGATAAATTTTTCCTGATCATTCATGTGCTCAATTATCATGTTGTTAAACACAACATCATATTTTCCTTTAACCTTCCATAAATCACCTATAATTACATTTTTAGCTTTATACCTCTCATCAGCATCCACACCATAAGCCTTGAACCCCAGACTTGCCGCAGTTTTCATAAACTGGCCTGGCCCGCATGCAATATCTATCACGGTCTTGCATCTCTTGCAATACTTTCGCAATAACCATTTATAGAATTTATTTCTTACAAAATACTTTAATTCACTTTTAACCCCTACCTTATTTTTCCATGGATTGCTGTATAATTTTGTCATTAGAAAACTAAGAAATGATTATTTGTTTAAATGCTTTATTCTATTTATTTAGGAAAATATAACAAACTTCAGATATTATGGAGGTTATTAATAAGATTATAAGAATATATTTAAAAACTTAAAAGAATATTTATAGATTTAGTTTCTTAATTTGTTTAGGAATATTATCTATATGTTCTTTGAATTTTAAAAGTAATATAACCATTATTCCTAGAAATCCTATTGATATCAATGCTACCAAAAATAACTGCTTGGGATCCCTATAGTTCACTTGTTTTGTAATAAATGCTATAGAAACACCAATTATATATGTAAAAGATATAATTATTGTTGTATTAAAATATTGAAGATATTTACTATAATTAATATCTAACAGATTCTTTTTTACTTTTTCTGATAACTTCCCATCACCCAAATTAATCACCAAATGCTATCGCTAAAAGTATCAGTCCTCCTACTACAAGCATTGTCGCTCCTATTGCTAAACTATACCTCTCCTGTAGAAAAGAAGGTACAGCTCCAATAATACCTAAGATTATACTAATAATTCCAGCTACACCCAATATGTTTTTCGTTTGCTTCATTACAAACACCTCCATCTGTTATCTTTGTTCTTTCTTGTTCATAATTATTTTTATTCACCCCACACTATATCGAAAATCAACCTAAATGCTCATACTCTCCATAAGTAAAAAAACCAACCAATTGCTTCATTCTTGCTAGCTTAGAAAACAAGTCTTTTTCCAAACTATCAACATTCTCAAACAATTCAAAAACTTCTGGCTTGAAGATATAGATTCCCGCATTAACTATATGAGTTGAACTTTGTTTTGGCTTCTCCTGGAAATCAACAATAAAATCTCCATCCAGGATTGCAGTACCATAACCGGAAATTTTTTCTCTTGTCATTAAGCCCATTGTAGCCAACTTATCCATCTCTAAGTGCTTCTTTGTCATTTTTATCAAATCAAAATTATTATATGTATCTCCCGACATAACAACAAAACTATTCTTTACTTTATCTTTTACAGACTCTAATGCCTGTGCATTTCCTCTTGCATTTACTTCAATAATCTCAACATTAATGCTTGCATCAGAAACTTCATTCAATAATAAATTAATATTTTTATTATGTTGGGTAACAATAAAAACATTAGTTATTCCCTGTCTGGAAAAAAAATCAAGCTGATTTTTCAGTAAAGATTTTCCTTTCAAGTTCTTCAGCATATTTTTTTGATGCTCGCCCTTAATCAATAAAACAACAGTATTAATTGACTGTTCCTGCAAACCTTTCCCTAGAAAAAATTCAATTGCCTGGCTTCTTGACCTTATAACAGTACCATCTACCTTGCTATCGACTAAGTCAAGCAAACTTTTATTCAAACTTATAGCGATTTTAGGTTTCTTCATGATATGTCAAAAACCACCCATCACGGATGGGTGGCATGATTTTATTAGATTCACATTTAGGTGGTTTTTGATGCTCAAAATTCCACTTAGAATGGTGGTTTTCGAGCACACAAAATTCCAATTGCATGTGCAATGGTACCTAAACCACTTATCCCAGATAAGTGGAATTTTGTTGTTTTAAGAGTATGAAAAAGTAGTAGAAGTTCATACTTTATATATTTTCCGATTTATTTATATTCTACAGAATATATTTATTAACGAAACATTTAAATAGTGGTAAGTATGAACAGTTCATACTAAAATGACAGAACACAAGGAAGTACAAAAAGTTTGGGGCTCTGAAGAATGGATCGTAAATAGAGCTTATTGTGGGAAAAAATTAATCCTAAACAAGGGTTTTAGATGCTCAATGCACTACCACAAAAATAAAGATGAGACTTTCTACATTCTAAAAGGAAAAGTCTTGATGGAAATTGATAATAAAAAACAAATAATGCTTCCCGGACACTCAATCCTAATAACACCAAATACAAAACATCGCTTTACAGGCCTGGAAAACAGCGAAATAATGGAATTCTCAACACATCATGAAGACTCTGATTCATATAGAGAAGAAGTATCAGGAAAAGTTGATTTAGATAAGTTGGAGTTGCCAGAATGAAATGCTTAGTCACAGGCGGAACTGGATTCATAGGCTCTAATCTTGCATTGGAACTGGAAAAACAAGGTAATGAAGTTACAGTAGTTGATAATTTATTATCCGGGAACAAGGATAATTTAATTGGTTTTAATGGAAATTTTATTGAAGCTGATGTTTCTGGTGATAATTTTAAAATTGATGGGGCTTTTGATATTATTTTCCACCAAGCAGCTATAACTGACCCTCGCTATCCCAACGAGGAGGAAACTTACAAAAAGAATGTTGAAGGCTTCAAAAATATAATTGACCTGGCCAAAAAAAACAATGCCAAATTGATCTATGCCTCCACTGCAGGACTATATGGCAATGGACCAACACCAATGAAAGAAGACCAAAAAAAAGAAATTGTAAGCGCTTATGGGAAATCAAAATTAGAAATGGATGCTATGGCAGAAAAACTCTTTGATGAAATGCATATTGTTGGATTAAGGTACTTTAATGTATTTGGTCCCAAAGAAATGCATAAAGGACGTCCAGCTTCTATGATATATCATCTAGGCAAGCAAATTAAAGAAGGCAAAAAACCAAGAATCTTCAAATTTGGAGAACAAAAACGAGATCATATCTACGTAAAAGATGCTGTTGATGCAACAATAAAAGCCATAGATGCAAAAAGTGGAATTTACAATGTAGGAACAGGCATAGCAACAGACTTCAATGATTTAATAAAAATTCTAAATGAAGTATTTGGCACAAACTTAAATCCAGAATATTTTGACATGACATATGACCCAAAAACATATCAAAACAACACTCAAGCAGACACAACTAAAGCAGAGCAATTTCTCAACTTTGAAGCCAAATGGTCTCTAAAAGAAGGAATAAAAGATTACATGGGAGAATTAAAATGGATACAAAATTAATCAGCATAATAGGGCAATTTAAGAACAAAAAAATACTCGTCATAGGAGATATAATGCTTGACAAATACATTTGGGGAGAAGTCTCAAGAATAAGTCCGGAAGCTCCTGTACAAGTCGTTAATGTTGAGAAGGAAAGTTATGCGCCAGGTGGCGCTGCAAATGTTGCAAATAACATAGCAGCTTTAAATGCTCAATCTATTATAGTAGGAATTGTTGGTGAGGATACTACAAAAGACACCTTAATTAAAGAGCTTAAAAAAAGAAATATAGATACCAACGGAATTTTCATTGATAATGACAAACCAACAATACAAAAAGTAAGGGTTCTTGGGAGAAACCAACAGTTGCTAAGATTTGATTATGAAAAAAAAGGTTATGTAAACAATAAAACAGAAAATGATATTTTTGATTTCATTTCGAAAAAAATAGATGAGATTGATGCTGTAGTAGTTTCGGATTACGCAAAAGGTGTAATAGCAAAAAATTTGATGGAACAATTAATAGACCTGTGCAGCAAAAAAAATAAAATAATTGTAGTTGATCCAAAACCAAAACATAAAACATTCTATAAAAATTCTACACTCATTAGTCCAAACCACACAGAAGCGCATCAAATGACTGGCATCATAGAAGAAGGAAATGTGAAAGAAGAGATAGAAAAAATGGGAAAAATATTGATAGAAGAACTGTCTAGCAATGTGTTGATCACAAGAGGGGAAAAAGGCATGTCTCTATTTGAGAAAAACGGCAAAACAACCCATACCCCGACATTTGCAAAAGAAGTCTATGATATTGTTGGTGCAGGAGATACATCAGTTGCTACACTAACACTAGCCTTGGCATCAGGAGCATCATTTGAGCAAGCAGCAATAATTGCAAACCATGCAGCCGGAATTACAGTAGGCAAGATAGGAACATCAACAGTAAGCATAGAGGAACTAAAGACAAGCATTGAAGATGAATAAAGCAATATTTATTGATAGAGATGGCACTCTAAATTATGATCCAGGTTATGTCCACAAAGTAGAAGATTTTAAGTTTCTTCCAGGAGTGGTAGAAGGATTAAAAAAACTTTCAAAAGAATTTATTTTTATCATTATAACAAACCAATCAGGTATTGGCAGAGGGATACATACTGAAAACGATATGCATAAATTCAATGAAAAACTATTAAATGAATTAAAAAAAGAAGACATAGAAATAAAAAAAATATATCATTGTCCCCATACCCCAGAAGAAGTTTGTAACTGCAGGAAACCAAGCACAAAGTATATCCAACATGCAGCAAAAGAATTTAATATAGATGTGAAGGAATCATGGGTTATTGGAGACCATCCACATGATGTTGAGATGGGAATAAAAGCTGGCTCCAAGGCAATCTATTTGCTTACAGGACATGGAGAAAAACACCTTAATGATTTGGAAAAAAACAATATAAAACTCAACTTTATAGCTGAAAATTTCTTGCAAGCTGCTGAATTCATTACCAACAATAAATAAAGACCCAATTAAAAAATAATTAATAAAAAATTCAATGGTTTAATAAAAATAAATTTTAAATGGAAAATACTCGTTAAAAATGGAAAATAAAAAAATAAAAAATATTAATGATCTAAAAAAAATTGTAGAGAAACTAAAACAAGAAAACAAGAAAATAGTGACAACTAATGGTGTCTTTGACATTCTGCATATTGGGCATATAAGATATTTGAAAGAAGCTAAGAAACTGGGAGATATCCTCATAGTAGGTATTAACTCAGATTTTTCTGTAAAAAATATAAAAGAGCCGCAGAGACCACTCAATAATCAGGATGACCGTGCTGAAGCCATGGCTTCTTTAGAAGTTGTTGATTTTGTAGTTATTTTTAATGAACCCAACCCAATTACTTTCCTTCAAGTCATGAAACCAAGTATACATGTAAAAGGTGGAGATTACAAGATAGATAAAATCATAGAAAAAGATACTGTAGAAAAAAACAACGGAAAAATAATTTTAATCCCGGAAATTAAAGGCTATTCTACAACTAAATTTATAAATAATATTCTTGATATTTACAGAAATCAATAATTGTCAAGAACTGCCCGTCAAAGATGGATTATATGATAATAATTAGCGATTGTCAGAATTTTAGTGCATTAAATAATATTATATTGTTGTTGCAAATAAACATTATGAAGAACTAAAGAAAAAATTTAACAATATTTAGTGAGTTTGTTTATCTCCAATGTACGCTTGTTCAATAAAGTCAAACAAACTCTTTTTAGTAATGTATT
>NYYQ01000077.1 GCA_002686855.1 Candidatus Woesearchaeota archaeon | reverse complement strand
TCTGCTTCCTTACAACCTGTAATCAACTCTAAAATGTTAAAAAAGAAATAGATTTCGCTTCCACCGGTCAAAGACCGGATGGAAATCGCAGCTTATATGAGTTTTGAAGAAAGTGAATCACGCTTGAAAAAACATATGAAGGATTTTGGGTGGGATCCGGATAAACTGATAAAAGATAGCAAATTGCTTATTAAAAGATATGATTTATTTACAACCAGGAGGAATATGGAGGCTTTGATTAAAAAAACTAAAGGCTCATTAATGATTGATATTACTCCCATTTTGTTTACAGAAAAGTTTAAGCCTGATTGGGTCATTGTTGATTCCTTATCAGGGATAGCCTCAGGATTCTATGGAATGGACGAATCATACAGGGTTTATATTGAATCATTATTTAAGCTCTTAGAGCAATTAAATGCCACTTCCTTCTTGATAACAGAATCAACAGAAATACCCACTAAAATAACTGAAAGTGGTGTAGAAGAGTTTTTGGCAGATGGAGTTATACTTCTATACAACCTCAAAAGCGGCCAAGTAAGAGAGAATGCGATCGAGATCTTGAAGTTAAGGGGTGCAAGCTTTCAAAAGAAGACTGTGGCCATGAAAATAGAAGAAGGCAAGGGTATTGTAGTTTATCCGGAGCAAGAAGCTTTTGGCGGAGCTTGAAGGTTAAATTTGATTCTTTATGCAAAGATAAGATTATGTTGTTTTCTATTAGAATTATTATGAAAAATGTTAAATGCTCCCGCCGGGATTTGAACCCAGGTCCCTGCCTGTTTTTAGCCAAAAGCTTCGAAAAGGCAGAATGATTGGCCGGAATGTGCTGAAGTTGTTTTCATCTACACCACGGGAGCGTATTATTAAGAGAAAATTCTTAGTTTTTAAAGATTGTTGTTTTAAAAAATAAAAAGTGGGCCCGATGAGATTTGAATTCGCGGGAATAAATTCCTCTCACGACCTCCGGCTCACCTAGTTCTAATGGCTTTGAGCATTGTGCCATTAGTGGTCATATAAGACTTACGCTTTTAAGAGAGACTCTAAAAACGGCGCTCTAACCAGGCTGAGCTACGGGCCCATAAGGAATAATAGAAATAAAGACTATATTTAAAAGTTTCTTAAGAAAAATATGCGCCAGCCGGGACTCCCAAATCCTGAGGGATTTGTGGTATCCCTCTGGGATATTTGAACCCGGGTGAGAGCCTTGGCAAGGCCCTATCATCTGCGGCACGTTAGTGCCGAAGACAAGCAAATCTTCGATTTTAGCGTGTAGCCGCTAGATCACTGGCGCATCAAAAAATAGTGAAAATGGTGGGCCCGACCAGACTTTCATGATTGGTTATGTCTTAATTGCATGTAACCAATCGTTTTGAACTGGTGATCTACTCGGTGTAAACGAGTTGTCATACCAGACTAGACCACGGGCCCCTGAATTGCCATTCTGTAAGAATGGCCGCTTTGCCAGAACAGAAATATAAGAGATTTAAAAATGTTTTGATGTCTATTTTCCAATTGATTGAGGGGTGTCTCTACCACCAGACCATTGATCAATCAAGTATGGATGCCACCTCATAACGCTTGGTATTTTTCCATGAGTGCATTTATTGTACAAATAAGAAGTGACAACCTTCAATACGGTGATAAATGAATTATTTAATACCCATACTCCTGTTCCTGTAACTTCTATGGCACCTTCCTTAGGATGTATTGAACTAACATCACTTACTCTGCCATCAGCAACATATTCCATCATGCCTTCATTATCAACACGAATTAACTCCTTTACAGCACTTGAACCTGCCGTTCCACTTGCATAGACAGAACTGACATCTGCTTGCCTTCGCTTATGCGCTTCTATTAAATCAACCAAATTTAATTCTGAACTTGTCAGTTTATGGTCTCCTGGCAATAAAACAACTCTATCATACTTTTTGATTGACTCACGAAAAGCCCGATTCATAAAGCATTCCTTTATGTAAGCAATCACATGGTCTGCAGGTCCTGTCTTCTGATATAATACATCAAACTTACCTGAATTACAATGTTCCTGTAAATAAGTATTTTGGCCAGCGAAGAACTCTTCATTGCGACTCATAACAGCAAAATCCAGAGTGACACCTGCATATTTCAAAAAAGTAAGTGCATCATCAATAAAATGTCTATCTTTCCCATCTGGCAGCATAGTTTTAGGTACACCTATATCTCCCATTCTGGTTCCATAACCAGCAGCCATTATTATTGCCAAAGTTTTACTTTCCATTTTACTATCCATAACTATTTCCTAGAATTAACTTCTAGAGAGATTAACCCTCTTTTTTAAAAAGAAAGAAACAACCATTTATAAATATATTTTAAGATTTCTTATTCTTTCCATTAAATTTATATACAAGTATCGTCAGGAATTATAATATGGAAGCACATGAGAAAATATTTGAAATAATATACGCTAAGGACGAAGTTACATGGCAGAGATTGTTGTATGAGCTTGTAAAAACAGAGCAGATGAATCCATGGGATATTGATGTAAGTATGCTTACTAAGAAATACATTGAGACGATAAAAAAATTTAAAGAGCTTGATTTTAGGGTGTCTGGTAAAGTTTTGCTTGCTGCTGCTATTCTTCTAAAAGTAAAATCAAACCGGCTTCTTAATGAAGATTTGTCTGAATTAGACAGATTATTAACAGAAACAGAAGAAGACCTTTCTGATGATCTTGGTTTAGAGGAAGTTGTTCCTGAAAGAGGTGATGGTGAAAAAGTTCCCCTTATACCAAGAACACCGCAACCAAGAAAAAGAAAAGTTTCCATATATGATTTAGTAGATGCGCTAGAAAAAGCATTGGAAGTAAAACAAAGAAGAGTGTTGAATTCTATACCTCCATTAAGTCTTAAAGTACCTAAAAAAACAAGAGATGTAACAGAAGTTATAAAAGAAGTCTATGGAAAGATAAAATCGTTTTTTTACAATAGCAATAAAGATAAGGTTATGTTTTCTCAATTGGTTCCATCTAAAACAAAAGAAGACCAGGTTTTTACATTTATACCTTTATTGCACCTAACAACACAAAGAAAAATTAATATAGAACAGCAAGAGCATTTTGGGGAAATTGAGATAATGCTTAATTCGAAGAAAGAGATTGATAAGGAACTAAGAACAGAAGCATAATACAACAGAAAACATAGTTTTCCTGGGCTTTAGGCTTTTTTTTGAATCCCAAAACTTTTTAAACTAACAGATTGTTCTTTATTGCAATTTGAGGTATAATATGCAAGAAGAAATTAAACTTATATCAGGAACGGCTAATAAAAGCCTTGCTCTGGAAGTTGCAAAACACTTAAAGAAAGAACTTACACCAATAGAGATGCATAGATTCAATGATGGAGAGATTTATGCCAGAATATTGGAAAGTGTAAGGGGTTGTGATGTGTTTGTTATACAGCCAACAAGTCCTGATGTTAATTCAAATCTCATGGAGCTTTTAATAATGGTGGATGCATTGAAAAGATGCTCACCAGCAAGAATAACCGCTGTTATTCCATATTTTGGTTATGCAAGGCAGGATAGGAAAGCAAGGCCCAGAGAGCCAATAAGCGCAAAGCTTGTCGCAAAGATGTTAGAAACTGCTGGAGTGGATATTGTAATGGCTTTTGACTTGCATGTTCCTCAGCTACAAGGATTTTTTGATATACCTTCTGATAACCTTGATTTAATACCTTTATATGCTGAACATATTTTGAAGAAGAAACTTAAGGACATAGTGTTTGTTTCTCCTGATGTTGGAGGGCTTACAAGAGCAAGAGCATTGGCAAATGTTATACATGCTCCAATTGCTATTATAGATAAAAGAAGGCCAAGGCAGGGTGTCACAAAAGTTGAGCATGTTATTGGAAATGTGAAAGATAAAACTGCTATATTAGCGGACGATATTATAGACACTGCAGGCACTATTACAGCAGCCGCATCTTTAATAAAAAAACACGGCGCAAAGGAGGTATATGTTCTGGCTACACATCCAGTTCTTTCAGAACCTGCAATAGAAAGATTGGAAAATTCTGTTATAAAGGAGATTTTTGTTACAAATACAATAGAATTGCCAGAAGAAAAGAAGATAAAAAAAATAAATGTAATTTCTATAGGTTCTTTGCTTGCAGAAACAATAAAGAGACAGCATGAAGGGACTTCTATGGGTATTGTTTATGAAAAATTACATGAAAAAATAAGGAAGATGGTTTAAATGACAGAAGAAGAGCTTCAAAAACTTTATATGGAATTTCAGATGCTTCATAACAATATAAAGCAGTTAGAGAAGCAAAATGAAGTTTTGGAAAAGCAGCTTATGGAACTCTTAATGGCCAACCAGAGCTTGGATGATATGAAAAAAGCTAAGAAAGGTACAGAGATTTTAGTTCCATTAAGCAGCGGGATATACGCAAAAGCAGAGCTCAAGGACAATGAAAACTTCATTGTAAATGTCGGTTCTAACATAACTGTGAACAAAAATCTGGAATCTACTAAAAAAGTTATAGAAAACCAGATTGATGAAATGCAGGCACTCCAGAAGAGCCTTGTAGACGAACTGCAAAAGAATACTGTAAAAGCTGCTTTAATGGAAAAAGAAATAAACAAAATTGGTTCTACGCTTAAAAATAAATAGGGTTGTTAAATATGTTTAAGTTTTTAAAAGGTAAATTAAAAGGGGCTATTTCCAAGTTTTCTAAGAAAGTAGAGGAAGAAGTTAAAGAGGAAGAGCAAGTAGAAAAGGAATCAATAAAAGAAAAAGCCATTGAAGAAGGGCCAATAGAGGAACTTTCTAGAACAACCTCTTCTTTACCAATGACGAGAGCTGAGGCATTAGAACTCGTTAAAAAATACAACAAAGATATATCTGATTTAAACCATTACCTAGAAAGCGAAGCAATTATGAAAGCTCTCGCAAAAAAACTTGGGGAAGATGAAGAATATTGGGCTATGCTTGGATTACTTCATGATGTTGATTGGGGCATAACAAAAGAAAATACTAAAGACCATCTAACTAAATCTTCTGAAATACTTAAACAAGCAGGATTTGATGATAACTTCATCAATATTGTCATTTCTCATGGCTATGGGTTTGATTGCGCTGGTCTAAAAGACAAACAAAGAACTCAAAAAATTGAATATGCGCTTGCGTGCTCTGAAACAATCACTGGCCTTATTCATGCTTATGCTTTAATGAAGGGCTCAATAGAAGATATAGAATTAAAAGGCCTGAAAAAGAAATTCAAAGACAAAAATTTTGCAGCTGCAGTTAACAGGGACATAATAAGAGAATGCGAAAAACTAGGCTTAGAACTATCTGAGTTTTTTGACTTGGTAATTGATGCTGTTAAAAGTGTTGCATCAGAAGTAGGTCTAGCAAAAGAAGAGACAATAAAAGAAAAAACCATCGAAGAAAAACCAATAGAAGAGAAAGAAACAATAAAAGATGAAAAACCAGAACCAACTGAAGAAAAGAAAGGATTCTTTAGCAAGTTTACGGAAAAAATATCAACAACAAAGATAAGCTATGATAAGTTTGAAAAATTATTTTCTGATTTAGAGTTAATATTGATGGAAAATAATGTTGCTATGGAAGTGATAGATAAAATAAAGAACGATTTAGCGCAAAATATGGTTGAGAAGCCTATTAAGAGAACTAAAATTGAAGAAACAATAAAAGAATCATTAAAAAATTCTATAGATGAATTATTTGATGTTGAGAAAGTGGATTTATGGAGTTCTATAAAGACAAAAGAGGAAAAACCATTTGTTATTGCATTTTTTGGGATTAATGGCTCTGGAAAGACAACTACAATAGCAAAGGTTGCTAATATGTTGAAAGAGAAGAATATTTCTTGTGTACTGGCTGCTTCTGATACTTTTAGAGCAGCTTCTATTGAACAATTACAGCATCATGCTGATAAGCTAGGAATAAAGCTGATAAAGCATGATTATGGTAGTGACCCTGCGGCTGTTGCTTTTGATGCAGTAAAACATGCTAAATCAAAGGATATTGATGTTGTTTTAGTAGATACTGCTGGAAGATTGCATTCTCAGAAAAATCTAATTGAAGAGATGAAGAAAATAATCAGGATTGCAAAACCAGACCTTAAGATATTTGTTGGAGAAGCAATAACTGGAAATGATTGTGTTGAGCAGGCTAAGAGCTTTGATGAAGCTGTAGGAATTGATGGTTTAATCCTATCAAAAGCAGATGTCGATGAGAAAGGGGGAGCAGCTATTTCTGTTAGTTATGTTACAAAAAAACCCATAATGTATTTTGGAGTTGGCCAGGAATATAGCGATTTAAAGAAATTTGAGGCTAATATTGTTGTTGAGGGATTGGGGCTTTGATTTTTTAAATTATTTTAAATACATTCGATTCTAAAGTTATATACTACTCCAAAATAATTAAATTTAAATATCAATTAGGGTTCGTGCTGTAAAATGTCAAAAAATATATCAAAACGATATGAAGGTGCTGTTATAGGAGCAGGTGCTAATCTAACAATACTTACTCACAAGATTGCTTATTATGATAATAAGGGTGCTCCATGGGTTGTTTTACCTGATGGAAGACCTTGTGAGGTAAGTTATACTGAAGGGAAAATGCCTAAAATTGGAGAGGAAGTATATTTAGCTAAGGCTACAAAAGGTCGTAAAGGATCTCGGGCTAAAAAACGTCGTAAAGATGATGGTACTTGGCGTGCACAAGTTGTATCAAGTCCTGATCCAGATGAATTAAGTGAAGAGGTAAAGCGTAGAGCAGATTTGCGGAAAGGATATCAAAATCGAAATAGTGAGTTAAGTGCAACTGCGATTAGAGCTGGAAGTATAGCATATGGAGTACCACTTCCAACTATTGATGAAACAAGTGCTGCTAGAGCTCAAGAACTAGAATATCATGTAACATTTGAATATCATGACCGAAGAGTGTCTGTAACTGTAGATGAAAAATATTTAGAACATCAAGCAATGTTAGGACTTGAGAGAGTTCTTGATAGACAAGCATCTCTTTATGGACCTGAGTCTGATATTGGTGTTATCGCTGCGGAATTTAATAGTTATATGAATAAATGTGTAGTCGGAGAAAGAAATATAGATTCTGAGGATGATATAAGCTTAAGAGAACTTTTTGAAACAGAACAAACTTTAGATGGAAAAATAGCAGCGATTGTTGTTTCTTTAAAACCGTGGAGGTGTATATTTGAGTAAATTTTTGAACAATTGTTAGTTATCTACTATCATGAAAATCATAGATTTCCAGGATCCTCGAAAACCTTGGTTTTCGGGACACTAGGAAACTCAACAGAGTTTCCGGTGTGTTCAGAAATCGAAATCAATTTCTGACAAATCGGAAATCCTTTGGATTTCCCAGTTCACCGAAAATCTTCGATTTTCATGTGTATCAGGAAGACACAACAAATTTGTATATCTCCGAAGGATACAGGAACGTTAGTGATTGTAAATATTTGTGTCTTCTGCTATGGATATTTATAATTTTATTCACTCAAACTCAATCTCTCCATCCAAATAAATCCCTTTATGTAGCTTTACAGGCCTCCAGTTGTCTTCAATTAATTCTGCATTAAGCCATTCTGCTAATTCTTTGGGATTTCCTATTGTTGCTGATAAGCCAATGATTTGTGCTTTTTTTAATAATTGTCTTAGAATTGTTATTAAGATTTCTAATGTTGGTCCTCTTCCTGGGTCGTTTAAAAGATGTATCTCATCTATTATTATTGTTGATATTAAGCTAAGCCATGGTGCATGATGCCTTATCAAACTGTCTAGTTTTTCTGATGTGGTTATGATTAAATCATATTCAACAAGATAAGAATCAGCAGAATCTGTATCTCCCATAGATAATGCTACTTTTGCTATACCTTCATATTTTTTCTTGAAATCCTTGTATTTCTCTGTTGCTAAGGCTTTTAATGGTACTATATAGATTGCTTTTCCATTGCCTTCAATAATTGATTTTAATGCTGCAAGTTCTGCAATTAAAGTTTTGCCAGATGCTGTTGGAGTGCATACAAGAAGGTTCTTTTTGTCTAATAGGCCATGTTTAATTGCTTTTTCCTGCGCTGGCCTGAGTTTTTTTATTTCTTTTTCAAGAATTTTGTAAAATTTTTCAGGTATTTTGTTTTTTATTAATTTTAATTCCATAATCTTGTGTTATTTTCGTAACCTTTAAATAACTTTATTCTGGGAATAATCTAATTATAGGGATATTAAGAAAAGACCATATATTGGACAGATGGATAGGTCATGCAACTGAAAGAAAAAAGAGGCGTATGGAGTTTAAGGAAATTCACAATACTAATGAAAAAAAAGCATGTTTTTTTTGTTCTGGTAATGAGCATTTAACACCTAAGGAAATTGGCAGAGTGGAATATAAAAATTCGTGGAAGATAAGGTGGTTTCCAAACAAATTTCCTACTGTAGAGCTAAAAGAGAATGCAAAAAAAGGGTTTCTAAATACTTAAGAAATGAATATTAGAAAAACAGATAAGGTATTTAATCACTTAGCCTTACCCTGATTCTTAACAGCATTCATCTTTTTCTCTATCTCTTTTTGGTTGCCTAAGAAGTAATGTTTTATTGGTTTTAGATTATCATCAAGTTCATAAACTAATGGCACACCAGTTGGGATGTTGAAATGCACAATTTCTTCATTGGGAACATTGTCAATATGCTTTACCAAAGCTCTCAAGCTGTTTCCGCTGGCTGAAATAAGAACTTTTTTCCCATCTTTTAATGCTGGAACAATTTTCTCTTTCCAATATGGCACAAACCTTTTTACTGTATCTTTTAATGATTCTGTTGAAGGTATATCTTTTTTGTCTAAACCTTTGTATAAAGGATCATTTCCAGGATAACGCTTATCTGTTTCTTCAAGGGCAGGTGGCCTAATATCATAGCTTCTTCTCCACCTTAAAACTTGTTTTTCACCATACTTTTGTGCCATCTCGGCTTTATTTAGGCCTTGTAAAGCTCCATAATGCCTTTCATTTAAGCGCCATGATTTTTTAACAGGAATTGATAAGCCCATCTCTTTCAAGACAATATCAGTTGTTTTTGTTGCCCTTATGAGTACAGAAGTAAAAACAATATCAAAAGTATATCCTTCTTTCTTTAATATCTGACCAGATTCTATAGCCTCTTCTACTCCTTTTTCAGTTAAATCTACATCAGTCCAACCAGTAAACCTATTCTCTTTGTTCCAAGTACTTTCTCCGTGTCTTAAGAGTACTAGCTTTATCATTATAACCTTGCAAATTTAGCTTTACTTCCAAGTGCTTCTTCTATTTCTAAAAGTCTGTTGTACTTTGCAGTTCTTTCTGATCTGGCAGGAGCTCCGAATTTACTCTGTCCAGAATTTAATCCAACAACCAAATCAGCAATAAAAGAATCTATTGTCCCTCCGCTTCTATGGCTTACAACAACATTCCATTTGTTTTTAAAAGCTAATTTTGCTGCTTCGATAGATTCAGTTACAGTTCCAATTTGGTTGACTTTTAATAACAAAGAATTACAAGATTTTTCTTTTATTGCCCTTTTAATTCTATTGACATTTGTGACCAGTAAATCATCTCCTACTATCTGTATTTTTTTACCTAATTCTTTGTTAAGTTGATGCCATCCCTCCCAGTCATCTTCAGCCATACCGTCTTCTATAGATATTATTTTATATTTTTTTACCAAATCTCTATAGAAATCTATTAGCTGCCCAGAACTATACTTTTTATTTCTTATTTTATAATGATTATCATAAAAAAACTCTGAAGCCGCGCAATCCAGAGCTAAAAAAATCTTATTTTTATAACCAGAATCATTTATAGCCTGATCAATCAACTCTAATCTTTTATCAATATTATTGACTATCGGAGCAAAACCACCTTCATCTCCTGTCAAAGTGGCTTGCGCTCCGTATTTTCTCTTTAATATTGACCTTAACTCATGATAAATTTCAACACTTGCCCTTAATGCTTCCTTAAATCTTTTGAACTTTATAGGCATTATCATATGTTCCTGAATGTCATTTTCAATACCTATATGTTTTCCACCATTAATGATGTTCAATTGGGGTATGGGTAATGATACTGTTTTTGTTTTTGATATTTTTTTAATGTACTCAAACAAGCCCATATTATTCTGAAGAGCGCCTGCTTTGCATACTGCTATGCTTACTGCAAGAATTGCATTTGCGCCCAATTTAGACTTATTTTTTGTTCCATCCAGATCTAACATAATCTGATCAATCTTATTTTGATTAGTGCAATCAACTCCTTTTATTTTATTGGCTATCTTTTTAACATTATTTACAGCTTTTAGAACTCCCTTGCCATTATATCTCTTTCCATTATCCCGTAATTCAAAAGCTTCATGAATCCCAGTAGATGCTCCACTAGGAACTGCAGCATTAACTAAATAACGGGAAGTTTTCAGAATGACTTTAACAGTGGGGTTTCCTCTTGAATCAAGAACTTCCAATGCTTTTATTGATTTAACTCTATTGTCCAAAAAATCACCTTTTGTTTTTAACCACAGAGCAATATTTATAAATATTTTGAATTTCTACACTAGAAAAATGAAAAAGAAAAATCAATATGATATATTCTTATATATTGTTCAACAACTAAAAATGAAAGAACTTTGGGACAATAAAGAGGATGAGACTTGGGAGAATGCATAAATTTTTCAGAAAAATTCCTTTTTTCTTTATCTTCTCAAAAAAAGAATCTTATTGTTTCGGAACTTGTCAAAAACCACCCATCACAGATGGGTGGCATGATGAACATAACTATCTACAGCAAGTGGTTTTTGACGCCAGGAATACCACCAATAATGAGGGGTG
>NYYQ01000076.1 GCA_002686855.1 Candidatus Woesearchaeota archaeon | reverse complement strand
CAATAATACACTTGTTAAAGGGGATAATGCAACTCTTGCTTTGTGGGATGTTTCTGGAAGTGATATTTTTAGGTCAAGTGGTAATGTTGGGGTTGGAACTGCGTCGCCAGAAACTGAACTTCATGTAGATGGAGGAGTAAATGCAGCAGAGATAACTATTAATAGTCCCACAAATAAAGATTCTACTCTACAATTTTTTGAAAATGGAGGTTTAACATTCAAAATAGGAAATGATGCATCAGAGAATCTTTTTGGTATTAGCAGAGCTTCTTTTGCTGGAAGTGATTTTGTGATAGATTCTACAGGAAACGTCGGCATCGGAACAACAGCGCCACAAAATACTTTGCATGTTAATGGAACTGGATTTTTAGTTACGAATACAACAGGAACAGCAAATGTATTTGTGTTTAATGCGACAACAGGCAGGGTTGGGATTGGAACGACTGCTCCAAATAAGGCATTAGAAATTGCATCAAGCGGTGGGGGAAATATTACTTTTGATCCATCTGCAACACCGTATCCAGTTATGAACACTACTGGAAGCAATTTAACAATTTCCTCAGCATCTGGCAGCGTTATAATAAGGCTTGGCTAACACCACCTAATTCCAACACCCCGATTATACCGACTTTGCCCAAATAACTTATTATTCTCCGTTTTTTTACTTATTTAAATCCATTTTAGCTTCCAATTAACCAAAAAACCCTCAAAAAAACCTTGAAATCCTAAAAAATCGATAAAAATTCGTCACCGACATTAAAAACTCGTCACCCAATAAAATTAAAAATTTGGCACCTCAAAAACATACTAAATTTTAAATATTTGTTACCTAAACTTAAAATAAATTCTAAAAATCCATCACTTATATTTTAAATATTTGTCACCTAAATTCGCAAAATTTAAAAAGAAGCTACAACTTTTACCAACCATTATGCAAAAACAAACAATAAAATGCATTTTCTGCAGTTCTCATAATATTATAAAGAAAGGAGTAAGAAAAAACAAACAACAAAAAATCCAAAAATATCAATGCAAGTATTGTAAAAAATATTTTACTATCCAAAATATTAAGCATAAAACCTACCCAATAAAAATAATACTAAAAGCAATATCAACTTATAATTTAGGTCACACTTTAGAAAAAACAAAAGATATAATCAACAAAAGATACAATCTCGCAATAACAGCACCAACAATATTGACATGGATAAACCAATACAAAGAAATCTGCACTTACAACAAACTAAGAAAAAAAGCAATCAAACTTTACAGTCCAAAAAATACAATCTTTAAAAAGCCATTGCAGCATAAACAAGTCTATCTTTTCAAATACCACAAAGCAAAGCTAAACCTATTACAAGAACTAAACCCAGCCATACCTTCTCACACAATAGGAAAATTAATAAATTATTTTCATAAAATCCCAACAGACAAATTCCCGCACCATATTTTTAACAATGCTCAAAGAAAACACAATGAGCAAAGAAGCTCGCAATTAAAATTCAGTACGTTAAAATTCCTAAAACATGAAAAAAACAATTATGCAAATAAATTAGCGAAATTAGCCTTAGAAACTGCAAAAAACAACTACCAGAAACATGAGGCAATTCAGAACTTCATGCTTATTAATGATACAAGTACAGTAGCAGTTGAAGTTCCTGTTTACTTAACAAACGATGACATCGTATACTTCTTAAGCAGAAAATTTACATTGCCATTAGGAAATCAACAAACTCCAATCACCGGTCATATTGATGTCTTACAGCTAAGAAATAGCCTCTTCCACATTCTTGACTACAAGCCAGAAGCACAAAAAATCAATCCAGTCAATCAGCTCGTACTTTATTCATTAGCTCTCGCGTCAAAACTTCAAATTCCATTAAAAGACTTTAAAGCTGCATGGTTTGATGAAAATAATTACTGTGAATTCTTTCCATTGCATTGCGTTTATGAAAAAAGATAATTTTCATTTTCTCAAATAATTTCTATTTTGAACTTTAATCATAAATCTTACATTTTTAAATCATTAAGAATTGTCTCAACTACTAAATTATAATTTTCTTTAAAAGATAAAATCATTTATGTAGTCTCGACTATAATAAAATTGATGATTTAAAAAATGGAAAATAAAAAAGATTTATATAATCAAAATAAAGAACACAAGAAAATGAAAATTGAAATTCCGCCAAACTTGAACACTGAAGAAATCAAATGTTTTAATGAAATTGTTAAACCCCAGCTTGAAGGACTTTATTCTTACAGCTATGACAAATTTGAATTTAAGCATGTAAAAATATCCATATCAAAAGATAAATTTCCAGATAAAAAATCAAATATAGAAGAAATCAACAATATCTTAAATAAAATTCCTAAAAAGCATTTAAAATTTGTTTCAGACATTTATTTTGTTTCATATAACTGTAAAGACGAAACTGATAATTATCTTGTTAATGGGAGAACTTTACCCATTATTTATAAAATAATTATCTATCCAAGAGGCCACAAAAAATTAGAAATTGCCCTTATTCATGAAATAGGGCATGTAATTTATGCTAAAAAATTAAACCCGACAGAAAGAAAAAATTTTGCTTTTCGATTATTAGGCACTTTTAGAGGTCTCCAGTTTAATTCATCAGCCGAATTGAATTTATACATTGAAGAACAATTCGCTCTATGTTACGACAATTATATAAATAACCAAGACGGACTAAAAGAATTCCCTATGATTTATAATTTCTTTATTGAATACTTAGGATAGAGCAATAACATTTATTCAATTTAAAGTATCCATATTCCTCAATATTTTTTTGGGAAGTGCTTTATCTATATCTCTCAATATCTTTTCTTTTTCAGCTTCAGATAAATGAAGCTTTTCACCAATTTCCTCAATTGTTTTTTCTTTCATAGTTTACAATTTTCTATTGATAATATTAAATAGGTTGATCAGAATGGCCTACACCTATATCCGAATCTCCATCAAAATCACAATGAGTATTAGTTAAAAGCGGCTTAGAATTTATATCAATTATCCTCCCAACTAGTTTTTTAGCTTTACCTTCTGATAAATTAAACTTTTCACTTATTTTTTTAATTGTATTAGCCTGAACAGTATCCATATTGTGCAAACAAGGTTTTGAAAGGGATTCCAAATCTTCTCTAATCTGTGCTTCGACTTCTTTTTCTGGTAAGCCTAACTTTTTACTTAGAAAATCAGCTAATGTCTTTAGTTCTTTCTCAATTTCCTTATCATCAAATTTTTGATTGTCCATCATTTTACTTATAAAGGGTTTTATGACTATATAAAGATTTATATACTGGAGGATACAAAACAAATCAACGGCAACATCGGCATTGGAACTATAACTCCTTCCAAGGCTTTAACAGTAAACGGAACAACAAACGCGGTAACAGTTGATCCATCGGCTACACCAAGCCCAGTAATTAACACCACAGGAAGCAATTTGACAATAAGTTCTGCAAGTGGTTCTGTGATAATAAGATTAGGATAAGATTTATATAGTTAGATTTATATTATACTTTAAAGTGAGCATAAAAATTATACCTCTAGCAGACAAAAAGATAAAGGTACGCAATATATCGTTGGGCATGATTGCCGAGACAATAAAATCTCCTGATCAAACTGTCAAAGGTTATGGAAGTAGGACTGTAAAGCAGAAAATTTACAAAATTAATAATAAAGATAAACTATTGCGAGTGGTGTGTGAAAAAGAAGGTAGCAATTTTATCGTGGTTACTGCTTATTTAACTAGCCAAGTTAAGAGGTATCGGAGGAAAAATGAAGATAGAATTTGATCAAAAGCATGACATTGTTAATATCGAATTTTTAGAAGGCGTTGAAATAGATGATAGTGTAGAAAATGATGGCATAGTATTTGATTATTCAAAAGACAAAAGGTTGGTATCAGTAGAGATTTTAGATGCAAAGAAGAGAGTAGGGAAGAACCCCTTAGATAAAATTGACTTTTCAGTTATTAAAGATAAAGTAATTGCTGTGTGATTTTTATAATATCTGATGTTAAAAATAATTCTTACTCCAAACAAACTATTAGAAATTGTATCAAAGTGGCAAAGGAAATATTACTTTTGACCCATCAGCTACTCCAAGCCCTGTAATTAACACCACAGGGAATAATTTGACTATAAGCTCAGCAGGTGGGAGTGTTATAATAAGGTTGGGGTAGATGGGATAAGATTTCTTAAGTAAGTGTTGCTTTCATTACATTCGAGGTGAAAGCAATGAATTATCAAACAAAGTTTTACATAGCACTTGACGTGCATACAAAAAAGACGCAGTATGCTGTAAGAACCTGGGAAGGGGATATGTTATTAGATGGGTATTGTGCATCCATGTATAAAGATCTAAAGGACATACTAGAGCCCTATTTCCATTCCTGTGTTGTTGGAATGGAAGCATGTAGTGGTTTTTACCCTTTAAGAGAAGGATTCATGCATGATGGTGTAGAAGTAAAAATTGCAAATGTTTTGAGGATAAGGCAACTTATCGTCAAGAATGATAAATTAGATGCTAGGAGATTAAGCGATATGTTAAGGCTTGGTACGTTTCCTGAAAGCTTTATTCCAAGCAAAGAAATACAAGAAATGCGTGATTTAGTTACTGTCAGGCATTCTTTCCTTAAACAATTAAATTCTGCGCAGAGCAGGATATGGGCCACGCTTACAAGGAAGGGACTTAAAATTCCTGAAAGAAGCATATTCTCAAAGAAAGGGCTAACGCATTTAAACCTTATAATAAAGGAAGGCAAATGTGGTTCTGATTTAAAGTTTCTTTTTACGCATTACCAGAATGTAGCTATGAGCCTTGAACAATCAACTAATGAGCTGATTGAGTATGCAAAAAGCAATTTCCCGGAAGAATGGAAGAAACTGCAAGACATAAATGGGATAGGGCCTTTAGTTTCTTCTTACACTATTGCAAATGTGCATCCTATCTCAAGATTCGAGAATAAAAAGAAGCTAAGAAGATATGCTGGAGTAATACCTTGCTTCCAGGAATCAGCTGGAAAGTTTCATGGAAGTTTTTTGCCTAAAACTTCCAGCAGGGCATTGCTCAGATGGGCTCTTACTCAGGCAGCTCATGGAGCGATAAGGACTAAGAACTCTAAGCTTTCATTGTATTACAAATCAAAAAAGAAAGATAAGAAGCAAAAAGCGATAATGGCAGTTGCAAGATCAGTTTGCGATTTAGTGTTTATGAAGTTGAATGAATAATGCTTTTGTTAAAAATAAACAAAGGTGGTGAGTCAGTTGCCCTGAAAAACTTGTGGATTAATATCCTTGGGTAGAGTGGGCAACTAATGACTTACCAACGTGGGCTAAACCTCTTTATGAGAGGCTTTGTACCCTAATAGGAGAGTGTCGTCAATGACATCACCACCAAAATGTTTATATATGCGAGGTGATATTTAAAATTTGAGGCAACACAAGTTGGAAAAGATAATTATTTTTATCTTTTTCCGACTAATTATTCTGGAAATCTTATAGGAAAGTTTATAAACAATAAAACATTATAAATTGATAGGTGAATAAAATGGCAACTGTAACATTAGAAACCATACACAAAGATATCTTATCTATGAAAAAAGAACTTCATGAAATAAAATCATACATGAAAGAGGATGAATTAGAATTAACAGACGAAACAAAAAAGCAAATTACTGAATCTAGAAATAGGGATGATAGTGAATTTATCTCTCAAGAGGAAATTGAGAGGAAATTTTTATGAAGTTCTCAGTAAATTGGGATCCTAAGGCAGAAAAACAATTAGAAAAATTACCTTCACCTGTTAGGAGAAGAGTAATTCTAAAGATTAGGCTTACTGGAGAAACTGGAAGGTTTATAGAGACTCTAAAAGATCATGAATATGGCCATAAAATAAGAATTGGAAACTATAGAGTATTGGTAGATGTTTTTTACAATCCAGATAAGATAAAGGTTAGAGCTATAGGCCATAGAAAGAATATTTATAAAAAGGTATAACTTTGTTTTAGGCAACGTCGGCATACTCATTGACATTCGTAGCTTTTAATGAATTAAAAGCATCGGAACAACAGCACCAAGCCAAACTATTAGAAATTGCATCAAGCGGAAAAGGAAATATTACTTTTGACCCATCAGCTACTCCAAATCCTGTTATGAACACATACTGGAAGCAATTTGACTATTAGTTCTGCTGGTGGGAGTGTTATAATAAGATTGGGTAAAGTATTAAATAGGTGGTGGTATTAATATCTATGGTGAGTGGAACATGAAAACCTTTACAGCAGTTATTCAAAAGGATGAGGATATGTATGTAGCTAAATGCTCTGAAGTGGGTACTGTGAGCCAAGGCTCTACCATAGATGAGGCTATAGCTAATCTAAAGGAAGCTACCGAGCTTTATTTGGAAGAATTTCCATTAAAAGAAACAAAGCACCCTATCCTTACAACTTTTGAGGTAGCCTAAATTGCTCTGGAGAATATCTGGCAAAGAGTGTGTTAAAATTCTATGTAATAAATTTGGTTTTAAGATAAAGCGTCAGCGAGGGAGTCATATTGTTCTTCGCAAAGAAACGCCAGAAGGTGCAGTAGGTACTGTTGTTCCAAATCATAAGGAACTTAAAGTAGGAACACTCAAAGGAGTACTTGAACTTGCAAAAATAGATGAAGAAGATTTTGAAGAATATCAATAATTAGAAACTGGCAACGTCGGCATACTCATTGACATTCATAGCTTTTAATGAATTAAAAGCATCGGGACAACAACACCAAGCAACTATTAGAAATTGCATCAAGCGGCAAAGAATATTAAATCTTTCTGTTTTTATTTGTTATCTTATATGTTAATATATTTTTCCTTTTTTTATAGTACTTATTCTTATATAATAGGTTAAAATACTTACAAAAAATATTATTTTTTAATGATTTTCTGCTATTAGTATATTTTTTAGGCTAAAAAAAGTAATATTTATATATTAATACTTATATAATAGGTTTTTTTATAAGAAAAAAGAGGCTTTATTTTTGGTAGGTAAAAGTATAGGTAAAAGAGAGATTATTTCTAGTTTCAATAGCTTAAGCAGGGATGAAAAGATAGAACTGCTTCATTCCTGGATTTTATCTTTGAAAGAAAAGCCTTCAAAAGAAATTGTTCCTATATCTATTTTCGATAATGATAAGTTAAGCACTTTTGAGGCTTTGGTTAAATATATGAAGGAAAATTTGAAGTTAAGGTTTGTTGTTATTGCTTCTTTGTTGAATAGAAGCGATAAAACAATATGGACAACTTACAATAAGGCAAGGAAAAAATTTCCAAAAGAATTTGATTCTGTTGTTTCTGACATTAATATTCCAATTGACAGTTTTTCTGATCGCAAGTTTACGATATTTGAGAGCTTGGTTGCTTATCTCAAAAATTATGGCCTTACAAATCATGAAATTGCAGTAAAGTTGCATAGAGATGACCGTACAATATGGAGTGTCTATGACAGGGCAAAGAAAAAATGAGTAAGAAAATAAACATATTTCATAGGGAGATTGAAGTCAAGGTTTTGCTAGAAGTATTAGCAATCCATATTCTATTGGCTTTAATACTTACCGGAGCCTATGTTTTAGAGCCAATTATAACAGGACTCGTAACTGGCGCCGAGCAATTTAATTATGTTGATAAAGTTGATATTGAGTTTAATGAATCAGGAGAGTATATATGGAATTTAGAAAATCCGGGTAAATTAAAAGCTATTAGGGCTAGCGGTACTGTAGAGAATGAAGGCTCTGCAAAGATTTATATTGAGAATGATGGTATTAAGCATCTCATATTTGACAGTGATAAGTTAAATGAAAAGGAGATTTTGGATAAGATAACTGGCTTTGTTGTTGCAGAGAATAAAGGCAAAGAGCCAAATCGTCCTCCAACATGGAGTTCTAATGGAAGTGTTTTCATAGTAAATGGAACCTTAACAATGGACTTAGACAATTACTTTAATGATAAAGATAATGATGTTTTAACTTATGCTGCGTCAGAGTTGAATACGAATGATTTAGAAATTTTATTGGAAAATTCAATATTAACAATCAATAATAAAAATAATATTGGAAGTAATAGAACATTACATCTTACAGCAAGTGATAATGAAACTTCAAAGAAAAAAGGAATTACATTAATTTTAATTGAGAAAATAATGATTAATGAAACTCCAATAGAGAATATTACAAATCAAACAATAAACATTACTCCAACAAATATTACAAATGAGACAATAATAAATAAATCAATAAATATTAATTTAGAATATAAAGTTAGGACAAATTATGATGTTGATGATAATGGAATTGAAACCACAACCGGGCTTGTAGATTTAACAGTTGAAAGCAGCAGGTTTAACTGGGATGTTAAGGAAGAAAATTTATGCACAAGATGGGAAACTTATTCTGTTGAAAATGAAGAAAGCACTTTTGTTTGTTATGGCAATAGCGATTGCTGCGCTTTGGTTAATTTAGCTCCTATGAGGGCAAATTGGAATGAAGTATTTTATTCTTATTACGGATTGTACGGCGCTACTCTGAATAATGTAATTAGCGCTCAGCTAATTTATGCAGATTATGAGCTAAGCATTGATGAGCCATATGTTGAGGTTGTATATTCTGACTGGGCAAACTTAAGCGCAATGTATTATACTGGTTTGATAGCTTTTGATAATATTTGTGTGGAAACTTGCACTTTGTTTGATTTCAATGAAACTAGTTACAAGTTAATTGTTGAGGTTAATAATACTAAATTAAATTTAAATGGAATTGATTATATAATTGAGAAAGAGGTTTTGATTAATAATGAGCCAATTTTAATAAAGAATATAAGCAATATAACAATTATTAAAAATAAAAATTATACTATTGATTTAAGTGGATATTTCTTTGATGGGGATAATGATACTCTGCTTTATGATTATTACAAGGATGTTGAAAATATATCTGTTTATATTGATAATGGTTTAGCTACTATAGTCCCTGATGTTGGTTTTACTGGAACCAGATTTATGTTCTTCAAGGCCAATGATTCTTTATTATCTGCTGTATCTAATGTGTTTAAGGTTGAGGTTATTGAATCTGGAGTTTCAAGGGTAGAGTTAGGCAAACCAGTTAAGTGGGTTGAGACAATTTCCATTAATAAAACCAATGAAACAATAAAAGTATCCATACCAATAACAGCATCCAATATAACTTTACAAGCCTCTATTAATAATACAATAAAAACAGTTTCCAATGAAAAAATAAAGATAATTGATAAAGGCAAGGAAAAAAGCAAGGGCGAGTTTGAGAAAGGCAAGGAATTAGAAAAAGTAAAAAGGAAAATTAATATTTTGAAAGATGCTAAGAATGAGAATGCAGAAAAAGCCATTATAGAAGGTAAGGGAATCAGAAAAGATGGGATTGATGAAAAATTACAAGAATTAAAAATCGAAGAAGGTGAATTGAAACGAGAATTAAGTTCTGAAATTGGTTTAGGCTTGATAAGCGGAGCAGTAATTGCAGAGGTTTCGGAAATAGCTTTAAATGAAACTGCAATTGTAATTAATGAAACTGTTGATGAGATTACATTAGAGTATTATACAGAAACCCCATATGCAATTGAGAAAGAATTTGGAAACAATAAGCAAATAAAAATAATTTCTGAGACAAGCTATGAGAATGTTTTGTCTTTTACAGATATAGTTGAAAGTAATAAAGATAATATTAGATTATATTGGGTTAAAGATACCGGCAAAGAGTTGTTTGAAAATGTTGATTATATTGATACTAACTTAAATGGATTAATTGATAGAATTGAATGGGTAATACCTCATCTTTCTAACCAAACTTTTGAGGTTGAGATAACTGTATTAAATGTTCAAAGCTTCCCAACTGTTGGTGGAAACTGGACTGTAAGGTTTAATGCTACCGGAACGGGTAATTTGACTATATTGGCAATTAATTCAACAACTTATTCAGAATTGAATGATGATGGTTCTTTAACTGCTGATGACTTAGTTCCATTATCTCTATCTTGTAATTCTTTTGAATACTTTGACAAAGAAAATCTAATTGAAAATGATGATTTCTATATTATTCTGGAAAATAATTCTAAAACTAAATATTCTGATACT
>NYYQ01000075.1 GCA_002686855.1 Candidatus Woesearchaeota archaeon | reverse complement strand
GTTTTGTTTCTTTTGTCATGGTGGGGTGCACTCCCCACCCCCAGTTAGCCTAACGGCTTACTGGGTTATATATTTTTAGATTTTCAACGCAACCGGATTTTTTTCTATCAAAAAGTGCATATAACTTCACCTTAAACTAACTAAAAGTTCGTTTAAAATAGTTACACCCACATTTCCCAGAAATCCTCAGACCTCAACAACAACTCTTTTCTCCCTCACATCAACATCCTTAACAATCTTATGCCCTTTAAGTTTCTTCTTTATATCTTCCCAGCTATGTTTTTCTTTTGCTTTATTTATCTCTTTTAAAATCCCATTTATTAACTGGTAATTGTTATAGATTAATTCTGCTTTCTTACTATTTTCTTCTACTTTGTCTTTTAAACTTTTTACTGCATCTTCCTGCTCTTTTATTATCCTTTCAATCTCTTTTATCTGTTGCTCATACTTTGACTCTTTTTTCTTAACTAATTTAACTTCATTTGCAAAATAATGCTCTAAAGCTTCATTAAAACTAGGAAATTTTTTTGCTTCCAAATCTTTATAGAACTCAAAATCAAATGGCATTACATCAACTACTTCTTTACTGTTATATATTATCCGAGAATCAATTTTATTTTTTATTATTTTTTTAATTGATCTTAATATTATTGAAATTTGGCTATCATTGATTTTTTTTGGCTGTTGATTTTTATCAATATTGGCTAACAAACAAACCTCTTCAGAATAAATACCTCCAAAACCCAAATCAACTGCCAGGCACTTAACCACTTTATCCTTTTCTGTTTCCTTAAACATCTTTTTTAAATCTTTCAATTCCAAATCAAAAATATTGTACCTCATCTTCGGATACATATACTTTGACTTTGCCAAGACATCCCTATCTCTATATTTTTCATAATGCGCTGCAGACAATATTATATCCTTCTTATCTAAAATCAATAAATTACCTCCACCAAACAGCTCAACAACCAATTTCTTTATCCCTTCTTTTGTTTCAAATATAAACTCAATAATCCTTTCAGGCTCTAATTGATTTAGCTCTTTCAATCTTGAATTTCCTAACTGTTTCCTTAAATACATGCAAAATCCTGGTGGAGCTTCTGTTTCAGGTTTATTACCTGTTAAATACATCAGCTTATCTGTAATCCTCAATATCTTCTTGCCTTTATTTGGAACATGAAACTGAATATAGAATTCTTTCTTGTCTGTCTGAAAAATCTTATCTATCCTACTGCCTGCTAATACCTTCAGTTCTTTTACCAGATAATTTATCTCCAAAGAAGATAATTGGTTCTTCATAAACAAAAAAAAGAACAATATTATTTAAATTTATTCTAACTCGAACGGACTTACAGTGTCCTTTCCAGATCTCTCCTTAAGTTTTATTAGGCGTTTTCTTTCTTGACCTATATGCTTATGAAACATATCTGGAGCTTCTTCTCCTTGATAAATCTTTTCTATTCTTTTCAACTTATCCAGATAATTGGAGATTCTTATAGAGAACTGTTTTTCGTATTCTTCCTTGCTATATTCCTTATCAAATATTGCCTTAAACAGTTCCTTTAAATCTTCATATTTTGGAATAAAGCCTACTGGAGTTTCTATAGCTTCAAATTCATTATGAACTCTACAGTCCATCCATAGCAGCCATATTTTTTTGTCTAATTTTGAATTCAGAAACTCTCCATTTTCTTTCAAAAAATAATTTGTAGCAAAAACCAAAGGGCACTTATCCAAACTCTCTCCAAACTTTAGATGATTTTCAATATAAACTCCAAGAGGTATAGTTAAAAATTCAATATTTGACATAGGATTGTGCTTTCTGACACCTTGTTCTCCTATTGTAGCCGCAGTTGTCTCTGATTCAATAGCTGCTCCAGTATATACTCCATGCGACCAGCTTAATGATTGCAGCACAGGAACGGATGTATCTGAATCCCTGCCGCCATAAATAAACCCACTGACTGGAACCCCTTCAGGGTCATCTGTCTTCTCATCAGCATTCTCTAGCTCACTTATCCTAATGGTGTATCTTGAATTCTTATGTGAACCGCTTATTTCTTTGCCATCCTTATCTTTATCTCCTTTCTTCCATGAGCCATAATGATTCTCGCCTTCCTCAGGAACTTCCTGTCCCATTCCAGTCCAGTAAGGCTTTCTATCTTTAACCAAAACATTAGAAAAAATCAACTCACGAGGTGTTGTTAAGGTTTTATAGATAACAGGATCATCTTCTGCATTGACATCTTCAATAATGCCAAAAATTCCTTGTTCAACATTAACCGCATAAGCCTGTCCATCTTCTCCAGGTCTTATGTAAGCAATATCATCTCCTATGATTGTTTGTCCTAGAATCATTGCAGTAGAAGTTTTACCGCAAGCACTTGGAAAAGCTCCAGTAAAGTATGTAACTCTTTCTTTTCCAGGAGGATGTACTCCCATAATAAACATATGCTCGCACAGCCAATCTTCTTTGTTTGCTTTGCTAATAGCCAATCTTAAAGCTAATTTTTTAAGTCCAACACTATTTCCAGCATATTGGTTATTTATTGTTAAAACTCTATTTTCTTCTAGATCCATGTAAATCCTTCTTTTATCTAGATTCTTGCAATTCATCCTCTGATCTAGTTCACCAGCAGAATGCACAAAATAAAAGAAATCCTCAGAACCATTAATTCTCTTAAACTCCCCATACCCCTGCCTATAAAGCAAATTTTCACTATGCGCAACTAAAGCAGAGTCTGTTAATTGTAAAGCAGGAATTGAAAACTTCGAATTTAATGGACCTAAACAAAAAAAACACACTAACATTTCCTTATCTTTCATGATTCCGTCCATTAAACCATGAATCTCATTAAGACCTTCATCCCTATCCATTGAATTAATAGATTTACTGATAGTTTTTCCTTTTGGAAGTAGAATTTGAGTATTCTTAGGATCTCTTGCCTGATCATAATAGCCATCAAAATGTATAGTATGCGCTTCCATAGCTAACTTACTTTCCTCTTTATTATCCAAAGACAACTTCCTTATATATTCAATATCTTCTTTAGAATCAGTAAGCACAGTTACTTTCTTTGGTTTGCATAATTTAACATATTCTTCAACTATCTTTTCTACTTTCTTATTATCGATTTCCTTAATTTTCTTAAGGCTTTCTTCATCCATCAAGTTTTTGTCTATATCCATTATTAAAATACCTTTTCAATTTATTGTTAATTATCCTTTGCATGCGTTATAAATATTATCAAATAACTCTGGAATTTTATCTTCGGAAACAGCTGAAAACGCTACTCTCAGAATATCTCCAAGAGCTATAAGTCCAGTATCATATTTTTGCAGTAGTGTCTTTCTTATCTCTTCTCCATCATGTTTTTTAAGCTTAATGCACATGAAATACCCAGAATTGAATGGCAAAGCCTCGAAAAATTCCTTATATCCTTCCTTAGCTTCTAAAATCTCTTTTACCTTATCAAACCTGCCTTTAAGAATCTCGTGCTTTTCCTGCTTTTCAGCTGCATAATTTTTAGAATTAAATGCATTCAAGACAAGAGATTGCGAGATATGTGGAGCATTTGATATGCTTCCTCTTACAGCACCTGCCGTCTTAGCTTCTAAAGCTTCATACAATTCATTTTTATCTCCACTGCATTTAATTCCATATGTGATAAAACCAGTCCTGAAACCCCATACATAATCTTCCTTGGTTGCTCCATCTGCCTTAACAGCCAGAACATTTTCATGTATATCTGCAAGATAGCTAAACATAGACTCTTTAAAAACACCTTCCTCAAATACTAAGCCAAAATATGCATCATCACAAATAACGATTATTTTATTTCCTTTTTCAGCGCTCTCTTTTATAATTTCAGTTATTTGCTTAGCTTCTTCATCTGTTGGAGTATATCCTGTAGGATTATTCGGAAAATTCAAAACCAGAATCTTTTTTTCATTTTCCCCATTAAGCTTTTCCTTTAAGCTTTCAATATCAAAGCCATTATCCTTAAAAGTGTTAAATAGCTCTATTTCAGCCCCATAAGCATTTGCAAAAACAAGCTTGTAATTGCCCCACATCATATCGGGGATTATTACCTTATCTCCTTCATTCACAAACATATATCCTGCCATGCTTAATCCATGAGTTAAAGCATTAGTAACAACTGACAAGCTTATTTCTTTATCTTTAAGGGAAGGATTTTTTTCATAGATCATCTCTTTCCATTTTTCCCTTAACTCGTGCTTGCCATAGCTAGAAGCATAAGTAAAAACATCTTTTGGATTTAAAGAAATATTAGAAGCTATTGAGTTAAGCCTCATTGGACTCCCATCATCTTCCAGAGCAATTCCAATAGTAGCATTTATTTTCTTTCCTTTAGCTTCAGCACTCTGCCCAAGAATTCCTTTATATGGGAAAAATATAGCCTTCCCCTTATCAGAAAGCATTCCCATTACATTCGGATTTGCTTGCATTATTTTTTCATTTAATTCTTCAGCTAATGGATTTAGTCCCATGTTATTACACCTAACTTAACTTTTTAAGAACGAAATACAGATTTCTTTTTATACATTTTGTTGTGTCAACAACAATTGTCTTATGTCCAGCTTCTCTTGATTCGCTCAAACAAACATCGAATATCTCTGCATCTAAATTCTCTCTTATCTTAGCTTTGCTATATCTTCTCTTTTTCAATCTTTTTTCTAATATCTTTAAATCGCATTTAGTAACTATGCACAAATCAACATATTTCTTAGGCAGGTAATGTGAAAGATGTGAATCGATTATTATTCCTTTTATATTCTTTAATTGATTTTTCATTATTTTTATTGATTTTTCATTATTGTTTTTAGTTTTTATTGATTTTTTTATTTTATTGTTTATTTTTTTATTGTAATCTTTAATATTGGCTATCTCCTTTATCAATACCTTATTCAATTTTTTAATGTCGATAATCTTGCTCTTCCTTTTCCAATCATAGCCTTCTGAAATATTATATTTTTTTATTACTTTGTTGACATCTATATAATCAAAATTAAGTTTATTGGCTGATTTCTTTGATATTGTGGTCTTTCCTGTTCCTACAGACCCTGTAACAATAATTACTTTCATAATCATAAATAAACAACCACCATTTTTAAACATTCGCTAAAAAAGAAAATATTTTAAATTATTAAGTATCTGGGGATATATGCAGGAAATAATCACTGTTTCCAGTTCTAAGAAGCAAGAAATGATAGATATAACTCAAGAAGTTGATTCTATTGTAAAAAAATCAAAGGTAAAAGAAGGTCTGTGCAACATTTACGTAAGCCACGCTACTGCCGCCATAGTAATAAATGAAAATGCTGATCACAATATCTGCCTAGACACAATAGATGCCCTAAACAAACTTGTAGAAAGCGGGGTTTGGAAGCATGATAAGTTAGATGGCAATGCTGATGCTCATATAAAAGCCACAATATTAGGTCCTTCTGAAACCATTCCAATAAAAGATGGAGAATTACAACTTGGTACGTGGCAAGGGTGCATGCTATTTGAGTTGGATGGACCAAAGAATAACAGAAATATTATTGTCCAGATTATAGGTGATTAGATGAAATGCGATATGTGCGGTTCTGAAGAAAAATTATACAAGGCAACAATAGAAGACGCAGAGCTGAATGTATGCACCAAATGCAGCAAATTCGGAAAAGTTATTGCTCCAATACAACAGGAAATTAATCAGCCAAAGCAAAAAATTATTACTGAGACTCAAACAGAAATAACGGAAATAATAACAGATGATTATGCAGAAAAGATAAAAAAAGCAAGAGAAAACCTGAATCTAAAGCAAAAAGAGCTTGCAAAAAAAATCAATGAAAAGGAATCAGTAATACACCAGCTAGAATCAGGACATTACAAGCCATCAATAGCTCTTGCAACTAAGATTGAAAAATTTCTTGGAATAAAATTAATGGAAGAACATGAAGAAAAGCATGAAACATTAAAGCGCGCAAAAGTAGAATCTTTTACACTTGGTGATTTTATTAAGGTAAAAGGAAAATAAAAAAATTTAAAGGTAAATATTTATTTTCTAATTATTATGCAGGTCTTAATAGCAAGAGTGCCTCTGCCAGAAAAAGGTATTAATTAGTATGAAAGAAAAACATAAAGCTTTTTAAATATACCTTCTTATTTATATAAACAAGAATATAACATTCAAGGATAAAATGAACATTATTCAGGTAGTATTGGTTCAGATTGTATGGATTTTATCTACTTATTTTATCATAGTTTTCCTGCTGGCGCTGCTAAAAAACAAAAACAGACTTTATGATTCTCCTGCTTTGGAAAATAATGAGAAATTGTCTAGAGTAAGCATAATTATCTCTGCTTATAATGAAGAAGAAAAGATTGCCGATTCTATAGAATCATTGAGATTAATTGATTATCCAAAAGAGCTGTATGAGGTAATAATTGTAAATGACGGAAGTACAGACAAAACCAAGGATGTTGCGATTAAATATGCAGATGGAACAAACATTATTTTTATTGACAATGCCAAAAATAAAGGAAAAGCAGCATGCTTAAACCAGGGTATTGCAATTGCTAAAGGTAGCTATGTTGCATGCATGGATGCTGACTCGGTTGTCCCTAAAGATATACTGAAAAAGATTGTTCCTTATTTCAGGAATAAAGAGATAGGCGCTGTCACAGTTTCTGTTGAAGTGAAGCATGTTAACAATTTTTTGCAAAAAATAATACAGCTTGAGTATAAATTGGGTCTTTCGTTATTTTTGAGGGTATTCTCGTTATTTGATTGTATTCATGTAACTCCTGGGCCTTTTTCCATTTACAGAAAGTCTGTTCTTGAAAAAATTGATAACTTTGATGTGAATAACATCACCGAAGACTTGGAGATAGCTTATAGAATACACAAATCAGGCTATAAGATAGCTAATTGCATGAATACTTGTGTTGAAACTATAACACCGCACAACTTCAGGGGATTATACAGGCAAAGAAGAAGGTGGTATTCAGGAGCATTAATGACACTTTGGCAGCATAAAGGTATGCTGCTTAGGAAAAAATCAGGTTTATTTGGCTATTTCATACCTTTTAATTATGCCTTGATAACATTTGGATTGGGGCTTTTTTTATTGTTTTTTTACCTTTCCATTTCCAACCTCATAAAATATATCTCATTGTATTCTCTTACAAATTACAATTTTTTCTCTAATCTAACCTGGGAGCTTGATTTGTTAGGGATAAGTATCCTTGCTGTTTTTGGCATCTCTGGGATAATAGGTATGATAGCAATAGTTACATTTGGGTTAAATGCCATAAGAAACAGTCCTGCTAAAAAAATTTCACTTTACTTTGGATATTTTCTGTTGTTTATCCTATATCAGTTCTTCTGGCTTTCCTCATTCTTCCTTGTTTTATTCAGGAGGAAAGTGAGATGGTAAATAAAAAAATATTTGTTACAGCAGCTATAATAACATTAATACTTTTTATTTCAATATATTCCCTTAATTTCTTTTTAAACAGCCAAAGAGAAAAGATTGTTATTGATAAGATGGAAGATATCCTGGATGAGTACCAGGAAATACAGGTCCTTTCCTTAATGTCGGATGTTTTTGGCAGTGAAATGAGCTGCTTGTCTTTGGAAAGCACATTGGCTCATCTGGACAGGACATTATGGGATACAGGGATAAAAATAGACAGGTACAGAGAAGCCACAGAAGGATTTCTTACAGACCCTTTCTACCTCAAGCAGAAAAGAAAATTTAACAGGAATGAAGTTTTATATTTTTCAATGCTCAAGGAGATGAAAGATTGGTGTGAATTTAACCGGACAGTTATATTATTTTTCTATAAGAAAAAGGAAGATTGCCCGGATTGTGATGCCCAGTCTTTTGTTTTAACTGATATAAACAAGGAAATAGGCCCTGAAATAGCCCTATTTTCATTTGATTCTGATTTAGACCTTCCTTCCATAAAGACTCTTGGATTATTTTACAAAATAACATCTTACCCATGTATAGTTATAGAAGACGAGACTCACTGTGGTTTATATGATAAAGGTCAGCTTACAGACCTGCTCTGTGATTATAAGGATCTATCATTATGTTCTTAGAAAGAGTTAAATAATAATTTCTTTATTGTTATTAAAAATGAAGTTATTAAGAGAGCATAAGGCATTTCTATTGATTTTTTTAATATTCATTATTTTAAAATTATTTTCCTTGTTTGTTGCTCATGACATATGGTGGGATTCTTCTGTTTATGTTGGCATGGGGAAGTATGTATTTTCTTTTGGTAAAGTTGGCCTTTGGGAGGAATCCAGACCTTTAATATGGCCATTAATGCTTGGATTTCTCTGGAAAATTGGTTTGGATTATGTTTTTTTTGGTAAATTATTGGTAATACTTTTCAGTTTGGGTATTTTAATATTAACCTATCTTATTGCTTATAAATTGTTTGACAAAAAAATTGCTGTTGTTGCTGTTTTGTTTCTTTCTTTATCTCAAACATTTTTTCTTTTTAACAATGTTATGTATACAGAAATTCCATCAGCTTTTTTTACTTTGTTAGGGTTCTATTTTTTTATAAGTAAAAAATATAATTTTTCAGGTTTGTTTTTGGGTATAGCTTTCATGACTAGGTTTTTCCAAATATTTGCTTTTATTCCGCTATTTTTATTATTGACTTATTTTATTGCAAAGAAAAAAGAATCAATTAAATCTTTGTTTGATTTTTCATTATTTTTCATTATTCCAATGATTCCTTATTTAATATTGAATTATTTTTTATATAGTAATATATTCTATCCTTTTTTACTGCAATCCTTTATGACAAAATACACTGGCTGGATTTTTTATCAGCCATTTAATTTTTATTTTATTGGTCTTGTAAAGGAAAATATATTGGTGTTATTTTCCGTCATTGGATTGATATTTATTTTCAGGAAACCAGAAATAAACAAAATATCTCTTGCCACATTGTTATTATTCCTATTTATTCCTTATACCTTTGCTGCGCACAAGGAAATGAGATTATTGATTTCAACATTGCCTTTCCTTTATATTTTATCCAGCTATGGAGTCTTTTATTTCGCCGATTTATTCAAGAAGAGAAAAACATTGATATTGTCCTTATTACTGG
>NYYQ01000074.1 GCA_002686855.1 Candidatus Woesearchaeota archaeon | reverse complement strand
CTCATGCGGCCATAAAAACTGACGGAACTCTTTGGATGTGGGGAATGGATAACAGTGGCTCAATCCCAAATGGTGTTGTCCAAAACGAATCTTCACCTGTTCAAGTTGAACACCACACAGATTGGTTAATGGTATCGGGTGGACAAAACCGCATGTGGGGCATCCGAAAAGCCTACAAATAGATTATTTAATAAAAACAATACTTTTAAACAAATTTGTCTCTATTAATTTATAATTAATATTTTCATCAACTCACAACAAAGCCCCTCAAACCCCAAAATCCACTCATCTCAGCCCTTGCAACCTCGAATTCTTAGCAGAATCAGCCACCTTCATTTCCAGTAATATTAGCTATTTAGCCATCTAATATCGCTAGTAATATTAGCTATCTATAACACGAAGAAATCAAAACTTTTATATAATATTAACCCAATATACCATAGTTATGCCAAAAATACAATCAGAAGAATTGAAGAAATTAAAGCCCAAGATAGTCAGAATTCTAAAAAAACATAATATAGCTAAAGCAGGCATTTTTGGAAGCTATGCAAGAGGAGAAAATAAAAAAAAATCAGACATAGACTTGCTAGTGCGGCCCCCTATTGGAATGGGTCTTGAATTTATAGGAATGAAACTTGAATTAGAAGAGAAACTGCACAAAAAAGTTGACTTAGTTACATATAAATATATCCATCCTCAATTAAAGAACCAAATTTTAAAAGAAGAAATAAAACTAATATGAAAAGAAATATTGGCTTATTTTTAGAAGATCATAGAAATTCTACCACTTTGTATTTTGCTCCGCTACATACAGATTTTGCTTCGGATAGAATTTCTAGGATACAGAAAAAAGATGGACTTCATAATGAAGATAATCTTCTGCACTACTATACAGAGTTATCTTTTTTCAAGTATATAATTGAAAATATTGAGTTAATAGAAAAATCAATAGGGCATTGCAGGAAAAAGGGATTCTTAGAAGATAGGGACTTGCAGGATGCTACTGTAAGAAGATTAGAAGTCATAGGTGAAGCCGCAAAGAATATCCCTAAAAATTTTAGAAAACAGTACAAAGAAACTGAGTGGAAAAAAATTGCAGGTCTAAGAGATATAATTATTCATGCTTATTTTAAAATTAATTTGGATATTATTTGGAGAATAATCAAAGAAGATCTGCCAATTCTTAAAAAACAGATAGCAGATATTTCTAAAAGCCTAAAATGATTTCTCAGGTAAATTGTTCTTGCACACTATGCAATTCGATAAAAACAAAAAAAGCAGGATTAAAAAGAAACAAATTTCAAGTAATTCAGCAATATGTATGCAAATCATGCGGTAAAATATTCACCAAAAGAAATTTAAAAAATAAAACCTACACACCAAACATAATCTTAAATTCTATTTCATTCTATAACTTAGGCTATACTCAACAACAAACCTCAAACCTAATAGCCCAAAAATTCAAAATTAAAGTCCCACAAAGAACCATAAGCCAATGGATTAATGAATACAAACATATAACAACCTTTAACAAACTAAGAAAAGCATCATTAAAACAATACCCAAGAGAAGAAATAATAGATACCCATGAATTTCTCCACAACAATCTTCCATACAAATTCCAAATCCACAAGGCAAAACTAGAATTATTATTCAAAAACAAACTATACGACAATAAATTCACAAACATATCAAAATTCTACGAGCCAATAAAACAATACCTAGAAAAAATCCCAACAGAAAAATTTCCGCACCACATTTTCAATAAAAACCTCCTAATAAAGAAAATAAAGAGCAACGGCATAAAAACAAAAACAATAGAAGAAATAGAAAAAAACAAGAATGAAAATAGAGCATCTCAATTAAAATTTGAAACTTTAGAAATTAAAAAACAAACAAAAAATAATTTGGCAAACAAGCTAACAAGCTTAGCCTTAAATTTAGCAAAAAATAACAAACAAAGGCACGAGGCAATACAAAATTTCTTCTTAATCAACGATTCAACAACCATAGCGACAGAAATTCCTGTTTATTTAACAAATTGGGATGCTGGATATTACAGATGCTCGAAAATCAAAGATTTTCGGCACCACGCAAAGTGGAACCAGCATAATTTTATCTTCCCATTAAGCCTTCACCATACACCAATAACAGGTCATATTGATATACTGCAAGTAAGAAACGGATTGATTCATATTTTGGATTATAAGCCAGAAGCTCAAAAACAACAGCCAATAGAACAGCTTACAATCTATGCATTAGCTCTTTCCAGAAAACTAAATCTTCCGCTTAAACTTTTCAAAGCAGCATGGTTTGATGAAGATAATTATTATGAGTTCTTTCCTTTGCATGGTGTTTATGGCGGAAAAATAAGTTGAAAAATCAAAAAGTTTAAATATGAGTTATAACTTAGGTTATAACAGAAAGAGGTTAATTAATAATGTGGAAAGAAGAGTTGGATGAGAAGCTAAACAGAAAAAAAGCCGAAATTACATTTGATCCACATTTATTTGACAGGAAAGAATATTGGAACCTTGACTTAGGCAAAGTTGAAGAAACAGTTAGAACTGGTAAAATATTTGAAGAAAAGTGTGAAAAACCAAATAAACTTTGTTTTAAAAGATATTTTGGCAAAGAAAAGATTATGTATACTGTAATTACAAGATATCATAAAAATTTTATTGAGGTGAAAACAGCATGGCCAAAGAAAGGAAGATAAAATGCGACTGTGGAGAGATTTTGGCAGAGAAAAAAACAAAGATTGACCATATCGAGACAGAAGCTATGGTTTGTCCTAAATGTAATTTTACAACTTTAACAAAGGGACAAGCAGAGAGATATGCGAAGCTGAAGCAATTCCACCAAATTATCGATTCAAGGAGGAAGATTATCAAAATAGGAAATTCTATGGGGCTTACATTTCCAGATAAGCTGGCGGAGTTTGGCGCAAAAATCGGTAAAGAAGTTAAAACTGAAGCTTTAGGCCCTAAATCCTTTAAGGTTGAACTGATAGGTTAATTTAGCGACCTCCTCACCCTCCGATGAGATTTGGATTAAACATGCATGTGACAACACAGATGCAAACCCCTCAAACCCAAAAATCCACCCATCTTAGCCCTTACACTGCCATTTTTCCAGTAATATTATGTGGCCCAATGACGAGTAATATTGTGTTGTTTTCTTAGTAAAATTATGTGGCTAAAGGTGTGTTATCCCAAAATTATTTCCCTTGCCTATTTCAACTCATCTCAAAAAACCAACAATTTTAAATATTCTAAAATATACTTATTTAATAGACGAACAGGATGAAATTTAGGATAATCATGGAGCAGGATGAAGATGGTGTTTTTGTAGCTGAATGTCCGACCCTTCCTGGATGTGTTTCTCAGGGGAAAAATAGAGTGGAAGCAATAAAAAATATTAAAGATGCTATGAAAGGTTATCTAGAAAGCCTTAAAAAACATAATGATCCGATTCCTCCCTCTATTGATGAAGAGATTATAGAGGTGTAAAAACAATTAAGCTTCCACTATTATCTGGAACGAAAGTAGTAAAATCACTTTCAAAGTTAGGTTATGAGATTGATCATCAAACTGGAAGTCATCTAATTTTACGCCAGAAAAAAGCTCCACATAGAAGATTAACTGTTCCAAACCATAGAGAAATTTCTAAAGGAACTTTAAGAGCTATTATAAGACAAGCAGGTTTGACTAGAGATGAATTTCTAGAGTTAATTCATTAAAATCCTGAATTATACAATAACATGGATGAATCAAAGAAAGGATATATAATTAAGGAAAATGAGATTATTGTTCAAAGAGAATTAACAAAACTAGATTTATTTGTAAAAGAATTTTTAGATATATTAAAAAAACATTCAGATTATTTAATTGTTAGCGGCTTTGTAAGCATTTCAACTGGAAGAACAAGAGGAACAGAAGACATTGACTGCATAATCCCATTGATGAATCAAGAAAATTTTAAAAATTTATTTATTGATTTGCAAAAAAATGGATTTTGGTGTTATCAAGGAGATACAGATGATGAAACCTATAATTACATCAAAAACTTAGATTCCATAAGGTTTGCAAAAACAAATGAAATTTTCCCAAACATGGAATTAATTCCATTTGATGATTCAAAAAAAGCAAAATCTTTTGAGTTTAAAAACCCCCAAAAAATAAGAATAAAAGATTTTGATTTCAAAATCCCCCCACTAGAGTTTGAAATACTTTATAAAGAGATAATACTTGCAGGGAAAAAGGATTTAGAAGATGCAAAGCATTTAAGAATATTTTTTTCAGATATATTAAAAAAAGAAAAGTTTAAAGAATATGAATTCATAATAAAAGATGAATTAAGATGATACCAAAAAAAGACCTGGATTACATAGAAATATATGCTAACAAATTAAAGAATAACAATTCTTTTTTTCAGCAACAAAAAATATTGATTGAAAGCCAATTGCATGGCAGTTCCAGCCTTTTCAAAAATATGTTTGGAACAGAAAAGAATTTCAAGAGAAATTCGAGGGAATATTTAAAAAAAATTGGCTTGATTTAATAAGTAAAAAGGATTTACAAACGACAATAGTTGGAAATGTCAAAAATACTTTTTAACTAAAAATCTTTTTAATATTCGATTTTGGGGGTGTTATTGAATAATGTTATGTTTTTTATCAGGTCTTCCCAGGTCTGGATCGACTTTGTTAGGCGCATTGCTATCCCAACGTCCTGATACTTTTGTATCTGCTACCTCTGGATTGATTGATATTATGGGAGCAGCAGTCCAGACATGGGAACGAAATCCAACCACAAAAGCGCAAGGTTCCAGTAAAGACGAAGTCATCCGTATTTTAAGAGCTATAGCAGATGCGAAATATGCTGATAAGAATGAATCAATTATCATAGATAAAAGCCGAGGTTGGCCAGCGCCGCAGATTATGAAAACTATGGAAAAGGTGCTTGGCAAGCCTCCAAAAATTATTGCTACAGCAAGGCCGATTGCGGAATGCCTTGCGTCTTTTGCTAAGCTCGTAAAACCAGAAGACATTAGAAATTTTTGCCGTAAAAGCCAGTTAGCTAATCATTTGTTTTCATCTTATCGAACACTTAAGGCTGCTTGGGAAGCTGATCCTGATAATATCCTATTTGTCGAATATGATAATATAGTCAGCCAGCCTCAGATTGAGCTTGATCGTATTGTTGATTTCCTGGGAATTAAACGATTTAAGCATTTCTTTGAAAATATTGAAAATCCATTAAAAGAGAAGGATGAAGAGGCATGGAATATTAAAGGGTTGCACGATATTAGGCCTTCTCTCAAAAAACAAGAATATAGCGCAAAAGACATTTTGGGGGAACAATGGGAACATTATCAAGGCGGAGAATTTTGGTTGGATAAGCCTGAACCAGAGCGTAAACCTCAGTTAATCGACCTTCAACTTGAGGCAGGGTTACGCGGAGATTTTGAAAAAGGCTGGAAGATAGCGCAGCAGCTTGAAAAAGAACGTCCAAATGATGACCGAGCTGCATTCAACAGGGGATGGTATTTATTGAAGCAAGGCAGATTACAAGAAGGCCATAAGTTACTTGATAGGGGAAGAAATGAAGATGTATTTGGCAACAGGCATATTGGAACTGGACAACCAATCTGGAATGGAGATAAAGCAGGTCATGTTTTATTGAATCTTGAAGGGGGTTTAGGTGATCAGATTAATGGGGTTCGTTTTGCAAAAGATATTGCAGCAAGAGGAAATAAAGTAATTGTTTCCTGTTCTGGTGAATTAGCGCCATTATTTACAATGGTTGAAGGAGTTTCATCTGTTGTACAACATGAAGCAGCTTTAGGAACTTATCATGATGCTTGGGTGCCATCAATGTCAGCTGTAGTTCCACTTGGTTATGAATATAAGGATTTGAATGGGAGCCCTTATATTCCTTGCCCAATAACTATTGATATAAAAAAAAGAAAAAGAATTGGCTTATGTTGGAGAGGCAATCCTAAATTTGAGCATGAACAGCATAGAGTATTCCCATCTGATTTATTTTTTGATGCTGTAAAAAATGCGGATGCTGAATTTATTTCCTTGCAGAAAGGCAAAGGGGAGGATGAACGACCAGAATGGGTAAATAAAGTGCCTTTGGATACTTGGGGAAATACTAAAGAAGCTATTAATAAATGTGATTTAGTAATTTCATCCTGCACATCTGTTGCTCATCTGGCAGGGGCAATGGGCATAAAAACATGGATCATAACACCTATTCTTCCGTATTATCTCTGGGCTTTGCCTGGGGAAAAAACCCCTTATTATGACAGTGTTACTTTATTCAGGCAGGAAAAATATGGAGATTGGACTGCTCCTTTTGAAAAAATTAAGGAAAAGTTAGAAAAAGGGATATCTAAACAATCAACGGAAAAAACAAAAACATCTGCAAATTCAGCTTATTATCCTGAAGTTTTTTCGGTTCAGAATCTGGAACAGGCTAAAAATTCCATATTAACTGATGAAAATGATGAAAATAAATGGGATATAGAAACTAAATTGAGCGTAGAAAAACTCATTAAAGCATTTTCAGTGACTAAAGACAGCATATTGCTTGATTATGGCTGCGGGATTGGAAGGATAGCTAAGGAATTGATTAAGCAAACAGATTGCACCATAATAGGTGTCGATTCAAGCCCAAACATGCTTAAATTGTCCAATGATTATGTGGATTCTAAAAATTTTACCCCTTGTTCAGTCCGTAATCTGAAAAAATTAATAGAGACTGGTTTAAAGTTTGATGCTGCTTTTTCTATTTTAGTATTGCAACATAGCTTAAATCCACGGCAGGATATAGCTTTGATCCATTATGCCTTAAGAAATGAGGGATTTTTTTACTTGCTTAACGAAAATAAGCGCTTCCTCCCAACTAAAAGCCTTGATTCTAATTTTGTCAAGTGGAGGGATGATGGAAAAAATGTCGCAAAGCTTACTGAAGAAAAATTCGTGGAAATAGAAGATTTGCCATTTAAGCATTTAATCAGCAAGGTATACCTAAAAAAATGAAAATAGCTGTTTATGCAATTTCAAAAAATGAAGAAGCTGTTGCAAAAAGTTGGACAGAATGTTCTAAAGAAGCTGATTATCGTATTGTAACAGATACTGGAAGTACTGACAAAACAATTGAAATATTAGAAGAAAATGGTGTGAAAGTTTATAAAACTAAAATTGAACCTTGGCGTTTTGATACTGCGAGAAATGATAGCCTTAAAAATGTACCAGAGGATGTTGATGTATGCATTGCATTAGATATGGATGAGATTTTATTGCCTGGTTGGAGACAAGCATTAGAAAAAGCATGGAAATCAAGCACAACCATGTTGAGATATCCATTTATAGCTAAATTAAAAGAAAATAGTGATATTCCTGAAAAATTAATGAATGGGCATAGAATACATGCGCGCCATGCATATTATTGGAAATATGCTGTTCATGAAATATTAAGGCCTTTTGATTTTCATGAGGAATATTACACTGATAAATTAACAATTCAACATTTGCCTAAAAAAGAAAAAAAACCAGGACGTTACTTACCTGCTCTTAAAAAGATTGCTAATGAAGAGCCAAATGAACCTAGATACCTATATTTTATTGGCTGTGAATATTTTGATATAGGTGATTATAAAGAGGCTTTTAATTATCTTGAAAAATTTCTTGGAATTCCTAATTCATGTGATTTTAGTCAGCGTAGTTTTGCGCTAAGAATTTTAGCAAGGTCAGCTGAACAGCTCAATATGAGTATTGATGTAGTAATAGGTTTTTTATATCGTTCAGCTACAGAATCTCCTGGTGAACGTGAACCTTGGGTATTTCTAGCTGAGAAGATGGGTGAAATTGAAAATTGGCCTAATTGTTTATCTGCTTCAGTAAATGCATTAAGAATTAATGATAGATCTAAAAGTTTTATAATTGAAGGAAAAGCATGGGATGAAACAATAGAAAAACTTCTTAAGCGAAGTTGTAATGAACTTGGAATTCCTCAAGAAAAAATAGATGGAATAGGTAAAAATGTTTTGGGAAAACGTCATACTATTGAGAAAATGTAAATAATGTTTTTGGCAATAACCGCTATTCCAGTTAATTTTTTAAACGTAAACTGGTTTCTACTTGAAACAAAATGACAAAAAGAGCATTATTTGTTGGGAGATTTTGTCCGTTTCATAATGGACATCTCGCTATAATGAAAAAGAAAATAGAAGAAAATATACCTTTACTCGTTCTAGTAAGAGATACCCATTATGATCTTTACCCTGCAGAACTTAGGAAGAGAATGGTTGAAGCCTGCATGGCTAACCTAAAAGTTGATGCAAAAGTTGAAATTGTTGATGATATTGAAAGCTTAAATTATGGCCGTGATGTAGGCTATGAAGTCAATGAAATTGACGTGCCTAATGATACAAAACAGATTTCTGCTACTTCCCTGCGGGAGAGTATTGAGAAAGGAGACAATTCATGGAGAGAAATGGTTCCTAAGGGAACTGATAAAGTTTTGGAAGACTATTTATTCAAAAAAGGTATTGTGGTGTGGTTTACAGGGTTGCCATGTTCTGGAAAAAGCACAATTGCTAATGCTGTTTTTGACATCCTGAAAAAAAAAGATATGATGGTTGAAAGGCTTGATGGGGATATTTTAAGGAGCACCATTACAAAAGATTTGGGATTCTCAAAGGAAGACAGGATGGAAAACTTAAGGAGGGCAACTTTTCTTGCGAAATTATTGGCCAGGAATGGAGTTATAGTGTTGTCATCTTTTATCACCCCTTATGAATCGATAAGGAAGAATGTAAGGAATGAATTGGAAAAAGATTCTGCATTCATTGAAGTCTATGTAAAAGCATCTTTAGAAACGTGCAAGAAAAGAGATGAGAAAGGCATGTATGTGAAGGCAGAAAAAGGCGAAATAAAAAACTTTACAGGAATCAATGACCCTTTTGAAGAGCCGAAAAATGCCGATATTGTGTTAGATACAGAAGAAAAAACTGTCAATGAATGTGTGAAAGAAGTTATTAATTTTTTGAATCCGATCTTGAGAAAATGAAGGAATTAATCTTTCGATTATTTAATCAAAAAGAAAATAATGCAGGGATTGAATTATCAAAGGTTTATTTAAAACAAAATCCTAAAGATGTTGAAATAGCTAATCTGCTTGCAGGCGCTTTATATCGACAAAATAAATTTGAAGAAGCAACTTATATAGCTGAAAAGTTAGCAGAACTTTCACCAGATAATGACGGGCTTAAGTTTAATCTTGCTAAATGCTATCACTCATTAGCAAATCTTGAAAAGGCTGAAAAATTGGTTCGAGAATTGTATGAAAAAAATAAAGATAACAGAGAATACGCACTTGAACTTTCTGCATATTTAAGTATGCTTGGCAGGTATGATGAGGCTGAAGAAATTTTAAAAACTTTAGAATTAGATAGTAGGGTCAAATTCAATCTTGGATGGCATGAGATGCGTAAAAAGAATTTTTTAAAGGGTTTTGAG
>NYYQ01000073.1 GCA_002686855.1 Candidatus Woesearchaeota archaeon | reverse complement strand
TACATCAACTGTTTGTTCTGGAGTTAATCCAGCTTGTAATGCGGCAGGAAGAGCACGTAATGCACTAAGTGGATATTCTCCAGAAGCTTTATTAACATCTTCGATTAATTTATCTATTTCTTCTTGTTTCATATCTAATAATTGTTTTGGATAACCTTGTTTTTCAAAAACAACTCTTTCTTCTCCATCATTTGAAATCAAAGAAAGCTTAGCTGAAGAATCTACAGCTAATTTATTCAATATCTTAATAGAATCAGACCTCATTTGAAGAGAAACCGGTTGAATTTCTCCAGATTTTAAATCCTTATAGGATAGTTTTCTTACTGGAAATATTTCTATTTTATCTTTATTAAATTCGTAAATTAATCCATCATTTGTTACCTTAGTCACACCATTTTCAGAGCTTTTATGCAAAATATCTCCTTTTTTAATGGTTTTTCCATCATCTTCCTTAACAATTATTTGTTTAATAACTATTCCATCTCCATTTTCAACACTTACTCTTAAAAGGCATTTTTCACAAACATCGAGCAGCTTATGTCCTGGGAGAAATCTAACAGGTACTCTTCCACCTTCTGCACCATCTTCTCCAGATTCTGCACTATGTATTGATTCTTCTCCATCATTTGTATGATAATAATTCTCTTTTTCATGATCTTCAGGATTAAAATTTGGATCATTCAGATAAAGATATACTGGTTTATCGGTTTTTAGAAACTTAGTTTTTCCAATAGTTGCTTCCTTATCAGGTGGTTTAAAACATACTCTGTCTTTACAAATTACAACTCCATTTAGAGGGGTTTCGGCTCCTGATGGAGTTTCTAAGATTATGTCTCTTCCTTGAGTATCAACTGCAACAGAATCAGTTTTTGGAATTTTTACTGTTTTTTTATCTTTATTTGGAATAAACTTTATAATTCCATCTTTATCAATGATCAATATACCATCTTTATAATTACCACCAGAAAGAGATACATGACCTTTTTGTTCATAAGTTGCCCTAAGAACTCCATTTTTGAATGCTGCGCCTTTCCCTAAATCAACATTAACAGAATATTTTTGCTTGATTGCTATTTCTGCTTTTGATTTATCAACATCTCTAGTTAAATCTTCTATATTATTAAAATTTTCAGCAATTTGATTTGGAGTCATTTGTAGTCTTTGTTGTATATCTAATTCATTATATCCTAATTTATCTGGAGGAACATCTTTAATTCTATTAAGGGGTATATCGGACATTTTTACCCCCCTCCAATTATCAATCAAAGAGTAATCACCCGATTCTAAATTAAATCCTTCTGGACAATCAGAAGGGCATTTAGCATAAACTAAATTTGTAAACAATACAATCATAATTACAATAATTATTTTTTTATTCATTTTCATTAATTTCTAAATTAAAATCACTGTATTTTTCATTTCCCAATCCATCCTTTACATAAAACCAAATACTGTGGTTTCCAATATCTTCTTTTGTTGGACTAAAACTAATCAAACCTGTTTTTTCATCAATATCAAATAAAGGTGTATGATCAATAAAAGACAAATCCAAACCTACTGCATTAATTTTGTAATTAAAACTTTCATTAACAAAAGCACGCATATTAGGAATACCTTCAACATAAAATTTATAGCCAGTTTCTTCTATTTGTTGGTCTATACAGGATTGTAAAAAACTGACATCTGCATCAATTGGCAAGTTACCGCAAGAATATTCTGTATATTTGTTTGCAAATATGAATGTAGAAGGTAAATCATCAACCTTTGAAGAATTACCTGTGATTATAAATAATATTGTGCCATTTCCTATTCTGTTCAGATTAATATATAGCTCATTTTCAATACTTAAATTTAACAAGCAACTCAGGCAAATAGCATTAAGATCTCTCATTTGTATATTTGTTATTTGTGTAGAAACCTTATAGATTGTATTTAGTCTTGAGGTAACAGAATTGCTAAATTTTGCAATTGTAGTTTCACTATCTCCTTTTTTGATAGTTAAAGGTAAAGAAACATCAAATGCAACTTGATTTTGTTTAATAATTGTTTTAGTTGTGGAATTTTCTTGCTCAATATCAAAGCCTTGTTGTTTAAAATCTATAAAATCTTGAAAGCAAGAGAATAGCATTTCATCCACATATTTAGAGATTTCTTCTTCAATTTTTTCTTTAGAAGGCATTACATCTATATTTTCATAAAAATAATAAGGAAATTTTATGAAGTAATCATTTGTAGAAAGCTCAGGTAATTCAAGGTAACCTCCTCTCTCTCCAACAAATTCTATAGCATCTTCTCCGACAGATTTAATACATGATTCTACATAATTTTTTATTGGAACAGCGCTAAATGACAACTCAGTTGCCTTTGGTATTTCCGAAGTTTCTTGCGCATCTTTTCCTTTAATATAAAACACCAGGCTTACAGCAATTAAAATAACTATTCCAAATAAGATGAAAATAGCTATTTGCCCTTTCCTATTTTTCATTTTTTTCCAGTTTTTTCAAATGTGCATGAATTACTTTATCTACAAAAGTCTTTACAGTAGGAAAATTAAATCTATTATCACCTTCTTTAATATAGGCTTTAATCTTTCTCAGAAGCTCATCATCGATTTTTATTACTCCCATAGTAACCAATAATAACTATTAGTAACCAATTATTTAAATCTTTTGAAATTTGAGATAAAAATTAAGAATTCTAACCCTACTCGCTTATATCCGGATCAAACTTATGAAAATAATCTGATCTAACATTATGGTCTGGAATAAATGGAAATCCTAAAGTAGCTGCCTCATTTGCTAACTTAATTTTTTTATTGTATTCCTCATTTAAAGCATAATAAGCAGCTATCTGGAACTCAGCGCTAGGCTCAATCTCAATCTCTTCTAACTCATAAACAAGCTCTATTTTCTTTGATTTTTTATCATACTGCAGAAAAACCTTGCTTGTTCCTGTTTGAGGATTATAATACGTTACACACAATTTATCCTTAATCTTACCAAGCTCTGCACTAAATCCTTCGGAATCTGAAACAATAGCAGTCCCAAAACCAGATGCTCCTACTGATTGCAGCCCTATAATTTTTGAAGCTGAATTTTCAAAAGCATCCCTTGCGCTCTTTTCATTCAATAATAATTTTAATTCTATGCTATCAGTTTTTTTCACTAATCTCAACATCAAATTTTTATATTTTTTGTTAAAGCTCTTGATTAAAGAATCAAACTTTTTTATGTCATCCATAACATCTAGATTAGATTCTCCATAATGCCTATCTAGTTCCTTTCCAACTCTTAACATCCCCAATAAGTCTTTTCTAAATTCATTGATTGCTCTCTTATCCATTGACCTTAACAATGCTGAATTTGCCATAAGTATAAACTAAAGTATAGATATTTTTAAATCTGTCGGATTTAGGCACTTAAAGGAAAGATTTATTAACAAATTAATCTAACTAAACAAAATAGAAATAATTGGAATTTATCTAAAATGGCTGAAATGTATGATATTATAATTATTGGAGCTGGAGTTACTGGACTAGCTACTGCAATGTACACTGGAAGATTAAACATGAAAACAATAGTCTTTGGAGCAACTTCTGAACTGGAGCTTCCTATTGGAGGTGTTATAACCTTAACAGACACAGTTGAAAACTATCCTGGATTCAAGAAGCTTACTGGAATGGAATTAGCGCAAAAAATAGAAGAGCATGCAAAAGATTATGATGCAGAAATAAAAGAAGAAAAAGTTATAGATGCAAGTAAAAATAAAAATAATTTTATTGTAAAAACTGAAAAATCATCATACAATTCAAAAACAATAATCTTTGCAACAGGAGCTAAATGGAGACAACTTACAATGAAAGGTGCTAAAGAATTTAAAAACAAAGGTGTTCATTATTGCGCTTTATGTGATGGCGCATTATACAAGGATAAAATTGTAGCTATAATTGGTGGCTCAGATTCTGCAGCCAAGGAAGCTTTACTATTGGCGCAAAATGCAAAAAAAGTGGATATAATCTATCGTGGAGATAAAATCAGAGCAGAGCCAATAAACCTTAAGCTCGTAGAAAAAAATAAAAAAATAGAAGTCATAACAAATACCAACGTTACTGAGATTTTAGGAGATAAAATGGTAAATAAGGTTATCTTGGATAAAGAACACAATGGAAGCAAAGAATTAGATGTTAATGGTGTCTTTGGAGCAATAGGCCACATCCCCCTATCCAATATTGCAGTTAAATTAGGTGTTAAAATAAATGAAAAAAAAGAAATCATGATTGACAGAGACAGCAAAACCAATGTTAAAGGTGTCTTTGCAGCTGGTGATATAGTTGATTCTGGATTTAAACAGGCAATAACAGGTGTTGGGGAAGGTGTTGTTGCTGCTCATTCTGCATACCAGTATGTTCAGGAAAAAGAATAGCCATTAGAATAAAAATTCAATAAAGGCCAGATAACATAAAAAAATATTTCAATAAGAATCTCTAGAAAACATTAAAAACATAGTTCTTTAACCAAAAACCATAATGAAAATAATCTCAGACCTGCACCTGCATTCTCGCTTTAGCAGAGCAACAAGCAAATCAATAAATATTGAAAACTTAGAAAAGTATGCAAACCTTAAAGGATTAAATCTTCTGGGAACCGGAGACCTAACTCATCCTGAATGGATTAAAGAGCTAAAAAAAGAACTAACAGAAGATGGTTCTGGAATCCTAAAATCAAAAACAGGATTTAATTTTGTTTTGCAGGGAGAAGTATCCAATATATATACCCAAGATGGAAAAGGAAGAAGGATTCATAATGTAATTCTGGCAAAAAGTTTTGATGTTGTTGACCAGATTCAAGAAACATTACTAAAAAAAGGCCGTTTAGATTATGATGGAAGGCCAATTTTTGGATTTTCATGCATAGAACTAGTTGAAATGCTAAAAAACATTGACGAAAAAATAGAAATAATTCCAGCGCATGCATGGACCCCTTGGTTTTCTTTATTTGGATCAATGTCGGGATTTAACAGTATTGAAGAATGCTATAAAGACCAAACAAAGCATATATATGCTCTAGAAACAGGATTAAGCTCGGATCCTTCAATGAACTGGCGTCTTTCCCAACTAGATAAATACACATTAATCAGCAACTCAGATTCTCATAGCTTCTGGCCATGGCGCATTGGCAGGGAAGCGAATATTTTTGATATGGAATTAACTTATGATAACCTGATAAATGCGATAAGAAAAAGAAAAGGATTTGTTGAAACTATAGAAGTAGACCCAAATTACGGTAAATACCATCTGGATGGTCATAGGGCATGCAACATCTGTATGGAACCAAAAGAAGCCCTAAAAAACAAGAATATATGCCCTAAATGCAAAAGAAACCTAACAATAGGAGTCTTGCATCGTATAGAAGAACTTGCAGACAGGGAAGAAGGATTCAAACCAAAAAATGCAGTTCCATTTAAATCGTTAATACCATTATCAGAAATTCTTGCAGAACTCTTAGGAAGTAATGTTGCAACACAAAAAATATGGAAAGAATACTATAATTTAATTAATAATTTTGAATCAGAATTCGATGTCTTATTAGAAGCCAAAAAAGAAGATTTAATTAAATATACAGATGAAAAAATTGCAGATGCTATAATCCTAAACAGAGAGGGAAAAATAAAAATAAAACCCGGATTTGATGGTGTTTATGGCCAGCCGTTATTCTCAAAAAATGTAACAGATAAAAAAGAAACTAAAAGCGCTAAAATACAAAAAAGTCTATCTGAGTTTTAATAAAAATAAAAAAAAAATAAAGAATTTATTCTACAATAATCTTCCCATCAATTACTCCATAAGCGATATTCAGCCAAAACTCATATGAGCCTACTTCATTAAATTCGTGCTCAAATTTTCCTTCAGAGTCTATTGGGGGGCTATTTACATAAGACCTGCCATCCTTAAATATTATAACTGCGGCTCTTCTATCGCCGTCATTTATCCACGTTACTGCAGAGCCTGTTACAATTGACAGTTCTTCTGGCTCAAAGCCTTCAGTCCCAACAATTCTTACCTCGTTTGTTGTTGCAACTGGTTCTACAACTTCAATAACCTCTTCTGGTTCCTCTTCCACAACTTCAACAACTTCTGGTGTAGGTTGTACTTCTGGCTGCGGAGTTGGTTCTGGTTGTACTTCTGGTGCTTGTTGAGTACACGCACTAACTAATACCATCAAACTAAGAACAAATGCATAAAATAACTTCATTTTTATACCTCCGAATTTTTATTATTATACAGTAAATATGCCCCAGTTATTTAAATATTTTTCCTTTGTTCATAGACTTTTTTATCTATGAACACCAGAAAATTCATTTTTTGAATTTTCTCGTTTTTCTAGTTGTAATACCTTCTTTACAACCTCTATTGCCACTTCTATTTGCTTTATTGTTGGCTCTTTTGTTGTTATTTTCTGTAAAAACAATCCCGGCCATATTAATATTTTTATAATCCTGTTTTTTTCATGCTTTGCGCTAAACTTTAGAAATTCATAAGCTATTCCCGCTATTAAGGGTAACAAAGAAAGCCTGATTAAAATTAAAATAATTCTTCTTGGAACAGCATGCATGTTTAATAATTGGGGAAAAAGCATCAATATAATGGGTGTTATTATTGAAAAAACAAGTAGGGCTATAACTACGACAATCATGATGAATGCTGTTCCGCATCTTGCATGTAAGGTAGAGTATTTCCTTGCATTCTCAATAGTTAATTTCTCTCCTTTTTCATAACAATGCACGGCTTTATGCTCTGCTCCATGATATTGGAACAGCCGTTTCACATCCTTTAACAAGGAAATTCCCAGAATATATAATAAAAGAATTCCAATTTTTATTATGCCATCAATAAAGTTAAACAATAACGGTTGAGATTCTTCATAAAAACCAATAAGATTAGTGGCAACATACGGCAATAAAATAAATAAACCTACGCCAAACAATATAGCAAAAATCACGCTAAATGTCATTTCTTTTTTGCTTATTTTTTCATCTTCCTCTTCAAGCTGCTGGTCAGCAGACCACATTAATGATCTCATCCCAAGAGCAAGCATATCAACCAAATTAAAAAATCCCCTAATAATAAACAACTTATAGAATTTCCCTTTTCTCTGCTTTATTTTCTCTTTTTTCAAGATAATTTTCTTCTTTTTCCTTACACCAATAACATTATATCTTGGACTTCTAATCATCAGGCCTTCCATAACCGCTTGACCGCCAATATTTAGTTTTTTACCCATTTTTTATTCACAATTAGATTTCATTTATATTATTTATTATTTGATTTACTTTTTTATTATTTTTAAGGTTAATTTTCATTGATTTTACTTTTTAACTTATTTTCAATTTTAAATTATTTTTCATCAATTTTTATTTTTTAATTAGTTTAATATTGATTATTGTTTTAATTTTTAAATTGAAATTTTTTATTATTGGGTATATTTAAAAACAAAAACTTAATAATGAGTTATAATGTCCTTTCTTTTATGAAATGCCCTTATTGCAATAAAGAGGAAACAAAAGTAATTGATAAAAGAGAGACTGAAGACCTAGAAGCTACTAGAAGAAGAAGGGAGTGCTTAAAATGCAGCAAGCGTTTTACAACTTATGAAAGAGTTGAGGAAGCGGACATTATTGTAGTTAAAAAAAGCAGTGGAAGAGAAAAATTTAACAGACAAAAACTCGTTGATGGAATATTAAGGGCATGTGAAAAAAGATCCATAAGCATGGAAAAGATTGAGAAGTTAGTAGATGTGGTTGAGTCAGATTTAAGGAAAAGAGACACAGTAGAAGTTGACAGCAAAGTTATTGGAAAATTAGTAATGCGAAAGCTAAAATCTCTGGACAAGGTTGCTTACATACGTTTTGCTTCTGTTTATCTTGAATTCGAGGATCTTGAAAGGTTTGGGGAAGAGCTTGAAAAGCTACAAAAAAAATGATCATCGGTCTAACAGGAAAAAATGCATCTGGAAAAGGAGAAGCTGCTGATTATTTGCAAAAAAAAGGTTTTGTTTACTATTCTCTTTCTGATGCTTTAAGGGAAGAAGCTACAAAACTTGGAGTAGATCATGCAAGAGACAATTTAATCAGATTAGGCAATAAATTAAGGCAAAAACATGGTCCACAATATCTTGCTGAAAAAATTAATAATAAAATAGAAAATGATGCAAACAAAAAGTTTGTTATAGACAGCATAAGAAGCCCTTTTGAAGCTAAGGAGTTAATGAAAAACAAAAATTTCTTATTAATAGGTATAGACGCTCCAATTGAATTAAGATTTGAAAGGCTTTTAGAAAGAAACAGGACAGGAGATGCAAAAACACTGGAAGAGTTCAAAGAACAGGAAGAAAGAGAAAATATACAAAGCGACACAAACCAGCAATTAGATGCTACATTTGCTTTATCTGGAAAAGTTATTGCAAATGAAGGTTCTTTAGAAAAATTATATAAAAAGATTGATGGTTTACTTGCAGAGTTAGGAAAAATAAAATTTTAAAACAGCAAACTATAATAATCAGACAAAAATTTGATTTATTGAAGATGACAAGAGCTAAATGGGAAGATTATTTCATGAATATAGCAAAAGAGGTAGCTACAAGAAGCACTTGCGACAGGAAACATATTGGTGCTGTTATTGTTAAAGATAAAACAATTCTATCTACAGGCTATAATGGCAGCATCAGGGGAATGCCCCATTGCGATGAAGCTGGTCATATGATGGAAAACGATCATTGTGTTGCTACAATACATGCAGAAGCTAATGCTGTTTTGCAGGCTGCTAAAAACGGAGTCATGATTAATGGCGCTGAGATTTACATAACTGCAAGCCCATGCTGGTTCTGCTTTAAAATGCTGGCTAATGCAAACATCAAAAAAATATATTACGGAGAATTCTATAGAGATGAAAGAATATTCGATGTTGCAAAGAAACTTGGAATAGAGCTGCACCATATAAAAGTTGACCAAAGTAAGTTATAAAAAGCTTATTAGCCCTCTAAAAAAATAGATTTCTTATATTATTATATAGTAAAAGACATAAATTTTTAGACATAAATATGTCTTTTACTTGTCAAAAACCACAATTTACAATAATTGATAAATGGTTTTTGAGCATGCTCGGAAATTGTAACAATTTGTAATTTATTTTTGCAATTTCCGACATATTACAAACGGACAACTATTGGTTTCTGTAAGGAAACCCAGGAAAGCGGTTCAATTATTCTGTTGCTTTCCGCTGCATAATTATTTTTGTCCGTGAGTATAGATTGTAATGAAATTGTTTAAGGTATGGGCTTAAGCGAAGAACAAAAGGCTAATAATTTTAGTTTAAATAGTGTTTTGAGTACTAGAAAGTAAAAAAATAGAAAGCTTTATGTATTGATCCTCTCCCCCGAACCATTATGCCGAGTATAAAGATGAGTAACAGGAAGTTAGGATGGTGTTTACTAGCAGCAACTTGTCTACCAACTGGAATAGTAGCTTCAATGTATGCATCTGATCAGGGCGAACATGAACTTCACTCAAACGTCGATTTGAATGGCGATGGTATACCTGATACGATTGAATTTGTGAGAAAACGACATAGTGTTATTTCACGGGTTAATGTAATTTTAAGCAGAGGGGACGGAAATATGTATTTCGCTAAAGCTGAAATTCGAGATCTAAGAACTTGGTGCTTTCCAACAACAAGAGATATAACAGATTTAGATGGAAATGGTGCCATTGATATTCGTGTTAGTCCTAAAGATCCATGGCAAAATGAAAAGAAATACATATATGCGTTAAATGATGGCAACGCAAATTTCACCATTAATTATGTTGTTGATGGAAAAAAATAATTTTAGTTGAGCCCTTTCTATTCAATAAATATTCTTAGATTTAAAAAACACATCATTTAATCAATAAAAACAATATCAAAAACAACCATAACACAACAATTTACCCATTTTATCCTAAAACAACCCTTTACACACCACAACCTTCTAGCTCAACATTTATAAACCAAACATCTTTACTTCAGCCAATGAAACTCAAAGTATTTTATGACAGAGAAAACAAAGAAAAAACAATTGAATTAGATGGCAATATGTCAGTAAAAGACTTGCTTGAAAAAATGAATATAAATCCTATAACAGTAATAGTTAGTAAAAATGATAATATCATCTTGGAAGATGAAAAATTGAATGACAAAGATGATATTAAGATAATTTCCGTTATTTCTGGGGGCTAAATGAACTGCTGCAACAATAAACATGATCAGCATTCAATAAAATTACAAAATGAATCCGGATAAATATAAAAAACAAAAAAAAATATTTAAGAAAGCTTATGCTCTGGGAGATAAAAGGCTAAAAGCTGGCTATGGTTGGCCTCTTGAAGTAGATGCTCAACTAGTAAAATTTTTTGGATATATTAAAAAATCATTAAGTGAGGGCAATGTGTTAGACCTTGGATGCGGACAGGGAAGGCACACTATATTTTTTGCTCAAAAAGGATTCAATGCATATGGAATAGATTATGTAAAAAGGGCTGTTGATGAAGCAAAACAATCAGCAAAAGAAAAAAATCTTAAAAATGCTAATTTCAAGGTAATGGATGCATTCAAATTGGATTTTCCAAAAAATTTTTTTGATATTATTATTGACTGGAGTGTTCTTGGCCATATTAAGCCGGAAGATTGGAATATCTACTTAAAAAATATTTTAAATGCGCTTAAGACTAAAGGCTTTTTTATTCTTGCAGAATTTAGCGCTAATGACTTAAGAATAAAGAACAAAACAAGGAATTTTTTTGAGCATGAAAATCATTATGACCATTATTTCAGGGAAGATGAAATTAAAGATTTATTCTCAAAAAATTTTAAAATAATTTCAATGAATGAAACAATGCTTATTCAGAAACCCGATCATCTTATGTTAAATGTATTGATGAGAAGAAAAAAATGAAAAACAATAATAAGAACTGCTGCAAACAAAAGCCAATTATTAAATTACCTGCAGGAAAAAAGCTCTGCAATACACATTTTACCGAATATTTTGAAAACAAAGTATTCAAGACAATAAGGCAGTTTGATTTAATTGGCAAGGAAGAAAATTTAGGCATTGCTTTATCTGGTGGCAAGGATTCTTTAACATTATTACATCTTCTTAATAAATTATCAAAACAAAATAAAAAAATAAAATTAACGGCCATCTTAATAGATGAAGGTATTAAAGGATATAGAGGCAAAACAACAGAAATAGCAAAAAAATTCTGCAAAAAAAACAAAGTTCCATTGAAAATATATTCTTTTGAAGAAGAATTTGGAATATCATTAGATGATATGCTTAAAACTCTTGATGTAAAACCATGCACTATTTGCGGAATTTTTAGAAGATACTTATTGAACAAGAAATCTAAAGAATTAAAATTTACAAAACTAGCGACTGGCCACAATCTGGATGATGAAACACAAAGCATTCTAATGAACCAGTTCAAAAATAATATTCAAGCTTCCGCGCGTTTAGGACCGAAATCAGGAGTTAAGGATAACAAAAATTTTGTCCAGCGCATTAAGCCGTTATATTTATGCGCAGAAAAGGAAGTTGCAACTTACGCTTTTGTTAATAATTTACTGGATAATTTTACTGAATGCCCCAATATCCTAAAAAGCTATCGTGCTCAAGTAAGAGATATGCTGAATAATTTTGAATTGAAAAATGAAGGGACAAAACATGCAATTGCCAATTCTTTTTTGGATATTCTTCCTAAATTGAAAGAGAAATTTAAAGATGGGAAAATAAATTTCTGTAAAAAGTGCGGTGAGCCTTCTGCTAAAGAAAAGTGCAACAAATGCAAATTGATTGATAAGATGAAAAAATCAGAGAAAAAGTAATTATGCTAAACTCTTTTTGATTTCTTCTATGAGCTGCTCGGGATTTTCCAAGCTCTTATGCGCATCAAATGGAACTTTAACATCAGCATATTTCTCATATAACTCTTCTCTGTACTTCAACAACAAAGGATAGCACCTTGCTAATGCTGCTTCATTGCTTTCTCCATTTTTTTTAACATAGATTCCATTCCAGCAAACCGGCTTAGGATTGTTTAGATAAATTTTAAGCAATTGCTTGTGCGCATGATTATTTGTTTCTAAATACACTACCAGGCAGTTTTGAGCAATTTTTTCCATCTGCTCTGGATGGTAAACTGAGCTGCCTGTAAAGTCTAATATTGCGCCGCTAGGAAATTCTTTTGACATTGCTTCTGCTTCTATAGACAAATACTTATTTTCTTTTGATTTAAAATCTTTATCCCACGGCTTGCCAAAGTATTTTCCAATTCTTTCGGATTCGTCTTCACCGGAAATATCTTTAATTAGGTTTATGAATTCTGCTGAATGGCCAATAAGCCTATCAATTTCTATATGATTGAAGTCATATTTTTTTGATAATAGATTTGCCCAATGGGTTTTTCCAGAAGATGACATCCCTATAAAAACAAGAGTTATCTTTCTTTTATTAGGATTATTTAGCTCTTCATTAAACTGGTATCTGCTTAGCTTCATTTTTCATTAGTTAAAAGATATTTTTTGAAATCATTGTAATCATTAGATAAATTACGCGCTTTGCCTTTTCTCTTGTAAATTACCTTCATTGAACCCGGCATTTTAGGCGTTATTTTTAGTTCTTTTTTAATAGTTTCTGGAAATTTAGCTGGGTCTGCCGTCTCCATGCATATGGATAAGGTTCTTTTACGGGATTTATGGTAATGATTTAATGCTGCTATTCCTACAGCGCCATGAGGCTCAATGATTGTTTTATATTTCTTATAAGCATTTTTTATTGTTCTTATTGTTTCTTTATCTGTTATTGATACTGAGTAAAGGTTTTTTTTCATTTTGCTTATATTGGGCATTTTATGGATAATGCCATCTTTATCTATTGTCCCATCATAAAGCTCAAAATATCTTGCAAGATTGCTGGGATTGCCTACATTCATTGCGTTTGAAAGGCATGACTTGGATGGCTCTATTTTATCATAATTTCCTATGCTTAAAAATTTTGGAAATTCATCATTTTCATTCACAGCAAGTATTATTTTTTTTATTGGCAAGCCCATTCTTCTAGCAATTTCACATCCTAAAGAATTTCCAAAATTGCCTGAAGGTATTGAAAATATTGCTTTTTCGAAATTGTTGGCTATATTAGCATAAGAATAGAAATAATAAGCAATTTGGGGGAATATCCTTCCAATATTTATTGAGTTAGCAGATGTTAAATTTAATTTTTTTAAATCTTTATCAGAAAAGGCTTCTTTCACGATTTTTTGGCAATCATCAAATTTTCCATTGATGGCTATTGCCCTTACATTGCCGCCAATAGTATCCATATGCTTTTTTTGGACTGTCGTAACTTCATCTTTTGGATAAAGAATGTAAACATTAATTCCCTTCAATCCCCTATAAGCTTCACCCATTGCGCTGCCAGTATCTCCTGACGTAGCAACCAAAATCGTTATTTTTTTGTTTTTTGGTTTAAGCTTGCGCATTAATCCTGCCATTAATTGGGCTGCAAAATCCTTGAAAGAAGCAGTAGGACCTTGATCAAGCCTTACAACATATGTTAGATTATCCAATTTCTCTATAGGCACATCAAAATTATAAGATTTGTTTATTATTAATTTAAGATCTTTATTGTTAATATCATTATGTAAAAATTTTTTAAGAATATGGAAAGATACCTCATTATAGGATTTTCCTTTTAACATAGATATCTCTTTTTTAGAAAGTTTTGGAATTTTGGTTGGCATAAATAACCCCTTGTCTGGAGCCATGCCCAAAAATAATGCTTCCTTAAATGATATTTTTTTCTTAAATCCTGGATCAGATCCAGTTTTAAGTTTTCTGTTTGTACTATAGTATAGTATTCTCCTTCCCATTGTTGAACAAAATAAAGAAGACTTAATAAATATTTTGTCTAGGCTAACTATGTGGGTTATTTTATACTTTAATATACCATAAAAATCACTATTGATATTAATAAAAATGATTGTAATTATTCCTATAGGAATATTCTATTCAGGAGTTTATTTAAAACAACAAAATTCTATTTTTGAAGTAAATGGAAAATTCAAAAAGTATTGTAAAAACAAAATATATGGGATTAAAGGAAAAAGTAAAGCTTGAATCAGGAAAAACTCTTCCCAATGCAACTATAGCTTATGAAACTTATGGGAAGCTTAACAAGAAAAAGACAAATGCAATTTACATTTTTCATGCGCTTTCCGGGGATGCTCATGTTGCGGGCTCTAACTCAAAAAATGATAAAAATCCAGGATGGTGGGATTACTTAATAGGACCTGGAAAAGGTATCTGCACCAGAAAATATTTTGTAATATGCGCTAATGTTATTGGAGGCTGCAAGGGCAGTACAGGCCCTGGTTCCATTAACCCAAAAACAAAAAAGACTTATGGGCTTAAGTTTCCAATAATAACTGTTAAGGACATGGTTAATGCCCAAAAAAAGCTGATAGATTTCTTAGGAGTAAAAAAGCTGTTGGCTGTGATTGGAGGATCGCTTGGAGGCATGCAAGTTTTAGAATTTATTTCTTCATATCCTAACTCATCTCATCTTGCCATTACAATAGGCGCTGCCCTTAAGCAGCCTTCACAAGGCATCGCATTCCATGAAGTTGGTAGACAAGCTATAATGCGCGACCCTAACTGGAAAAATGGCAGCTATTACAACAATGCCTTTCCAAACCATGGCCTTTCAGTTGCTCGCATGTTGTCTCATATAACATATATGAGTGAAAAGTCTTTGCAAAATAAATTCGGAAGAAATTTGCAGGATAAAAAATCCCTCGATTATCATTTTGGCATAGAATTCCAAGTGGAATCTTATTTAAACTATCAGGGCCTTTCATTTATTAAAAGATTTGATGCAAACTCTTATCTCCTTATTACCAGGGCAATGGATTATTTTGACCTGTCCAGAGGAAGAAAATCTGTTGATGGAGCATTCAAAAAAACAAAATCAAAATGTTTGGTTATTTCCATGTCATCAGACTGGCTATACCCCACAAAAGATTCTTTGGAAATAGTAAGCGCATTAAGGGCCAATAATATAGATACTTCTTTCATAGAGATTGATATGCCTTATGGCCATGATTCTTTTTTGATTAAAAATAATAAATTTCCAAATGCAATTAGGGGTTTTATAGATAATTATTGCAAAGAGGAGATAAAATGAGGTATGACCATTTATTGATAAGGAGATATATCAAGCCAAACTCAAAAGTCTTAGACCTTGGATGCGGCAATGGAGAGCTTCTTCTACTCCTAAAAAGAGAGAGGCAGGCCAATGTCAGAGGGTTGGACATAAAGGAAAATAAAGTAGCTAAATGCCTTGAAAAAGGGCTTTCAGTCCTTCAATTAGATATAAATAAAGACCTTCATGATTATAAGGATTATTCATTCGACTATGTAATATTAAATGATACCTTGCAAACAGTATACAGCCCAATAAAAGTCTTAAATGAAGCTGTAAGAATAGGGAAAAAAGTCATTGTAACATTTCCTAATTTCGCGCATTATTCCGTGAGATTTTACTTATTGCTTAATGGAAAAATGCCCAAAACTAAAGCATTGCCTTACGAATGGTATAACACCCCCAACATCCATTTCTTTACAATTAAAGATTTCATAGAGATATCTAGAAAAAATAAATTGAAAATTATTGATAAAAAATTCTATAATAAGAAAAATAGTGGGGGGACTCCAAAAGTTTTTCATCCAAATTTATTTGCTAAGAATGCGTTGTTTGTAATGTCTAAAAGGTATAGCGGAGAACACAAATAATTGATTAAAATAGTTTGTGTTCTCGAATATAGTGGCGGAATAATTTGCTCAATTATTTAGTTCCGCCACTATAGATTATGTTAATTTCCCTTCTGATACTCCTTAATAGCGTCCATAAATTCTGTTTTGTCAAAGTCGGGCCACAATTTGTTTGTGAAGCAGATTTTTGTGTTTACAGAATCCCACAATAGAAATCCTGATGCCTCTTTTTTTCCGTTCTTTATCATCAGATTTGGAGGAAGAAAATAGGAAGTGTAAAGGTTTTCTTTTATCAAATCCTTATCTATAAGTTCAGGATCTAGCTTACCTGCTTTAATCTGCATTCCCAACAGCTTAATAGCATTAACAATCTCTTCCTGGCCATCATAATTTATGCATAAATTTACAAAAAATCCATCATAATCCTTTGTTTCATCTATTATTTTTTTAATAGGATCGACAATCCTGCTAGGTAAATTATACCATTTTCCAATAACAGAGATCTTTATCTTATTCTCATTTACAAACTCATTATTAGCAAACTCATTAAGCATCTCTACAATAGCATCAAGCAAATAAGAATAGCTCTCACTATCCTTATCATAGTTCTCATCCAAAATATAAAAACTAAGAATCGGTATTTTTAATTTAACTTGGCTTCTAATAGTATTCCTTAACATAAAAAAAGCCTTTTTATATGCCTCTTCATAAGAAATATCATTTTTCAAAGCCCAATGCTCTGTCCCATCCATGGTTATAGCAATATGCCTGGGCAATTTTATACTCAAAGCATCTTTTTCTTTTATTATTGCGCTCTTTATTTTGGTAAGCACCAAAAATAACCACCAAAGTTAAGTATATATCTAAATATTTATAAATATTTTTACTTTTAGCATTAAAAATGGCACTTGATTTTTTAATCAGTTACTACAAAAATATCCCTTTAACTACTTTTATACCCTATTCTATTGGATTTTTAGCTTTATTAATAGGTTCATATACTGATTTAAGGACAAGAGAAGTCCCAGATTGGCTTAATTTTGGCTTGATAGGCACTGGTTTTGGTATTAATTTATTATTTTCAATTATTTATTGGAAACTAAATTTCATCACTTATAGTGTTATTGGATTTGGGATTTTTTTAGTTATAGCATATATAATGTTCTATGCAGGCCAGTGGGGTGGTGGAGATTCTAAAATGCTTATGGGCTTAGGAGCATTAATTGGAGTCAATATTTTTGCTATAAAATTCTCTTTCCTAGCAAGTTTCCTGATTAATGCTTTGCTCGTAGGAGCTTTATATGGTATTTTATGGAGTATTTTTTTGATTTTTAAAAATAAGAAAAAATTCTTTAAAAGCCTTAAAAAATATGTGAGTAATAAAAAAACAATAAAGATTAAAAAAATTATTTTTATTCTATTTATTATCCTTATTTTGATTGCAATTCTTGTTCAGGATTTTTTTGTCAGATTAATATTTCTTTATATAGCTCTAATATCAATTATTACTTTTTATCTTTGGCTTATTATAAAAGCAGTTGAAAACTCCTGCATGCTTAAATATGTTCTTCCTTCCCAGCTTACTGAAGGAGATTGGATAGCCAAGGACATTAAATTTAAAGGAAAGTACATAACAGGACCAAAAGACTTGGGCATAGAAAAGAAGCAAATCAACAAATTAATTTCCTTGTATAAAAAGAAAAAAGTCAATAAAATCCTGATTAAAGAAGGAATTCCTTTTGTTCCAAGCTTTTTTATAGCTTATGTCGTTACTTTGGTTTTCGGTAATTTAGTTTATTTTATTTTTATTATTTGATTTCGCATTGATTGGATTATTTTATTGAATTTTTTAATTGGGTTGTTTAATAGATTATTAAGGTATTCTCCTCAACTGCTTCATAAAATAATCGTCTTCATCATCTATTGCTGGAGTTGACTGTGTAACAACTTCCTTAGGAGCTGATTCTGGCTTTTCAGTTTTTTCTATCTTTTGCACTCCTGTATTTTTTATCTCTTCTTTAAGCTTAAGCTCTATGGTAGAAACTTCTTCCTCGCTTAACTGTTTTGGCTTCCACTGTAAGTTTACCCCATCATTTTCTTGCCTTGGAATAACATTAACCATAAAATGCGCAACAGTCTGGCCTGCAGGAACACCATTCCTGACAAATATATTGGTTCCCTGGACTTTTAAAGTTTCGAAAATAGCGCTTGATATTTTGTTTGCGACAATGAAAAGATTCCCAAGAACATCATCAGGAACCTGCTCTATTATGGGATAATGCTCTTTTGGCATAACAAAACAATGTCCCGGATTTGCTCCATTCACATCCAAAACAGCCAGAGTTAAGTCATCCTCATAAACCTTATAAGAAGGAATTTTATTTCCTATAATTTGGCACAATAAACAGCTTTCCCTTGATGTCATTTTGCCCCCAGCACGTTTGCTATATCATCAAGGTTAACATTTTCTTGTTTCTGTTCAGTTTGTTTTTTTTCTGATTTAGTTTGTTTTTTTTGTTTTCTTTTTTCTATTGTTTCTGTATTTTTAATCTGCTTTTGTTTCTCTTCTTTTTTAATTGTTTTTTTCTTAATGGTTTTTTCAGTAATGGGTTTTTCCATAAACTCAGCTTCAACAACATTTGTTTCTTTTGGCATCAATGGAACAGGAGCAATATTTTCTGGTTTTTCCATCTTTGCTCCTAAACCTTCTGATAATGTTTTTTGTATCTTCTGCAATTCATCTTCTGTTAATGTTTTTTGAGGAACCTCAAAACCGACATTATCATTTTCTTTCCTTGGTACCAGATGCACCATGAAATGCTGCGCTCTTTGCCCTGCTGCAACACCATTAGCCACAATTATGTTAGAACCCTGCACTTCTAAAGCCCTCAAAGAAGCATTAGACAATGTTTTAGTAACTAAAAAAATATGTTCAACTTCCTCCTCAGGAATCTGAGGCATGATAGAATAATGCTCTTTTGGCATGATAAGAAGGTGTCCCGGATTTGCAGGATTAATATCCAAGATAGCCAGAACATGCTCATCCTCATAGACCTTCTTTGACTGCACTTTCCCAGTTATTATCTGGCAGAAGATGCACTGCTTCTTCTGGAACTCTTTCAGCTCCTCAGGAGACATTTGCTTGAGCTTTTCCTGCAAAGCCTTTACCTGCTCTTCTGACATCTGCTGTTGAGGTTGTTCAGCCATATTCCTAATTTAGAATTTGTTTTTATTTAAATATTGTTGTTTGTTTTTCCATCTTCTTTGTAATATACTCGGGCTGGAAACAGCCTGCAAAAAGTACCCTATCATCTAATAATTATACTGCTCTTGTTAGATATTCTTTGCTTTTCTGCCTTTGCTCAAGCGAGGCGCTTAACTTAATACCCTTTGATTTAGCTAGTTCATGTATATTATATATGCTTGTATCCAAAATTTCGGCAGCCTTTCCAACGCTAAGCCTGCCTTTAGCAATTAAGCCTAAAATATACTCCTCTAATCCCTTATATAATAGTTGCTTAAGTACAATAGACTTATTAGTGTGCTCTTCTTTGCTTTTTAAGTCTATCAAGGGCATAATTTCTTCTCTTATTTTTATAGGATACACTATAGTCATTTTTATACCTCCTTCAATTCTTTTTTTGTTTCATTGTAAACTTCTTCTCTGATAAATACTTTCATCTTTTCCAAAAAATAAAATGCTTCTTTTTGATTTATTTTACTTTGTTTTTTAAGCAAAATAATTAAGTCAGATGGGACAAAAAAGGGAATGTTTTCATTTTCTAAATGTTTTATGAATGTTGAGTCATCTGACACTATTGCATTGTTCTTTGTATTGTGATAAAGCTCTAAAATTGATTTCTCTCCTTTTCCAAAATTTTCTTTTATTTTTATTCTCTTTTTTGAAGATTTCAGGTTTAATAAACTGTTTTTTATTAAATTTTCAATTATTAAGGCATCAGGATAAAATCTTGCCTTTCCTTCTTTTACGGTTTCTTCTTTAACTTCATTAGTTATTGAGCAATTAAATGCCTCGCAGACTTTAAATATTATCTCTGAATGCGTTAATTTAATAAGGGCATCTGAATCCAGCAATAAGTTATACATTATTATAATTAATTATACTTTACTATATTTAAATTTTTTGTTTTTGCATGCACCACCCCATCATAGTTACAGTATCGAAAGGTGTCAAACAAAAAATTAGTTGAGTGCCTACCACCAGTCACAGACTGGATGGCATGACCGGCACTCAATATTTATTTTAAAAAGAAGTCAACATTTTTTG
>NYYQ01000072.1 GCA_002686855.1 Candidatus Woesearchaeota archaeon | reverse complement strand
TGTGCTCAAAAACCATCCATAATAAGTGGAATTTTGAGCGTCAAAAACCACTTAATGTGAGGCTAATGAAATCATGCCACCCATCTCTGATGGGTGGTTTTTGACAGTCTATAAAACAGAGGTATGTTCAAATTGAAAACCGCATTAATATCAGTCTCAGACAAAAAAGGAATTGTAGAGTTTGCAAAGTCATTGCAGGAACTAGACTATAAAATATTATCAACAGGAGGAACTGCTTCTTTATTGAAAAAAAACAGGATAGATGTCATTGAAATTTCCAAATATACTAACCAAAAAGAAATGTTAGATGGCAGAATTAAATCACTACATCCAAAAATATTCGCTGGAATCTTAGCTCTAAGGGACAATAAAAAACATATTGAAGAATTAAAGAAAAATGAAATAGAGCCAATAGACATTGTGGTTGTTAACCTATACCCATTTGAGGAATCAGTAGCAAAAAACAAAAGCTTCAATGAAATTATAGAAAACATCGACATCGGAGGACCTTCTTTGATTAGGGCATCTGCAAAGAATTTTGAATCAACTTTAACAATTGTAGATCCTAAAGATTATCCCCATATGATATTGGAATTAAAAAGAGGAAAAGTAAGCGATAACTTAAGGCATAATTTAGCATTAAAGGCATTTGAGCATACAGCAAGGTATGATTCAATAATAAACAACTACTTTATGGAAAAGTTTGGCCACAATTTATTTCCGGATACATTAAACTTAACCTTCAAGAAAAAGCAGGACCTAAGATACGGTGAAAATCCTCACCAAAAAGCAGCATTTTACCTTGACCCGATAACTTATGAAAATTCAATAGCAACATCCAAGCAATTAAATGGGAAAGAGCTTTCCTTCAATAACATCCTGGACATTGACAATGCTTTTGAATTAGTGAAAGAATTCAAGGAACCGGCAGCAGCTGTTATTAAACATACCAACCCTTCTGGATGCGCAATAGCTTCTAAAATAGAGGAAGCCTTAAAAAAAGCATACGAAGCAGACACTCTATCAGCTTTTGGAAGTGTAATAGCTTTAAACAGGCCATGCAATAAAAAAACTGCAGAATTAATCAACAAGTTCTTTGTAGAGGTGGTAATATGTCCTGAGTTTGAGAAAGATGCTTTAAGTATTTTGACAAAAAAGAAAAATTTGAGGTTGTTAGCAACAGGAAATGTAAAAATATCTAATAAAGGCTATTATATCAACAAAGTTGTTGGTGGTTTACTGGTACAATCACGAAACTCTCCAATTTTAACTGAAAAAGACCTTAAAGTAGTAAGCGAAAGAAAACCTACGGAAGAAGAGATAAAGCAGATGTTATTTGCTTTTAAAGTAACTCATCATGTAAAATCAAATTCCATTATCTTTGCAAAAAACAACGTAACTGTTGGCATTGGAGCTGGCCAGATGTCACGGGTTGTCTCTGTTAAGATTGCTGCAGAAAAAGCAGGAAAAAATGCGAAACACGCTGTCATGTCATCAGATGCATTCTTTCCCTTTAGAGATGGAATTGATGAAGCAGCAAAAGCAGGAATAACCGCAATTATCCAACCAGGAGGCTCAATTAGAGATGAAGAAGTCATTAAAGCGGTAAACCAACACAAAATGGCAATGGTCACAACAGGAATAAGATTATTCTGGCATTAAATTTATAAAGCAAAAGAAAAAACTAAAATAAAAATGACAAAAAAATATATTCTACAACACAACAGGCCAGACTGTATAGGATGCGCTGCATGCACAGCAGTAGCTCCTGATTTCTGGGAGATGAATGATGACGGCAAATCAGATATCAAGAATGGAAAAGCGCTTGATAATGGATTGCAGGAGCTTGAAATAGATGAAAAAGATTTTGAAATAAACAAAGAAACAGCAGAATCATGCCCTGTTGATGTTATTCATATAGTTGAAAAGGAAACAAAGAAAAAGATTATTTGAAATTTCTTTTTTATTTTTATTTTTGTGTTTTCCACTATAATTTATTTTATTATTTTCTAATTATTGTTATTTTTCTTAATTGGAAATTTATTTTTAATATTGTTTATCTTTAATGTTACTTTTCTTAGTTATTGTTTTATTAAAACTGGCATTAATTTACAAAAAACTTAATAAACCCTAAAAACCAAAACAATTGTATGAACAAAACCTGCCCTAAATGTGAATCAAATAACATAAAAATAGTAGATTATCTTGGCACTAAATGCATCATATGCAAAAACTGCGGTTTTGATGAAAGCAAGGAATATGAAGTGTATCCGGAACAAAAGACTTCTCAAAAAGAAAAAGCAAGGCATACTCCATACAAGACCGGAGGGCACAAAAGAACCAGGAAATAGAAACTCTTAAATATTAAATAAAAATCTATTATTAGATTAAAACGGAGTGGTAAAAATTAAAAAATATTTATTGATTCTAGGAATAATTTCTTTATTTTTAATAGCTGCGTGTGAACAGCAAACTACAACTTCACAAGTTTCTATCACTGAAGAAGACCATTCTATCACTGAAGAAGATCATGAGCATGGAGTAGATGATGTACATGAAGAGGATGAAGATAGTTCAGCAACCATGGAAGTTCCCGCTGAAGGACATGAACATGTACAAGAAATGGTAGTTGTAGAAGCCAATAGTCAAGTAAAAGAATTTGACATGACAGCAAAGCAATGGGAATTCATACCATCAACAATAACAGTAAATGAAGGAGACACAGTAAAACTAAACATAAACAACATAGATGTAACTCATGGATTTAGAATAGCAGAATTTGGTGTAAGCGAAAGGCTTTCACCAGGAAAAACAACAACAGTTGAGTTTACAGCAGACAAAGTCGGAGAATATACATTCTTCTGCAGCGTCCCTTGCGGATCTGGCCATGGTGCAATGAACGGAAAATTAATTGTTGAATAATTTTTTATTTTTTTTCTTACTTTTTAAATACCCATTACACTATAACCAGCATCAACATAAACAACCTGGCCAGTAATGTTCTTTGACATATCAGAGCATAAAAACAAGGTTAAATTAGCAACATCATCTGCATCTATGTTTCTTTTTAATGGTGCTTTTTCCCTGGCATGCTCAAGCATCTGCTCAAAACCGCTTATGCCAGAAGCAGCTAATGTTTTAACTGGACCAGCAGAGATTGCATTAACCCTTATTCCTTTCTCTCCAACATCATTTGCAATATACCTAACACTAGCTTCCAAAGCTGCTTTTGCAACACCCATTACATTATAATTTGGAGCCACTTTTTCTGCGCCATAATATGTCATTGCTATAATACTTCCATTTTCATTCATTATTGGCATGACACGTCTTGTAAGCTCTGCAAGAGAATAAGAGCTTACTTCCTGTGCAACTTGATAGCCCCTCCTATCAATATCATAAAATTTACCTTGCAAATGCTCTTTTTTTGCAAATGCAATACTATGCACTAAAAAATCAACTTTGCCAAACTCTTTCTCCACTTTGCCAAAAAACTCAGTAAGCAAAACATCATCAACAACATCACACTTCATTGCAAAAGGATTCTTCAACATGCTAAGCAACGGTTTAACAAGCTGTTCAGCTCTTTCTTGATAAGCTACCGCAATTTGAACACCACTATCATTTAATTTCTTAGCAATATGCCAAGCAATACTTTGATCATTTGCAATTCCGAAAACAATTGCTTTTTTTCCTTCTAAATTGAAATTTCCCATTTTCTCACCACCCATAACTTTGTTTGTTAAAGATTTAAAGAATATCCTCATCGGGTAAACCATGCTATACAGCCTAAACTTCAGAGGAATTTTCTTATCATTCATATCTTCAAGGATTAAAGAAACGTATATAAACATTTTGAAAAAACATTTAAATACTAATCCCAAATAACTTATCATCATGAAAGAAATAACTTTAAAACCAATAGGCTTTGTAAAAAATAATATTAAAGAGCACAGATATGGAAATTTTATTGATGAAGTTTCTGAAATAATAGTAGATGAAAAGTATAAAGATGCATTAAATAATATTGAGGATTATTCACATGTAATTATTGTCTATTGGATGGACAAAGTTAAAACTTGCAACCTTACCCATCAACCTCAAGGAAACCCAGATGCTCCTGTTGTTGGGATTTTTGCTTGCCGATGCCCTCAAAGGCCAAATCCTATTGCCCTTACAACAGTAAAATTAATAGAATGCAAAGAAAACAAAATTAAAGTAAAAGGCTTAGATATTTTGGATGGAACTCCGGTAATTGACATTAAGCCTTATTGGCCTCAATATGACAAAGTTGATGGAAAAACACCCGATTGGGTTGAAAAATTAAAGTTCTAAAGACAAACTTTAAATACAATTGCAATTTTAAAAATTCTGATTTAAAAATGGGTGAAAGGCTGATAGATTTCTATGGTACTGAATGCGTGCACTGTAAGGAAATGGACCCGATAATAGAAAAAGTGGAAAAAGAGCTTAAGATAAAAATTACAAGGCTGGAAGTATGGCACAACAGCGAAAATGCGCAGCTTTTGAAAGAATATGATAAAGATGTCCAGGGAAATGAGTTTTGCGGAGGGATTCCTTTCTTCTATAATGAAAAAACAGGAAAAAAACTCTGCGGCAATGTAAAATATGAAAGGTTAAAGGCTTGGGCAGAAGGTAAATAAATTGCAGTTAATGAAAACCTCTGAAAAACAAAAGACTTAATAAGCGAACTAAAAAATAGTTTGGGTACAATGAAATTCAGGGTTGAAAAAGACTCAATGGGTTCTCTGAAAGTGCCTGCAGATGCGTATTTTGGAGTGCATACCCAGCGTTCTTTCAATAATTTCCAGATTTCCGGAATAGAATGGAATCCCCAAATTCTTATATCAATAACTTTGCTGAAATTAGCCTGCGCTAAAGCTAACAACGAATTAAAATTATTGGATAATAAGAAAGCGAATGCAATCGCTAAAGCTTGTAATGAAATAATTGAGGGAAAATTCTATGACCAGTTTCCATTGGATATTTTCCAGACTGGTTCCGGTACATCGACACACATGAACGTAAATGAAGTTATAGCTAATCTGGCTAATGAAATTCTTAAAGGTAGCAAGGTACATCCCAATGATGATGTCAATAAAGGGCAATCAACCAATGATATAATTCCCTCGTCAATAAGAATGGCATCAATTCTTTTACTGGATGATTTAATCGAAAATTTAGCATCATTAAAAAATGGATTCAATAAAAAGGGGAATCAATTTTCCAAAATTTTAAAGTCTGGCAGAACGCATTTGCAGGATGCAGTTCCCATAACTTTAGGCCAGGAATTCAATGCTTACGCTACAACTATGGGAAAACACATTGAAAGGCTTAAAGAGACAAAGAAATATGTTAAAGTTTTAGGAATGGGTGGAACTGCAGTTGGAACTGGCATTAACACCTCTCCTAGATTTAGAAAATTGATAATAAAACATCTGAATAAGGAAACAAAACTAAATTTTTCTATTACTAAAGATGGAATTGAAAGCACTCAATTTTTGACAGACATTGCAGCTTTATCTTCTGTTTTGAAATTGATTGCAATTGATATGAATAAAATTTCAAATGATTTACGGCTTTTATCTTCCGGTCCTAAAACCGGTTTGAATGAAATCAATTTGCCTGCAATGGAGCCTGGATCTTCGATAATGCCCGGTAAGATCAACCCGGCTATATGTGAGGTTGTAAATATGGTTTGCCACCAAGTTATTGGTAATGATACAGCCATAACTTTATCCTGCATGTCGGGTAATTTAGAGTTAAACACCCACATGCCAATAATTGGCCACAATATTATAGAATCCATAGGAATACTGACTAATGCATCAAAAACTTTTGCAGATAAATGCATTTCTGGAATTACTGCTAATAAAGAAACATGTGAAGCATATGCGGCAATGTCTCCTTCCCTGGCAACAGCTTTGAATCCTTATCTTGGCTACGATAAAGTTGCTTTATTGGTTAAAGAATCATTGAAAACAAATAAATCAGTAAAAGAATTAGTTCTGGAAAAGAAATTAATGTCAAAAAAAGAACTGGATAGGGTTTTGGATCCTAAGAAGTTGACAAGGCCGAATTTGAGATGAGGATATTTTTAATCAGGTTTTTTTGGGAAAATAACTTTCTTGAGCTTATGGAATGCGGCTGAAGAAAATGATGGTGAAGTAATGAATATTATCGATGACGTTCTCAGCGGAGATGTTTTAAATGGGGTTCACCCCCACTTTCCTATGCGGGCCGTCTCGTAAGTTTTAGGTCCCACTTCAACCTTATGCGGCATAAAACAAATGTCTCTAATATCGTTTCTATGTACAGCAGTACCTTTGAACGTAACTGTTGTCCCAGAATCATTAATATTCATTACATCAGTCAATGCAGCTATTGATGCCGGTATATTTGTTGAGATAGGCAGATACTTCCCACCCATATGAAACCAACCACTGGGAAATGCACAAATATTACCAGTATTAGAAATAACGTAGCCTCCATCATGGTTTCTATGAACTAAATTGGGCGGAACTTCAAAAGAAACGTGACGTCCTAAATATTTTTCCAAATCTGCATTCCCTATTTCCAAGTAAGGTGTATAAGGTTTTGCTTTATCTTGAGCTAGTGTTTTTCTGCACTCTTCATCTCCTCCATTTAGGGCCAGTTTGTTATCTGAAAACTCATCCCCTGTCCTAAATGAACTGGTTCTAATAGGTGAAGCACCATCTCTTATCTCAATCGGAGATCTTTGCACATCTTTACCATCATAAATGCATAGTGTACTATTTTCTAGAACACGAACACGAACTCTACCAATATGGTTTTCATAGTACCTTATCCACGGTGTAACCAACGACACCCTTTTTTGGACACTACTTACATCCAATGAAACTTCAATTCCCTACCGTTATGATAAATTGCGTTTTTTTCTGCCTGATAAGACATAAAAACACTAAATACTATCCCTAGACTAAAACCGATAGATAAACCATGAACCTTATGTAAAAGTTCCGATTGCTCTGTGACCCTCTTCTTTGAAGCAATCCACTCTCCAGCCATCCAACCTAACATGGCGCCAAGATAAAATGGAAAAGCTACTGCTAAAGTGGCATCTACAATACCCATTGTCTTAGGGTGATTTTTTCCAAATCTAACTATAGATTCCAGTGAAGATTTCATATGCGGTCCAATAGCAGCCCCAATTATTTAATACTTCCTTTTTTTGACCACTAAAAAATAACAAATTTGTCCAAGCCATTGTCGCTCGGATTCTATTAGTTCGCTTTCTGCCAATACGCTCGCTTAATTATTTAGTTCTAAAAGTACGATGGCAATAAAATTACAGGAGTTCGAAAAGTTGATTATATCAAATTTTCAAAAAGATTTATAAACGCTTTAAAAATCTAAATCTTATCTAAATTTGAGTGTGTTTTTATGGTAAAAAAAGTCATAAAAAATTTTGAGATAGAGTATTTGCAAGTTCTGGATGAAAGCGGTAAAATAGATGAGAAGCTTATGCCAAAACTTACAGATAAGCAGATAAAAGAACTTTATGAACTCATGATTCTAGCAAGAACTTTTGATGATAAAGGATTTAATCTACAGAGACAGGGAAGAATGGGGTCTTTTCTGCAGTTTAAAGGCCAGGAAGCTTCTCAAGTAGGAACTGCTTATGCTTTGGAAGACAAGGACTGGATGTTTCCAATGTATAGGTCTGGCGCAGCATTAATTGCAAGAAAATATCCAATTCATATGATTTACTTATATTACGGCGGTGATGAGCGAGGCTTAAAATGTCCTAACGACCAAAACAATTTCCCCATATCAATACCAGTAGGCACTCAAATATCTCATGCTCCGGGCTGCGCATGGGCTTCTAAACTTAAAAAAGAAAAAGATGTTACCATGGTTTATTTTGGAGATGGAGCATCATCAAAAGCTGATTTTCATGAGGGCATGAATTTTGCAGGAGTTTTCCAGCTACCATGCATCTTTGTATGTGAAAACAACCAATATGCTATTTCTGTACCAAGAAAAAAGCAAACTCATGCAGAAACCATAGCTCAAAAAGCAATTGCTTATGGTATAAGGAGCATACAAGTTGATGGAAATGATGTTTTTGCAGTTTACAAAGCAACAAAAGAAGCTGTTGATAACGCTAGAGCGGGAAAAGGACCAACTTTAATAGAAACATTTACCTACAGGCAGGCAGACCATTCCACATCGGATGATGCTAAAAGATACAGAACAGATAAGGAAATGCAGGAATGGCTAAAAAAAGATCCTATTTTACGTTTAGAAAAATACATGAAAGCAAAAAAATTACTTGATGACAAGTATAAGAAAGAAGTAGCAAACAAGACAAAAGAGCAAGTTGAAAAAGAAGTTGAAAAATATGAAAACTTTCCAGCTCCAAGCCCGGAAGATATTGTCAAGTACACTTTTGCGGAGATGAATCAAGACTTAAAAGAACAATTTGAAGAGATAAAAAATGGCTAAGATGACTATTGTGCAGGCTGTTACCTCAGCAATGAGGAACGAATTGCAAAGAGATAAAAGTGTAATGGTTCTGGGAGAGGATGTTGGAATCAACGGCGGTGTTTTTAGAGCAACAGAGGGTTTACAAAAAGAATTTGGCGCTGACAGAGTTGTTGATACACCATTATCTGAGCTAGGCATTGTTGGATCTGCATTTGGCCTGGCAGTAAATGGAATGAAACCAATAGCTGAAATACAATTCTCTGGTTTTATGTATGGCCCTTTTGACCAGCTATACAGCCATATTGCAAGAATAAGGACAAGAAGCCGTGGAAGATTTTCAGCTCCTTTGGTTGTAAGGACACCTTTCGGAACCGGCATAAGAGCTTTGGATTTGCATTGCGAATCTAATGAATCTATATTTGCGCATACGACAGGGCTTAAAATGATAATTCCTTCTAATCCTTATGATGCAAAAGGCTTGCTTATATCTGCAATAAGAGACCCAGACCCAGTTATATTCTATGAACCTATGAGAGTTTACAGGGCAATAAAAGAAGAAGTTCCTGAAAAAGAATATACTGTTCCCATAGGAAAAGCTGAAATTAAGCAGGAAGGCTCTGACTTAACTGTCATATCATATGGAGCAATGATGAAAGATGTTAAAGCAGCTTTAGAAAAATCAGATTACTCAGCAGAAATCATTGATTTAAGGTCCATTGTTCCATTAGATACAGAAACAATTATAAATTCAATAAAAAAAACAGGTAGATGTATTATAGTTCATGAAGCTCCAAAAACATGCGGCTTTGCTGCTGAAATCATAGCAAGAATAAACGAAAAATGTTTTTTTAATTTAGAAGCTCCAATTGAGCGTGTTACAGGTCCTGACACAATGATACCATTTGCAAAGCTTGAAAATTATTATTTGCCAAGCGAGAAAAGAATCTTAAAAGCAGTTGATAAGGTTATGAGCCAATAAAAAATAAAAGCATTATTAATTAAAACAATATAATCAATTTAAAAATTTCCAATAAAGAATAAAAATAGAGCCAATAAATAAAAATTCCAATTAAAAATAATATTCAATTAAAAAATTCAATGTAATAAATTAAAAAAGTATCCATTAAAAATGTTAAATCTGTTCAATAAAAAATTAAGATAACAATAAGAATAAAATCAATAATAAAAAACATTAAAAATAAAAACATTATTAACTAAAAATAACATTTTCAATAAATAAAATTAATAATTAAAAAGTAAAATTAATAAAAAATAAAAACATTATAAAAAACCAAACAAAATATTATTAATAAAAAATAAAATGGTTTTTGAATTTAAGTTTCCGGATGTTGGAGAAGGAATTACTGAAGGCACTATTGTAAAATGGAATGTTAAAGAAGGCGATAAAGTAAAAGTAGACCAGATTCTTGCAGAGATTGAAACAGACAAGGCTGTTGTGGAAGCTCCAAGCCCAAAAAAAGGGACTATTCTAAAACTAAATCATACGGAAGGGGATGTAATCCAGGTTGGAGAAGTTCTTGCAGTTATAGGCAAAAAAGGTGAAAAATTAGAAGAGAAAAAAGAAAAAGTAGTAAAAAAAGTAAGCAAAGAGCCTTACACTGGAAGCGTTGTTGGTTTCTTGGAAGAAGCTCCAGATGAAGAGGAAAAACAGCTAGTAAAAAAAGGAAAGACTGCTGCCACAAGAAAAACAGTAAGCGCATCCCCGAAAGTAAGAAAACTTGCCCAAAACTTAGGAGTTAATTTAGAGAACATTGCTGGAACTGGTTCTGGAGGAATAATAAATGAGGGTGATGTCCACAAAGCAGCTGGTCATGAAACACCAAAAGCAAAAGTCAAAAAGAAATATGACATGTTTGGTTACATTGACAGAAAGCCGCTAAAAGGAATAAGGAAAATTACAGCTGAACATATGATGGAAGCTGTAAGCAATGCTGCATTAGTTACACATCATGATCATGTTGATGTTACTAAACTTAGCAATGTGAGGAAAAGTGGAAAAGAAAAATTAACTTATTTGCCATTCATAATAAAAGCAATAATAGAGGCATTGAAAAAACATCCTTATGTAGCAACAAGCATAGAAAATGAAGAGATTATAATAAAGAAATATTATAATATTGGTGTTGCAGTTGACACTCCAGAAGGCCTAATGGTTCCAGTACTCAAAGGCGCTGATAAAAAAAGCCTTTACGACCTGGCAAAAGAGATTGATAATTATGTTGAAAAAGCAAAAACAAGAAAAATTGACTTGATGGACCTAAAAGGAGGAGTTTTTACTATAACAAACATTGGAGTTATTGGAAGCACTTACTTTACTCCAATAATCAATTATCCGGAAACATGCATATTAGGCACTGGAAGAATTGAAGACCAGGCTAGAGTTGTTGATGGACAGCTTGCTGTAAGAAAAATAATGCCCATTTCTCTTACATATGACCACAGAGCTATTGATGGAGCAGAAGCTGCTAGATTCATGAATGATTTAAGGGCTTTGTTGGAAGATCCTAAGTCTTTGGTTAAATAAGAAAAGTTTGGTTTACGAATTCTTTATCATTGATAAGTTGGAGATGGAGTACTTAAAGCAGTTACTCTTGGCACCCCTCTCCCTGAACTCTTCCAAAAGTTTGAAATTGCTTCATTTAGAGGTATGCCTGACATTTCTGCATTATCCAATATATTTAAGATTCCCCCTTTAGAGCCCTCATGAATTCTCTTTTGATTATCAATAAGCCTATTAAATTCTGCAACACACTTATCAGAACGTGTTGTTTCAAGTTTTGGGATTGATACATCAACAATTCTTTTACCTGCCCCTTTTAAATATAAGGTCGTGATATATGGATCCTCAAAAAGGCTGGGCGTTTTACTAGCTCTTATATCTGGATTAATATTTAATGCCTTCAGAAGGTAGTGACCAGATTTATACTTGAAAGCATCTTCAGTTGGACAAGCCCAAGCTGCTTCTAAATATAGTTCTGCTAGATACTCAAGTGTTCCACCGAGTAATTCGGTAATTTCCGATACAGTTGAGAGCGATTTGCATTTAGCAGCATTATTAAGATAACCTGCCATTCCTAACGCTTTTACTTCTAAATCGTCTATTCTTTCTTCAAGAATGAGGAATACCTCTGATTTATCTACAGTTTGTTTGGTTATAAACATAATAAAATTTAAGATAAATGGTATATATAAATCTTTCGGTTATTTACCACCATAAAATAAGAAAAATACCTTCTTTTTCCAAAAGGGACTGCCCCATTAAGGATAGCTTAATTTAGAGTGAAGAAAGTTTCCCCACGTCAATACTTTGCTTGCTTTTCAAGAATTGCTGGTGTAAATTTTTTCTCCAATTCATGCATGAAATTCCAGTAGAACTGGAATAAAAACAAAGCATTATTCATAACTCTTTTCTCCTTAGAGTGAGATTTTGTCTTTCTTACTAACCTGGCAAGTTTCCCTAGTAAGATACTATTAAAGCTCTCATTAGCATTGGTGTCTATGTTCGCTAGGGAAGGGTTGCCAAATATTTTTACGTCAAGAACCCCCGAATAAATTCGGGGACATGACTAATGATGACTATTTGACTCTTGCTACACTATATGGTCAAGGAATCCTACTATGAAATATCGTGTATCTGCTTCTACGCTTGAGAAACTTATTGATAGAGACTATGACATCCACTTACCACATCGCCATGTACGGGAAGTAGGGGTGTGAGGATTAATTAAATACTTTTGACTTCTTTATATGGAAAATATATGAAAGTATGGCATAATCTATTAATAAAATAAGCGCAGATATTAAGAATGATGTAGTTATAGACCAAATGTCTGCAATAAAGCCTACAAATGGGGCATAAGTAGCATATAATAACATCCCACTTAAATTTTTTAATGATATTATGGTTGCTCTATGATGAGATTCAACATTTTTGTTAATGTAATTGTCTATTATTGGATATTGCATTCCAAATACAAATGAAGGGACTGCGGTCAATACAACCCACCATATGCTTGGAAACAAACCTAGAATAACATAAACAAGTAATGGAGCTATTACTATGAGATATAATGTATTTTTTATTCCAACACTTTTTTCTATTTTGTAAGCATATTTTGCTGCTAATGCTGTTGTTAAGAATATGAAAAAATAAATAACCCCAAAAAACTTTATTGGCAGCCCAACAAATTTGAAATATGGCTGGTTAAGGTGCCACATACTTTCTGATATCCCATAAACAAACATGAAAAAAATAATAAAAAACCTAATTTGCTTATGGTTTTTTGCATAATTAAATGCTTCCTTGATATGTCCCCAATACTGGTGCTCAACTTTTTTGGAAAATTTTGGTTCAGTTAAAGTTAAAGATAAAATTATTGCGATTCCAAACGGTATTAAAGTTAACCAAATAACAAGCCTTAAATTTATATCTGCAAAATAGCTTCCTATTAAGCTACCAACGCCGAACATAAAGAAAGTTACAAACTGAGTATTTCCATAGACTTTTTTAAATTCTTTTGTTCTTTTAAGATTCTTTAAAGTGTCATAAATAAATGCGCTGTCTGTTCCGCTCCACATTGAAACTCCTAAAGCAAAAAATGTTTCTGCCAGTAAAAAAACCAAAAAAGTATGGCCTAGTGCAAATGTTAATGTTCCAAAAAAGACCAGTATGCTTGATGCTACTATAGCAGTTTTCCTTCCAAATTTGTCTGCAAAAGTTCCGGAAGGAACTTCAAACAAAACCATTAATAAAGCGAAATAGCCTTGAGTGAATAAAGCTTGCATCATAGACAATCCATTATCCAGCAAGAATAGAATGAATATAGGCACAAATAAGAAAGCTGATTGAAATATCCTATACAAATAAAATCTTGAAATATTATTTTCTATTCCCATTAATTAAAAAGTTGCTTAAGAGTTAATAAATGTTTTTAGAATCTATTCATATTCTATCGTTGCTGTGGTTTTTGAGCACACAAAATTGCATGCAATGTATAGCTATACTTAAACCACTTATGCAACATAAGTGGAATTTTGTTGTTTAAAGAAATCTATTTTCAAAACGATTTTTTGGGTTTGTATCCAGATGGGTTTTTACCAACAGCTTTCTTAAATGACATAGAAAATGAAGGTAGTGAGCTATGTTCAAGTTGTTCGGCTACATCTCTAACTGGCATTCCCCCTGTAAGTAGATCTATTGCTTCATTGTACTTTTCTGCAAGAGCTCTACCTTGTGAATATTCAGATGGGTTTTTACCAACAGCTTTCTTAAATGACGTGGAAAATGAAGATGGTGAGCTATATCCAAGTTGTTCGGCTACATCTCCAACTGGCATTCCCCCTCTAAGTAGATCTATTGCTTCATTGTGCGTTTCTGCAAGAGTTCTATCTCTGTCTGGTAAATATTCAGATGGGTTTTTACCTATTGCTCCATTATACTTTTTTGCAAGACCTCTACCTTGTAAATATTCAGATGGGTTTTTACCAACAGCTTTCTTAAATGACGTGGAAAATGAAGATGGTGAGCTATGTTCAAGTTGTTCGGCTACATCTCCAACTGAGATTCCTCCTCTAAGTAAGTCTATTGCTTCATTGTGCGTTTCTGCAAGAGTTCTATCTCTGTCTGGTAAATATTCAGATGGGTTTTTACCAACAACTTCCTTAAATGACGTGGAAAATGAAGGTAGTGAGCTATATCCAAGTTGTTCGGCTACATCTCCAACTGAGATTCCTCCTCTAAGTAAGTCTATTGCTCCATTATACTTTTTTGCAAGACCTCTACCTTGTAAATATTCAGATGGGTTTTTACCAACAGCGTTCTTAAATGACGTGGAAAATGAAGATGGTGAGCTATGTTCAAGTTGTTCGGCTACATCTCTAACTGGCATTCCCCCTGTAAGTAGATCTATTGCTTCATTGTACTTTTCTGCAAGGTTCCTGTCTCTTGAAGAAACTAAATTTTCAATAATTTGCATATTATTATACCTTGAATTTGATAGTATATAACCATTTATAAATCTTCTTAATTTGTTATATCTAATTAGGGGTAACACTTAATTTGTTATAGAGGTAATCGCTTAGAAAAATTCCATAAATTAGTTAGTTGAATTTACCCATACTCAATAGTAGCCTGTGGCTTCTGAGAGATGCTTGAAAATCAAGATGTTTGGAAATCTTCTATGAGAATTCCATTGATAAAATAAGTTTGAAATGGAAAAGATTTCCATCTCACACTTATCCTTTGTTTCCGTTACATTTACATATAAG
>NYYQ01000071.1 GCA_002686855.1 Candidatus Woesearchaeota archaeon | reverse complement strand
TTCCTCCGCCCTTTTAGGGCAGAATACAGAAACAAAAGTAGTTTCAAAAATGTTGCAAAAATGAGAAATCAGAAATTGCAAGAGTTATGAAATCGTACATCAAATCTCATTAACAGCAATATTTATAAAGCAACAAAAGCTTCTTCGGCCATGAAATTAAAAGGAAAAAAAGTATTTATTACAGGTGGAACTGGCTTTATAGGAAGCCATCTGATAGAGAAAATAATAGATGACAATGAAGTTGTTGTATTTGATAATCTAAGCAGGAACGCTTTGGAAAATACTCCAATCGAAAACCATAAAAACCTTAAGATAGTAAAAGGAGATGTTCTCGATACTGCTTCATTGGATAAAAGCATAGATAATGCTGACATAGTTATCCATATGGCTGCAATAGCTGGTGTTGGAACTGTAATAAGCAAGCCAACAACCACATTAAAAATAAACTTGATTGGAAGCTATAATGTACTGGAAGCTTGCAGAAAAAAAAATATTAACAGATATGTTTCATTTTCAACAAGCGAGGTATATGGGCCGAATATTTATGAAGCAGATGAAGGTGGCATGACTACTCTCGGGCCAATAGGGAAACCAAGATGGATGTATGCAATGTCAAAGCTTGCTGCTGAGTTCCTAGCAGACAGTTATCAAAGGGAGCATGGAATAATATTTACTTCTATAAGGCCCTTCAATATATATGGGCCGAGACAGATAGGAGAAGGAGCAATTCATGCGTTTGTTGAAAAGGCTGTTAAAAACGAGACAATCACTGTGCATGAACCAGGAAGTCAAATAAGATCTTGGTGCTATGTTGACGACATAGTAGATGCAATGGAAGAAGTTCTGGTAAATAAAAAAACAGAAGGTGAGGTAATCAACATAGGAAATCCACAAGCTACTTCAACAACATTGCAAACAGCTCAAACAGTTATCAGGTTGGCGAATTCAAAATCAAGAATAGAATTTAAAGAGTTAAAATATCCTGAAGTCAACATAAGAGTCCCAAGCATAGGCAAGGCAAAAAGAATTCTTGGATTTGAGCCAAAAGTTTCTTTCGAAGAAGGTATAAAGAGAACCATTGATTGGTACAAAAATCAATAAAATGAGGCTTTTGCTTACAGGAGCATCTGGATTTTTAGGGAAAAATTTCATGGAACTTGCTCCAAAGGATATTGAAATAACAGGAATCTATAATAGCTCTAAGAACATCAAAAATTTTGTTGAAGAAAAAAAACTTAGCAACGTGAAATTATACAAATGCGATTTTACAAAAAAAGAGGAAGTGGAAAAATTATTCAAAAAAATAGGAAAGGATTTTGATTATTGCTTGTATCTGGCTGCAAATGTTAATGTCCCTCTATCGGTTAAAGATCCAAAACAAGACTTTAAGATCACTGTAACCGGTCTGGTAAATTTCTTGGAAAGATGCAAAAACATAAACAGATTGGTCTATATGTCATCTACAGCTGTATATGATGGCAATAAAGGTCCTGTTACTGTAAAAACAAAACTGAATCCAAAAGTTCCTTATTGCAAGTCAAAATTTGCAGCAGAGTTATACGTAAGGTCTTTCTTTGAAATGAAAAAGATAAAGAACTATGCAGTTATCAGATTCGGAGGGGCCTTCGGCCCTTATTCTGAAAAAAAATTCATGTCAAAGCTTGTTAAAGATATTTTTGTGGAAAATAAAAAAGAGATTGAAGTTTATGGAGATGGCGCTAATATCATAAATGTGATGTATGTTAAAGATACAATCAAAGCCTTGCTTGCTTGCCTTAAATCTAAAAAATTGAACGTAACTTGCAATCTTGGACAGGATAATAGGACTATAACAGATACTGTAAAAAATGTCGCTAAAGCTTTTGGAAAACAAGTGAAAATAAAGTATACTCCAAAAATAAAAGAGCAAAAATACATAGGTTTTGAAATAGATTGGGATTTTAATGAAATATTTAATTTTAACCCAGAATATTCATTTGAAGAAGGGATAAAAGAATTCGGTAAATCAATGAAAAATGAAAACTAAAGTTTCATTCGTTATAATATCCCTAAATGGGGGGAAAATTGTTGTTAACGCTGTAAAATCTATAAAAAAACTCAAAACAAAGTATAAATTTGACATATTTCTTGTAGATAACGCTTCTGAAGATGGTAGCGCTAAAGAAATAGAAAAAAGATTCAAAGAAGTGAAAATAATAAAGCTAAAAAAAAATATAGGGACTGCGGCATATGACCAAGCGATAAAATACTCTAAAGCAGAGTATATATTCTTTACTGGGGGGGATATAGTAGTTAAAAGGGATATGTTAGATAAACTGGTAAATTTTCTGGATAGAAACAAAGATGTAATTCAAGCGGCTCCTAAATACATAAAGTATCACAACAGAAAAAAAACCGACCTTGGAGGAACATGGCTTTCAAGATCGTTCTATTCAGGAACATTTAAGGACGAAACATTAGGAAATAAAAACTGTCAGATACCTTACATAGGCACTGGATTGATAAGAAAAGATTTTATAAAAAAATTTGGTTATCTGTTTGACAATGATTACTTTTTTTACGGTGAGGATGTTGACTTGGGCATGAGAATAAGGCTTTTAGGCAAAAAAGTATATTATATCCCAAGCTCAATAGTTTATCACCTAGGTTCAGTCTCCAGAAAAATACACAAGTCATCATATCTCACATTCCTAATGGAAAGGAACTTAATAAGGACTTTCCTTACAACACTATCAGTAAAAAATATTATTTTATTGGAGCCTTATGTTTTTTTGATGAGGGTTGCTGCCATTGCCAAAGACTTGTTAAAATTAAATCTTATGGAAGCATTTGCAAGGATAAAGGCAATTTTTTGGGTGCTATTTAATTTTAATTCAATAATGAAAAAAAGAAAAATCATCCAAAAAATGAGAAAGGTTGATGACAAAGCATTATTTAAGTTTTTCAGTGAAAAGTATTTGTTTAGAGGTAGATAATAAGCCAAATGAAAATGTTTAATAAATTGAATGAAAAAAATATTTTTGATAATACTAAGTTATTGTTGCTTATTATAGTGTTATTTGGATTAACCCTTAGGCTAATATTCTTCTCAGGAATGGGAACCTCTGATTCATTAACATACAGCAAAACAGCCCATACAATAGATAATGGAATTGATCCGGATAGCACATTAACACTATCAACAAGATTAGGGCTGATATACCCTACCAGATTATCTTATAAATTATTTGGAATAAATGATTTTTCTTCTGTGTTATTCATACTGCTTACCTCAATTGGAAGCATTATATTAATATTTTATTTTGGAAAGTTATTATTTAATGAGAGAATTGGATTGATGGCCGCATTCTTATTATCATTTTTTCCCTTAAATGTTGTTTATTCTACAAAATTATTATCCGACCTTCCATCAGCTTTTTTCATGGCATTAGGAGTTTATATTTTTCTTTATTCCGAAATTAAATCCAAGCTAAAATATAGAATTAATTATTTTCTTTCTGGAATTTTCATAGGCATTGGTTACTTAATAAGGGAAAGTGTTTTACTAATAGCATTATTTTTCATAATTTACATTTTATATAAAAGAAAAATAAAAAAAGAATATTTTCTGGTTCCATTAGGCATCTTAGTAATTTTCATAATTGAATCCTTTATATTCCTGCAATTAACAGGGGACTTATTATTCAGAACTCATGCTTCCCAACAATACCTTGCAGAAGCCATGGTAGCCCACAATTATTTTGGAAGATTAGACTTCCCGCAAGGCTTATTTCATTATCCATATATAATACTAACAAACAACCTCGTCACATTATTTTATATTCTTATATTCATAGCAATAGTTTGCTGCATCATAAACAAAAAGAGAGAAACATACATCTTAATGTTTTGGTTTTTAGCTTTGCTGATCTATCTAAGTTTTGGTTCAGCTAGTTTTACACAGTATATTCCTTTCGTGGCAAAGGACAGGTACCTTTCAATTATTACCATACCCGGAATATTATTACTGGCCCATTTTTTAATGGGAAAGAAAGATGTCATAAAAAGGATCATCATGCCACTCTCCCTATTAGTTCTGCTTTTGACTTCAATTGGGTTTGTGTATATGCGGGAAGACCGCAGCCTTTTAAATAATTTAAGAGAAATACAGCCTTTTTTAGAAGAAATCGACAAAATAGCATTTATAGACCCAAGATCATTAGAGGTATTAAATTACATTTCAAGTTATAAAAACCAAACAAATTTGGAAGAATATCCTGCAGATTTAACCACAATTAAGGATGCATATATAGTCATAAATAAAGAGATGATAAGAAATTTAAGAGAAGCAGATCTTAATAAAATTTTTCCAGCAGAGATAAATAACCCCCCTAAAACATGGATAATCATCAAAGAAATAGGTAAAAATAATAAAAACAAGATCGTTGTTTATTACATTCCATAGTTAAAATGCCAAGCTACACAAAATCCGCTGTCAAAGGAGCAACAGTTGTCTTAATCATCTCTTTAGTAGCTGCATTTTTAGGTTATATTGTAAGATTTATGTTGGCTAGAAATCTTACAGTAGAGGAATTTGGATTATTCTACGCTGTATTTGCATTCCTAGGACTCATTGGTATTTTCAAAAGCTTGGGGTTTGATAAAGCGTTAGTAAAATTTATTCCTGAATTTATACATAAAAAGGAAAAAGATTTTATAAAAAGTTCAATTATTTATGTCACGATCATACAATTAATAACTAATTCTATTATAATAATTGCAGTATATTTGTTTTCTGATTTTCTGGCCAGCCATTTCTTTAATAATCCTCAAGCAGGCATTGTTCTAAGATTAATGGCAATTGCATTTTTTATAGACAGTTTTGTATTTGTGCTAAAATTTGCTTTCCAGGGATTTAAAAAAATGGCTTATTTCTCGGGTTTAGATTTAATAAGAATGTTGTTAATCGTAGCTATAATTTTTATTGGATTAAAACTAAATTATGGGTTGTTAAGCCCTATAGTTGCGTATATTGTTGTTCCTTTTATCTTGATGATAATTTTTGGCTGGATATTAATAAAAAATGTTTTTCCGGAATTCTTTGCATCGAAATTTATCGTGGATAAAATTTTGTTGAAAAAAATAGCTCATTATAGCATATTTATTCTGGCCACAACTGTCGGTGTTGTAATCTTAGGATATACAGATATAATAATGCTGACGTATTTCTCAGGATTGACAAGTGTTGCCTTGTATAGTGTGGCATTGCCAACAGCAAAGGTATTGTTATATTTTCCAAGAGCTATAAATAGCATATTATTTCCATTAACTTCAGAGCTATGGGCGAAAAAAAAGGAAAAAATATTGGTAGAAGGCATGAGAGCTTTATACAAATACTCTTTCATAATTATGATTCCTTTAGTCTTTATGATGTTTTCTTTTGCAGATTTGATTATAAACGTTTTCTTCGGGAAAGATTATATTTTAGCCACTAACACCATGAAAATTCTAAGCATAGGGATGATATTTGCAACAGTAAACGGGATATGCTCTGAATTCTTTTCAGGGATAGGAAAACCGCAAATCTACAGCAAGATAGTCTATTACGCTGCAATTTTCAATGTGATTGCGAATTTAATTTTGATTCCAATCTTAGGAATAATTGGAGCAGCAATAACTACTTCATTAAGTTATTTTATAATGATGTTAATGAGTCTAATAAACATAAGAAAGTTTATTGCAGTAACTTTCCCAATAAAAGTTTGGATAAAGACATCAATGGTAGGACTGTTATTTGTCTTGATCATCTCAACATTAAAAAAAATAATTATGTTCAATGTGTGGGTAGAAGTGTTGATTGTACTGGCAATATCCGGGATATTTTATATAATATTATTATTTTTATCGAAAGTGTTGACCATTGATGAGGTAAAAGATTTATATAAAAGAATACTCAAATAAAATTAAGAGAAATATGAAAAACTCCGATTATCACGCAATAATTTTAGCTGCAGGAAACAGCGAAAGATTAAGAGAATTGACTAAAGATAAGCCGAAGTCTTTTTTAGAAATTAACAATAAAAAAATTATAGATTATCATCTGGATTTTCTCAGCCAAAAAGGTATTGAAAAAGTAACAATTGTTGTAGGATATTTAAAAGATTTATTCATTAAGGCTATTGGGACTAGTTATAAAAATATAGAAATTGATTACGTAATTTCGGAAGAATATGCTAATACAGGTCATGGTTGGAGTATTTTTTTAACTAGAGATGTTTGGCAAAAACAAAAAAAGCCAGTTATTCTTCTGCACGCAGATATTTTTTATGATCTTAATATGCTTGATAAGGTCCTAAATTCGAAAGATGAAAATGTAATCATTGTCGATAATTCATACGACATCCTAACAGGGGATGAAGTGATTGTAACAGGAAAAGATGGAATAATGACCGGGTTTAAATGGGGCATTAAAAAAGAAGACAATGCTGCTGGAGAACTTATAGGTGTTAATAAATGGTCTCCAAAGTTTATGGAACAATACTATAAATTTATGGATGACTTCTTCAGGAAAAACGGAAAGAAGCATAATTATGAACCAGTACTAGATAGATTCATTAAAGAAAAACATGTCAATATAAATTATATAAATTCCAATGGGCTGCCTTGGATAAATATCAATTATAAGGAAGATTATCTCGAAGCCAAGAATAAGATTTATCCTTCAATATATAACAAAGGCACTAAATAAGTGAACATTAATTTGGCTTTGATATAATAGTGATTGATAAACATTATTGCTTAATTTTCGGCTTTTAATTTAATGTGACTAGGGTCGTTGCTTTCTGTTTTCTCGGAATATTTCTTCCCCATGACTTCAATTTCTCGAAATAATTTTTCTTCTATATCTTTATGTTCTCCTATGACATTGTTTTCTTCGTTAGGGTCTCTTTCAAGGTCGTATAGCTCTTTCTTTTTATTCTCCTTATTGTATATTAACTTCCATTTATTTGTTCGAACACCCTGAACATTATGTATTTCTGGGGAGGGTGTTGGACCTCCTAAACCTCCTGTTTCAGAATAAGCAATTCTTTCTTCTTCTTTTCCATAGATAAAGGGTAAAAAAGATTTTCCATGAATTTTCTTATAGTTTTCTTTTTCTTTTATTTTCAGGATTTCAAGTATTGTTGGTAGAATATCAATGGTCCTAACAAGGCTATTTATATGTAGATTTTTAGGAAAGTCTTTTCCAATTAGATATAAAAAACATCTTAGAGAGTAATCGTAAAGATACACCCCATATGCTTTCTCTCCGATTTTATCTCCAACACTTGTGCCATGGTCGGAAAAGATAAGTATTATTGAATTCTCCCATAACCCTAGCTCTTTTATTTTTTCCAAAACTGCTTTTAAATAAACTCCGCTTTGTTTTACCCACTCCAAGTATCTCTTGAAATTGTTGTCCTTATCATTAAAATATTCTTCAGAAAAATCATCGTATTTTTTTAGGACATTAGTCACAAGTTCCGTATGCACTGCAACATGATCTAAAGAAAGGAAAAATGGTTCTTTAGTTTTTATTTGATTCAATACCTGTGTATGTCTTTTCAGTACATCATCTTTATGTTCATCATAAACTCTTATCTTATCGAAACCTTGTTGAGGGGCTATATTTCTATTAAGCCAATCTGCTTCAGTATAATAACCCTGTTCCTTCAGGTATTGTGTTAAAGTAAAGCAATTTTCTTTATCGAAACTAAAACTTTTATAATACCCATTAACACCGTTTTGATTCCCATACATACCGGAAAATGTTGAGTGTAATGAACCTATAGAGTATGGAGCGTAAGTTATTAAGTTTGAAAAAAATATAGATTTTTTTTTTAACTCTTGATAAAAAGAAGTTTTATCAAGAGCATCACATCTAACAGCATCTATCTTTATCATGATAATATTTGGTTTTTTCTTTTTGAAGAATACCATTGTCCAATTAATATATTTTAATCTTTACTTTATAATCTATAATAAGCTTTCATGGAAATTTTTTGCCCTGCATATTTGGTATTTTCCATAGTGACAGGGTTACTAGCGACGTTATTTAAAGTTTTCTGCACTCAGGTATGTAATAAAACATATTTTTTGTTGTATTGGTAGTAGCATCAACAGAATTGTCAAAAACCACCCATCAAAGAAGGGTGGCATGTTTTTATTATACATTTCCCCATAGAACAATCCTAAAAATCATTCCATATATCCAAATTGTCTTAACAATTTTTTTGCTTTTTCTGTTAAATCAATCGAATCGTCACTATCTTCTGTGCCTTGTAATTTAACAAACTTTAAAATCTCTTTTTTCATGCATAAAGCAACTTTCTTTTCCTTATCAAATACATTATTTTGTTCATAAGGATCTTCTTCTAGATCGTAGAGCTCAAAAATATCTTTCTCTGGGTGAGGGATATAAATCAATTTCCACTTATCTGTCCTCACCATCCTCCACTTGCCTTTTATCCCTTCAAAATAAGATCTTTTATTTTGCGTGAAAAAAGATTTTCCAGTTTCAGCAAAAGCATATTTCCTGGGATTCATTTCCCCATTGATTGCAGGCATTAAGCTGATTCCGTCAATATTTTCTATTAAATGTATATTCAAAATATCTAGAATTGTTGGCATTATATCTATTGTTTGTACTTGATTTTTGATTATTTTTTTAGGCGCTTTAGGATATTTTAAAATCAATGGAAGTTTCAGTTCTTCGTCATATAGGGAATCCCCATGATTAAAATAAATGTTGTGTTCTCCAAAACACTCTCCATGGTCAGCAGTTAATATTATTAAAGTATTATCTGTCAAATTCAGCGCATTCAGATGGTCTAAAATTCTTCCTATTTGGAAATCAACAAATCTTATACATCCATCATAATGCGCTACAGCATGCCTATTTTCTTCTTTAGAGAGGCTATTATTAAAAAGAAGATCTCCCCTGTTAATTTGCCCGCTATATTCATTGAAAGTATGTTTACCCTTATAATTTGGGTCAAACATATTGTCATAGGGTTTTGGGGGACTATATGGCCAGTGCAACGGCAAATAATGCAGATAAAGAAAGAACTTTTTATTTTTTAGCTTTTCAATTTTGTTAATCGCAAAATCAGTCAATGTTTTGGCAGGATTGACTTTATAGTTCCAATCAATAGTTTTTTTGATAGTTCTTTTTATTTTATTTATTATTCTCCATTGCAGTAAGTTAAATTCATCGAAGCCTTTTTTGATATCTATATCATTTGATTCAATATCATTACCTACAGTATAATAGCCGCGAGATTTTAAAATTTCTTGTAGGGTGGTTACATGAGGATTTAATTTGTGTGTAAAAAGAAATCTCACCCCATGAGAATGTGGATAAAGTCCTGTTAGCATAGAAGCTATAGAAGGAGTGGTCCTAGGAATGGTGGATATTGTATTTGAAAAAAAGGCAGATTCTTTAGCAAGCTTATCCATATTTGGACTTGTATCTCTAGTGTAACCGTTGATGCCTAAATGATCAGAGCGTAAAGAATCTACTACTATTAAAATAACATTCATGAAATCACCCAAAGTTTATTTTTAAGAATCTGCAACAATTTAAATATGTTTTTGTTGTTGTACTCCATAAACTCCATACAGTCAATAAACTATTTAAACAAGGGATTGTTCTCAGGATGTTCACAATGGACCAAATCTCAAATAAACAAAAAGAATAATCAAATTAGTCAAAAATAAAGAAGTATTAGACTTAGGTTGTGTAGAACATTCTATAGAACAAATGGAGAATAAAGAACAGAAGTGGACTTCTTAAAAAAAATAATTGGGGAATAAAGGATATGTTTTGGGTTAATGAAATAAAATGGTATAGAATAGGCGGGATACCCATGAAATTTAGAAGATACTTTAATTCTGAATTTATAGTCATTGCAAAGCCAAAATAAGTAGGTTTAGATTATTATTAAACCTCAATTATTTGCTGTTTTCATTGAATCATTTTTCAATTCTTCTTCTGTGATTTCTATTCCCTTTTCTAGATCTATTAAAGGCTTCCAATTTAAGAGTTTTTTAGCTTTTGAAATATCCGCTAAAGTAAGTTTAGCTTCTCCTGGCCTAGGATCCATATATGTTCTTTTGTTGCTGATTAACTCTGCAATATAATTGACAGAATAATTTTTTCCAAAAGCAATGTTAAAAAAATCGAATTTTTTTGTTTTGGATTTCATCGCTGCAATATTGGCCTTAGCAACATCATAAACATGTATGAAATCGCGCTTTTGATTGCCATCTCCTGTTATGGTCAACACCTTTCTATTATTTCTTTGAGTTAGGAATATTTCCACAACAGAAGAATATGCATTATACTTGTCTTTCTCATTAAAAGACCCAGGACCATACACATTAAAATATCTTAAAGACACAGTTGATAATCCAAATTGTTCAGCAAATAGTTTGCAATATAGTTCTCCTTCATATTTCTGCAATGCATAAGGATTTAATGGTTCTATTTTATCACTCTCCTTTGTAGGAATCTTAAAATTATTTCCATAACACGAAGACGAAGCAGAATAAACAAATTTTTTAACTTTGTTTTTATGAGATGCAACAAGGCAATTTAATGTCCCTATAACATTTACTTCATGAAACAAAACAGGATCTTCGAATGATGGGAGTATTCTCGGCAACGCAGCCGTATGAAACACATAATCAACATCTTTAAAATGGGGCTCTATTTCTTTAAGTGTTCTAACATCCGCAAGAATAAACTCTGCCTTTGGATTTACTCTATCTTTGTTTCCAGTTGATAGATTATCTATTACCTTCACATCAAAACCTTCCTGTATGAGATAATCTGTTATACAACTTCCAATAAACCCCGCTCCACCTGTAACAATTGTTTTCATTTTCAGTAGGTTATAAACCTCAAAAACTCCCTATTGTTTAAATTTTTATTGATATACTTCCCAATATTTTTTACTAATTGGGCATATTTCTTCTTATCTAAAATCTGTTTATAAATAGAACGCTTATTATAGTCTAACAATTTAAACGAATAGCCAATTCTATTTTCAACAACAAAGTCAGATTTAGCTTCTGCCTCCCCATTAGTTAATATTGGCAACATTGAAGCAAGATAGTCGAAATTTTTATTTGAAAATGCGGTTTTTACAAAAGCATTATTTTTTTTATCATCAAAAAATCCATAAAAATTTAATCCAAAATCATATTTAGAGTACTCCTTTATTAGATTTTTTCTGTCTAAATGACCTTCATAATGGAAATAACGATATTTTTTTTCAAAAGCTCCTAATTTTTCTCTCTCATTGTTATTTGCTCTTGTGTATAAATGGAGATGTACTCTATTTTTTAAAAATGATTCATAGAGCTTAAAAAATGAATTTGATGTACTGCTATCATCATAATACCATCCCCCCCCGTAAACAAGATGCGCTTCTTTATCTTCCCTAGATAATTTTTTCTTTGGATTATATTTTTGGATTAATTTTTTATCCAAAAAATTTCTAAATAGATGATGAGGCTTATCTTTTATTTTCTCATAAAAGGGCAAATACTGAAGTTCATTTTCCAATCCTTTATGTATTATTTTATCTGCTCTTAAAAAGCAGTATTTTTCCAGTTTCAAGGCAACAAAATGCCCAAATTTATCCTTAAGTTGTTTTGGAAATGGACGAAAGTGCTCAATATCATACCTAAATACAATTATTTCTATTCTTAATCGATAAACTCTTATCAAAAAAACAATTATCCATAGGGATATCAATGCGCCGCCGCATATGAGTATCTTATCTGGGTTAAATTTCCTTATCATTTTATCCCAATTGTTGATTAGTGAAAACCATCTCATTAAAAAGAACCCGGGATTGTCAGAATCTGGTAGGACGTACCATTCTTTTACAACACATTCTTCGCTTAGTATTGAAGAAAACTTTTGATATACTATTCTCTTCTTTTCTCCAGCCACAAGAATTCGTTTTTTATTGTGAACCATCTAAATAACCTTATAAATTACTTTTAATGTAATCGATTACCCCGGTAGTGGTCAATTTAGGGTCATCAGTGTATTTTATTTCTCCACCAACAGAATTTATCGCATCTTTTTCATCATTTATCTCCGCATCATCCTTATTAAAATAATCTGGGCCTTTAATATAGAAGCTGGGTTTTAATAGTTTGATGACTTCAATTCCAGTATTAAAATCACTAATAACTGCATAATCCACAGATTCTATGCTCGCAACCATATAGGCCCTTAATTTTTCTGGGTAAATAGGCCTGCCAGACCCCTTTCTCATCGCTATAAATTTATCCGAAGTAAGGGAGACGAATAGAACATCACACATCTTTTTTGAAGATTCGAAATGTTTTACATGCCCAGCATGCAATAAATCAAAACCACCATGACATAAGCCTACTTTTTTATTTTGAGATTTTAGCTTTGTAATTAATTCCTTGGCATTTGGAAGAGTCAAAATCTTATCAGATTTATATGCTCCTATTTCTTCTACATTTAACATAAGCCCCACCTTTCGAGTAATAATACTGTATCCTATATAGGTTTTTAAGACTATTATTTAGATTTTGTGAATTTATGGATATAAAAAAAGAGTAATTTAGGCAACTTTAAATATAACTCCTCCTTGATTTTGAAACACAGGCTGAAACAACCCAGACTCAGCAAAGCCCTTTACTTTCTGGTTTACTTGCTCAGGTCCAAATTCCTTCGCTGTTTGGCCATCAATTATTATATATTCATAATTACGCTGCTTTAGCCAATTATGAGTATCTTGTGTGCTCTCATTAAATCCAGTTTTCATATAAACTCTTATATCATTACACCAATGGCATGAAAACATATCCATCCCTATAACAGGCCCATTATTTGCAAAAGTAAATACTTTTGAATTGCTTGGTAAATTATCTTTCATCCATACATAGGCTCCTATTTCCTCTCCAGAAGCCCAGAAAGCTCCTGGTGGCCAGTTTGCAGTATTTACTGCTATTTTTTGTTGAGTAGATGTAAAATATATCCCAGACAATAAAATCAATAGCACAGCATACATTCCTGCCTTTCCAACAGATTTCTTTGATATTGCCATCAGATTGGATGCTCCTTCAGCTGCTAAGATGCAAATTGGAATAGCAAGCAGCATCCATGCCCTAAATGGAGATAGCTTAAAAGAGTAAGGACCTGCATTAACTGCATAAAAAGTAAAAGCAAACCAGACAAGAGTAACTGCAAGATAACTATCCTTAAAATCCTTATAAGTATAATTTGTAATTACTAACACTACCAATGCAAGAACCGTAAAAGCTAGAGATACTATCAAAAAAAACTGATCAGAAAAAAATACGTTAAATGGAATTGGTTCTACTTGATCTTTTGACTCCCACAAAGCTTTTACATAAGTAGAAAAAAGAGAAAAGAGTACAACGGCCATTAAAGCTATATAAGAAATGGAAATGCTTAGTTTATTTTTCTTTAAAGAATCTTTATATTTGAAAAGTGTATAGATCAAAACAATAATTAAAAGCAACGATAAAAATATCCCAATACCAATTGGATTGTTTATCATATTCTGTTTTTGTGCAATAAAAAAATCTTGAAACGTGTAAACTCTATCACCTGTACCCCCCCTACTAAACAAATTAGCGCCTAATGCAGATCCATCACTCCCAATTTTGAATCCAAAACTCCTTAGGACATCTGCAAAACTAGAACTCATGATCATTGGCACCCACCAAAAAGTAAGAGAAAGCATAACTCCGCCAAGTCCGGCTAATGCGTGATATAAAAGTATTTTTCTCTCTAAAATTACTTTTGTCAGGTAATACAATACAAAAAAAATTCCCAGATAAGTGCTATGTGTGGGGGAGGACGTAAAAGCGCTGACCATAACTAATGCTGCTACAATCCACCATTTTTTATCATGCTTTATTCTTTCAAGAGCATAAAAAACCACAAAATATAATGGAACACTAAGAGAGATTCCCCATATGAAATGGGACATAAAAGCAGGAATTGACATTAAAGCAAAAGCCGCAAATAACGCTTTATTTTTATTACCGGTAAATTCCTTTACAAAAAAATAGAAAAATATTGTGCTTAAAGAAATTATCAATGCATTGAAAAACTTCATAGTCCAATAAATTGAATCATTTGTCTGGTGCAATATCCCAAGCAATATGTCATAAGCAGGTGGATAAGAATTGATATAGCGTATGTATTCTGCAGCTGCCTGACCAAACACATTATTATTCATAGAAACATACTTGACGCCGAAAGCATGGGACCATGAATCATCATCTTCCAGATAAGGGTAATTAAAAGCTCCGCTTCCATAAACATAGAAATTAACAGCAAATATAACAAGCATAATAAAAATACTTAAATTAGTTTTTGTAATCTTAATTTTTGTAAATTTAGAAAAATCAAGCTTTGAATAGTTTTTAAAAATGAAATAAATGGGGTATAAAATACTGATAACTAAAATAATTCTCCAATCCGAGGGTATTTTGATTATATTTAGCACTAATGCTAAAAAAGGAAGTAATGAAAGTCCAAATCCTAATCTCATTAGATTTCTCTCAATAAAATTTTCAGAATTTTTCACAAATGATGAAACAGTAAAGCCTAACCCATAACAATATACAAAAAATAACAGGATAGTAGTCATGCTCATAGTATCATTGGTTAGAAAAGTTTGTTTAAAAAGGTTGTTGTTGAAATAAAATCGGATTAGAAACATATTTAAATCAACATCTGTTAGTTTCACGTATGAAAACAGTCATTACAATACCTGCTTATAATGAAGAAAAAACAATAGGAGTTTTAATTAAAAATATCCATGAAGTAATGAAAAGCAATGATTATGATTATAAAATTCTTGTTGTTGATGATGGAAGCAAAGATGGAACAAGAGAAGTAGCAAAAAATGCAGGTGCAATTGTTTATTCCCACCCAAGAAATTATGGTCTAGCTGAAACTTTCAAGACAGAGGTAAATAAATCATTAGAGCTAGAGGCAGATGTCATAATGCACATAGATGCTGATGGACAGTATAAACCAGAAGAAATCCCGAAATTATTAGCAGAAGTGAAAAAAGGTTATGACCTTGTTTTGGGAAGTAGATTCAAGGGAAAAATTGAGAGTATGCCTTTGATAAAAAGATTTGGAAATAAGGCTTTCTCTAAAGTTATCTCAAACATAACAAGAATGAAAATTTCTGATGGTCAGACTGGTTTCAGGGCATTTACAAGAGAAGTTGCTAAAAAAATAAAGATAACATCAGGACACACATACACTCAAGAGCAAATAATAAGAGCTGAGAAGGAAAAATTCAAGATCAAGGAAGTTCCAATTTATTTTGCAAAAAGAAAGGATAAGAGCAGGTTAATATCAAACCCATTAGGGTATGCAATCAGGGCATGGATAAACATAATAAGAATCTATAGGGATTATGAACCACTAAAGTTCTTTGGGATGATTGGGTCGTTAATATTATTTGTAGGTTTCATTCTTGGCCTTTACCTAGTATATGTTCAGTTATTCGGGGTAGGCGTAAACAGGCATCTTGGGTTAATGATGCTTAACATACTTATACTAAGCATTGGATTACAAATAATAATATTCGGGTTTATAGCAGATATGCTTAAAAAGTAAAAATCTTAGAATATTAAAAATAAGATTTTTACTCCAGAAAATACGTAGATTAATAATAGGCATCAGATACATTTTCACTGAATAAAATGTTTGGAGAATACTTTTTAATAAGAAAAAAGATAGATAATTTGTTCAAAGGTATTTTTTCTAAAAGCGAGTTGATTCTCGATGTTGGATGTGGCAATAAGCCATCTTATCATAAAAATATAAAAGCAAACATTGTTTGTATTGATATTGGGAAAACAAAGAAAACACATGTTATTTGCGATGCTAAGTCTCTCCCATTGAAAAAATCTAAATTTGATGGAATTGTATGTGTAAATTCTTTATATTACCACAATAATCCTTATAAGTCAATAAAAGAATTCTCCAACGTGTTAAGGAAAAATGGAAAACTTGTCCTTGTAACACCTTTTATTTATCCAGTACATGATGCTCCGGATGATAAATATAGATTTACAGAATATGGTATTAAAGAGCTACTAAAAGAGAATTTCAATATAAAAGAAATCAAGACAATAGGAGGAATCTTTAACCTTCCAGCAGTATTTTTTCATTCTTTAATTAAAGGAATTCCATTAATGGTCCCAAAAAACATAAGAAAACTCGTAAGCTTTATCTCAATAATTATGTTCTATCCATTTTATATACTGGCTCAATTAATAAGCTTACTAGATTTTTTAGATAAAACAAGAAGATGGTCCACTTATTATTTCGTAATTTCTGTCAAGAAATAAATTTTTGATGTTCTATTTTCATTTTATTAGATACTATTAAGTAAAAATCCCAACCGCTGTGAATTGCGAGCGAACTCGCTTCGCTCGTCGCGGGCGAGGCTGCGGGGCATTTGGAATTTTTACTCTCGAAAGTTGTATAAATGTCCACAGCGAACCTGTGGGGTATAAATCCCAATTTCCGCTGAATCAATCACAAACACTTATTTTCTCAGCTTTGACAGAATTCC
>NYYQ01000070.1 GCA_002686855.1 Candidatus Woesearchaeota archaeon | reverse complement strand
TTCTTTACTATGTGGCTACTACCACAGCTTGTACAACATTGATTGATTACCATACAAAATTTACCAGAAGAACTAGAATATAAAACTTTCTATCAGTTACTTACTAACACTGCCGAAAATTAATGGTTTTATAAATATTCACTATTCTGGAATAGTTGCTGTTTAGAAATAAAATTCAACTCATAAGCCTTGCTACATTCTTAGTAGAATCAATATGCTCCAAGATAATTTTTATTATTGATATTATTGGAACTGCCAATATCATGCCCATAATGCCCCATATCCAGAACCACAGGAACAAGCCTAACAATATTACGATTGGGGAAAGATTCAGCTTATCCCCTGCAAATTTAGGCTCAAGTATGTTCGAAAAGACAACCTGCACTATTATCAGTAAGATTCCAAGCCAGAGCACATTAAGCCCCAGCCCATACATCAACGAGTAAAAAAGCAATGCTAAAGTAACTGCAATAAACGAGCCTACATTTGGGATAAAATTCAATACAAAAAATAAAATTCCAAAGATAAGAATAAAATCTGCCTTAAAGAATAAAAGCACTATTGCGCTTACAACAGCCGTCCCAAGGCTAATAAGGGATTTTGTATAAAGGTAATCCCTGATGCTTTTTTCAGTTGCAACGAGCACTGACCTGAATTTCTTCATTTTTGCCTGCCCCATTGTTTTTCCAATATTCTCTATGATCATTTCCTGGGAAGGTAGAAGGAACATCATGAACAATACAGCTAAAAACAGTTCTGAAAAGATTGAGGCAACAGCATGAATCAGTGATTTGATGGTTGAAGTGATAATAGGACTTATTTTCTCAGGATTGAGGAACTGGCTTAAATCCAATTTTTTTCCATAGACACTTATTTTCGAAGCAGAATCCTGTATACTGGTTATGGCCTTTTGAATATCTCCTTTCTGGTTTAGGGCATTTTCATCTATCCTGCTGCTTTCTTCCACAAGCAAAGACACAATAGAATTTATTAAAAATACAAAAACAAAAATCAATCCTATTATTGTCATGAAAAAAGGGATTTTCCTTTTCTTTGAAAACCTGGCCACAGGCATTAATAACAATGAAAGGATGATTGCCAGAACAAATGGCCTGAGAAATGATTGGAGTGTTTGCAGGACAACAGCTAAAACCACCATCCCAATAAGGATTATTGAAGCATTTACTAACTTATTTTCACTCATTTTATTTCCATAAAAATTGCTGCTGTTAGGATAAAAACAAAACCTATCAGAATGTATGGCATCCCTGTGACAAGATTCGGAAATATTTCTTCAAGATACATTGCAATTGCAATGCCGGAAATAACCAGTCCTGCTGTAAAAAAAGCCACTCCTGCCAACATATGCTTGATTCTCCTTTTGAATATAGGAATATCTTTTATTAACCCAACCAAATGCTCTGCCTGCTGAGCAACGACAGAAATTATAGACTGTATCGATCTTTCCATAAGCTGGTTAAGAAGTTTCTTCAAACTTAATTTGTCTTCTTTTTTTGGCATTAACCACACCTCTAGTTCATTACTTGGTTTATATTATTTAAAGGTTTTTATTAATTTTAAATTTTGTTGAAAAGGTTGCCATCAATTATGTCCGGTAATTTAATAAATAACTAATAATCGCAAATTTCCAATTCATTTACAGAAATCTTATTATCCTTAATAACATTCTTGCCCATTTTATCAGGGACTGCTTTCTCTAGCTCTTCCATAGTATAAGGAGTTTCAGCATTCATGATTAAATCCAATAATTCATGCGCATGTATTGTGTTTTCCATAAAGCCAAGAAAATAAATTTACTTTAAAAAATTATTGTTATCTAAAACCCTAATCTTTTACGTGGTGTTGATTTACGACCTGGAGCCACACCAAGATCATAATTCAATAAAGAATACGTTGTCCGAGGGCCTTCTCCTCCTAAATCAATCTCTCCCCTCTCTAATTCATTTAATGGGACTGGGTTTAAAAATCTTCCCTCACCCAATAAATCTTCTTTCATTAGCTCTATTACTCTTTTTCCAGATGCTCTTTTTCCCCTATTTAATTTTTTTACTGTCAAAGGGCTTATTCCGGAATCCAAACTCATTTTTCTTCTTTCTTCCTGATTTTCAGGAAGATGATATAGACCTCCCTTATGGTCACAGATAACAACTGACCCCCTTAAAGTATCAACATTGAATAGCATTCTATAAGGGAAATTTTGTTCCCTATATTCTGCTGCCTGCCTCATAATAGAAGCAAAAGGATTTTCTGCAGTATACTCTTGACACCGAGGATCCCAAACAGCACATCCATCCCTTGGAAGTATTTGTTCTCGCTGACCTGTAAATACTTCAAATTGCGTCTTGGTTATTATTGTAGCAAAAAAATTAGAGTATCCGTTAAATCTTGCTAAACGTGCTATTCCTTCCACTTCATATGGACTTTCAGGAGGAAAAAATTCTCCCACAGTAAATGCCAAATAATGGGTTGGTTCTCTTCGTTTACTATCATCCCCTATTGCCTTATCTGGATAAGGAATAAATCCTATACCCCTATAAAGAACTCCCCATAACCTGCTTTCCCTCGCAATTTTAAGAGGTACTTCAACTAGTTCATCAATAAACCCTATATCAACAGTAGTTTTATGTTCCTTATCAGGTAAACTGCATGCGTCTTGTTGACTTAAAAGAGCCTTAGCTAAGGCATACAATTCAGAATTTTTATGGCCGCCTTGTGATGCAAAGGTAGATTCGTTATTCATTTTATAGTAGAAAAACAACTTATTTATAAAATTATTCAATTATAGAATATTTATGAATTATTTCCAATAATATTTTTTCTTGATTTTTAAGTCAAGAAAAAAATAAATGATAAGACTCTTGTTAGGATATTTTTCACAATTCTGTTGTCCCGAAACTACTACACACCACGTAACTACTGCACATTTTTTAAATCATTCCATACTTCCATAGGAGTCTTATAATTGAGACTCATATGAAGTTTCGATGCAGAAATTCCTTTTTTATACTGTTTAACAATCCAAACTCTTTTCTTAAAATTTAATTTGTACATACAAACCACCAAAGGTGGTTAAGTATGTGTAGTAAAAATTTGATAGCGCAAAAATCATGATATGTCCCAAGACTTAAATATAAGCCCTGCTAATCATTAGATTAACAGTGCTAATATTTAAGTTAGAAATATGAAATCGAAAATGGTACAACAAATAGCTGTTAGTCTCATTTTTGCATACATCCTTTTCGGGATATACATATACTTTATGCAAAGTAAGCTAATTTACTATCCTGACAATCAGGATTTCTTTCAGTGTGAAGGATTTAATGATTATGAAAAGGTAGAATATAAAGCAACCAGGTTCTACTACCTAAAGCAAAACAATGATGTAATGATATTTTATCATGGTAATGCCGGCTCTGCCTGCGATAGAAGCTTCCTTAAATCATTATTTGAGTCCACTGGAAAATCACTAGTATTTGTAGAATATGCTGGTTACTCAAATCATAAAAGTTCTCCAAATAAGAAATTAATCTTGCAGGATGTTGAAAACATGATAGGTTGGATAAAAGACAAAAATTTTGGGCAAGTAGCAGTAATTGGTGAAAGTATTGGTGCTGGTGCTGCATCTTATCATGCGTCTCTTGGGAAGGTAGATAGCTTGCTTTTGCTAGGTTCTTTTTCATCTGCTGTGAGAGCTGCGCCGTGGCTGTACAAAATCTATCCATTGAGAATTTTAATGACTGAAAATTATGATAATGTAGAATATCTGCAAAAATACCCTTCAAAAATCTTATTTATCCATGGCTCTAAAGATTTCATTATCAACTCAAAGCATTCAAGAGAATTGTTTGATACCTTAGATAAAGCTGACAGGGAATATTTTTTAGTAGAAGGAGCTGGCCATAATGATTTATTTGATTTTGATGAGGTTAGAAGTAAAATACGTAAATTTCTATCTTAAGCAAGCAAGAGTTTAACGGAATATTTATATACTTAAAGAGGTTATTCATTTTTTTAATATGTTGTTAAAGAAGAATGCAAAGCTTGTTCTTGAAGACGGTTCCATTTTCTATGGTTACTCATTTGCTGCTTCTAAATCAATATCAGGAGAAGTTGTTTTCTCAACTGGAATGGTTGGGTATCCAGAAAGTTTAACAGACCCGAGCTATAAAGGCCAGATTTTGTGCTTAACATATCCCTTAATCGGAAACTATGGAGTTCCTTCAAATGAAACAGACAAGCATGGTTTGCCAAAATACTTCGAGTCATATAAAATCCACATACAAGGATTGGTAATCTCTGATTATTCTTTTAATTACTCTCATTGGAATGCAAAAAAGAGCCTGGCAGAATGGCTCAAGGAATACAATATTCCGGGAATTTTTGGAGTTGATACTAGGGAATTAACTAAAAAATTAAGGGAAAGTGGTACAATGCTTGGAAAGATTATCATTAATGATAAAGATGTTAGATTTTATGACCCAAATAAAGAGGATTTGGTAAAAAAAGTCACAACAAAAAAGCCAATCTTGTATGACTCCATTAAAAAATTAAAAAAATCGATATCCACGAAAATCAAAGATTTTCGGGACACCAAAAATCCAAAGGATTTTTTAGTGGATAATAATTCAATAATTAAAAAAATAAATAAAATAAAAGCTAAAAAAATAGTCTTAATTGATTGCGGTGTCAAGTACAATATAATCAGATGCCTTTTAAAAAGAAATTTAACAGTAATATTGGTTCCTTATGATTATGATTTCTTTAAGTTTGATTTTGATGGCATTCTAATCAGCAATGGCCCTGGAGATCCTAAGATATGTGAAAAAACCATAAAAAACATCAAAAAAGCAATCGATAAAGAGATTCCAATTTTTGGAATATGTTTAGGAAACCAAATATTAGCGTTAGCAGCAGGCGCAGACACCTATAAACTAAAATATGGCCACAGAAGCCAAAACCAACCTTGTGTAATGGAAGGAACTAAACGCTGCTTCATCACAACTCAAAATCATGGTTTTGCTGTTGATACAGAATCTTTGCCAAAAGGCTGGGAGCCATGGTTTACAAATGCTAATGATGGGACAAACGAAGGGATTAGACATAAAACTAAACCATTTATGAGCGAACAATTCCATTCGGAAGCAACACCTGGTCCAGTAGATACTGAATTTTTGTTTGATGAATTTGTTGAGATGATTAAAAAATGGAAAAGATAAAGAAAATGGTTAATAGAAAATTTAAACAGAATGGGGAGGTGAAATTATTATTGAAACCTAAAAAAGTATTAGTCTTAGGCTCTGGGAGTCTGAAAATTGGAGAAGCAGGCGAGACCTTTTAAAAAAGGCGCAAATTCGACTACTCCGGTTCTCAATGTCTCAAAGCCCTAAGGGAAGAGGGAATAAAAACAATTTTGATAAATCCTAATATCGCAACAGTGCAAACAAGCAAAGGCATGGCAGACAAAATCTATTTTCTTCCTGTAACTCCTTACTTTGTGGAGCAGGTCATCAAAAAAGAAAAGCCTGATGGGATAATGCTGGCATTTGGCGGCCAAACAGCTTTAAATTGCGGTGTAGAGCTATATGACAAAGGAATTCTAAAAAGATATGATGTTGAAGTCTTAGGCACGCAAGTTCAGACAATCAAAGACACTGAAGACAGGAATCTGTTCATTAAAAGGCTTACAGAAATTAATGTCAATGTTGCTGAAAGCAAAGCCGTAAATAGCATCAAGGAAGGGATCAAAGTTGCTAAAAAAATAAAATATCCTGTCATGGCTCGTGTAGCATACGCTTTAGGTGGTCGAGGTTCAGGCATAGCAGATAATGAAAAAGAACTAAAAGAAATTTTAACAAAAGCATTTTCTTATTCTAACCAAATTCTTGTTGAAAAATACCTAGGTGGTTGGAAAGAAGTTGAATACGAGGTTGTAAGAGACAGCTATGATAATTGCATTACTGTGTGCAATATGGAGAATCTTGATCCTATGGGAATACATACAGGAGAAAGTATTGTAGTTGCTCCCAGCCAAACATTAACTAATGCAGAATACCATAAGTTAAGGGAAATTGCCATTAGAGTTATCAGGCATTTAGGAATAGTGGGAGAATGCAACATACAATATGCCCTAGACCCGGAATCAGAAGATTATAAGGTTATTGAAGTAAATGCAAGACTAAGCAGATCATCAGCATTAGCATCAAAAGCTACTGGGTATCCACTAGCATTCATAGCAGCAAAACTTGCTTTAGGTTACTCTTTAACTGAATTAGAAAACTCAATAACAAAAACAACAAAAGCATGCTTTGAACCAGCTTTGGATTATATTGTAATAAAAATTCCAAGATGGGATTTGGAGAAATTCAAGAAAGTTTCCTTCCAGATTGGCTCTGAGATGAAGTCTGTAGGAGAGGTAATGGCCATTGGCAGAAATTTCGAAGAAGTTCTGCAAAAAGCATTACGAATGTTGGGTGTTGGCCTACATGGCTTGGTTTGCAACAGCATTAAAACAAACGATAACCTTAATTCAGAGCTAAAAAATCCAACAGATAAAAGGATATTGGCAATAGCACAAGCATTGGAAAAAAGCTATTCCATAAATAAAATTTATTCTCTGTCTAAAATAGACAAATGGTTTCTGTATAAAATAAAGAACATTGTCGATACTGAAAAAGAACTGAAAAAACATAACATAAAAAATATTCCAAAAGAATTGCTGAAATTAGCAAAACAGCAAGGTTTTTCTGATTTCCAGATTGCAAGAAGATTATTCAAAAACAAAGATCATGAAGATAATCTGTTAAAAGTTAGAAATTTGAGGAAAAAACACAACATTTTGCCGTATGTAAAACAAGTGGACACTTTAGCTGCAGAATATCCTGCAAAAACAAATTACCTCTATTTAACTTATAATGGCAGCAGGGATGATATTAAGTTTGACAATGAAAATAGTGCTATTGTCTTGGGCTCTGGTGCTTATAGGATCGGTTCATCAGTAGAATTTGATTGGTGCTGTGTTAATGCTGTTTTAAGCTTAAAAGATTTGAAATATAAAACAATTATGATAAACTACAATCCTGAGACTGTTTCAACTGACTATGACGTTTGTGACAGATTATATTTTGAGGAAATGACTTTTGAGCGTGTTCTGGATATTTATGAAAAAGAAAACCCTAATGGCATTGTAGTTTCTATGGGTGGCCAGATTCCAAATAATCTTGCAATGAGGTTGCATAAACAAAAAGTAAAAATTCTGGGTACAAGCCCCTTAAACATAGACAATGCTGAAGATCGTCATAAATTCTCAAAGTTATGTGACGAATTAAATATAGATCAGCCTGAGTGGATTGAAGCAACCACAATCAAAGCAGCAGAAGAATTTGCAAATCGTGTTCAATACCCCGTTTTGATAAGGCCAAGCTATGTTTTATCCGGAGCAGCAATGTCTGTTGCTTTTAACAAAAAAGATTTGGACAGGTACTTACAAAAAGCAACTGAAGTCAGTAAAGAGCATCCAGTAGTAATTAGTAAATTTATCACAAATGCAAAAGAAATTGAGATAGATTTAGTTGCATATAAAGGTAAAACTTTGATTTATGCAATATCCGAGCATGTTGAAAATGCTGGTGTTCATTCCGGAGACGCAACCATGGTTCTGCCTCCCCAGTTTACATACATAGAGACAATAAGAAGAATAAAAGATATAGCAAAAAAGCTGGCAGCAGCTTTAGAAATTACAGGCCCTTTTAACATACAATTCATAGCAAAAGCCAATGAAATCAAGGTTATTGAATGTAATTTAAGGGCTTCCAGAAGTTTCCCATTTGTATCTAAGGTTACAAAGTATAATTTTATAGACATAGCAACAAAAGCAATGCTGGATATTGTAAAAAAAGAAAGGTACAATACTTTGGATTTGGATTATGTTGGTGTAAAAGCGCCTCAATTCTCTTTCTCCAGGTTGCATGGAGCAGATCCAATCCTATCAGTAGAAATGGCATCAACAGGAGAAGTTGCTTGTTTAGGAAAAAATATAAACGAAGCATTTCTTAAGTCATTGCTTTCGGTTGGCTTTAAGATTCCAAAGAAAAATGTTTTACTTTCAACAGGCCCTGTTAAAAGCAAAGCTTATTTGTTGGAAAGCGCAAAACAACTAAGGAAAATGAATTTTAATCTGTATGCAACAAAAGGAACCCATGATTTCTTAAAAAGAAATGGTGTAGATACAAAAGTTTTATTCTGGCCTTTAGAGAAAAAAGAGCCAAATACCTTAACATACCTTAAAGAAAGGAAAATTGACTTAACCATCAACATTCCAAAAAACTTCGAAGAAGAAGAACTGGAAAACGATTATTTAATCAGAAGAAGATCTGTTGATTTTAACATTCCATTATTAACAAACCCCCAAAACACAAAACTCTTTATTGAATCTATTTCTAAATTAAAAATGAAAGATTTAAAGATTAAAGATTGGGAAGGGTATGAATGATATTTACTATTAATTTCCTAAAAATTATAAAAAAAGAGTTGTTCCAGTAGAAACAACACCTTTTTTAATTATTTTCTAAAAGAAAATATATATTTTTAGGGGGAGCGGGAACAATCATCACCTTTGCCCGATCATCTTTAGCTAAAGCTTCACTTATAATATTCGAAAGATCAGGAGATGCAGCCTCAGCTGCATAATCCAATGTAGTAACCGGATCAGGATAGATAGTTATTTCAGTATGGCCATTAAAAAGCAATCTAAATTGTACTTTGTTCAAAATATATGGATTTATTTTCGAACGTAGAGGTGTGTAAATATCTCCATTTTTATCTATTCGAAATTCATTCCCATTATACACTTTACCAGGTCCTTGAGTAAAGATTGTTTCTTCAGTAAATTCCCCGTCAGTTTGCTTTATCCACTTTGCTCCAACAGGTTCTTTGTCTGGGTGTACTAAAAATACTCTTGTTGGCCCTTCACCTTCCTTTAATTGGGAACTATGTTCCTCTAGTCTTATACCATCTCCTGATTCAGTAAAACCATCTTCATCAACTATCAAATAATTAGTATCAGGAATTATTTCATCAGTAAACCATTTGTACAATAGAACAGGTGGGCAGTGTTAGTAAGTAACTGATAGAAAGTTTTATATTCTAGTTCTTCTGGTAAATTTTGTATGGTAATCAATCAATGTTGTACAAGCTGTGGCAGTAG
>NYYQ01000069.1 GCA_002686855.1 Candidatus Woesearchaeota archaeon | reverse complement strand
CTTATATGTAAATGTAACGGAAACAAAGGATAAGTGTGAGATGGAAATCTTTTCCATTTCAAACTTATTTTATCAATGGAATTCTCATAGAAGATTTCCGGCATCCCGAAAAACCTTGTTTTTCAAAGACTCAAAATTCCACCAATGATGGGTAGTTTTCGAGCACTACTCATCCCACCAATCAGAGATTGGTGGAATTCCGTTGTTTAAAAACTAAACTTTTTTGATGCTGCTAACCAACTCAGAAGCAGCTTTTTTGATCTCATCAGCAGAAACAACAGCGCTTATTACTGCAATACTTTTAGCTCCTTGTTGTAAAACTTCGTCAATATTATTTTTATTTATTCCTCCTATAGCAACTAATGGCTTATCAATATTATCCAATACAGGCTTTATTATCTCAATTCCAACAGTATAATCTTTTGCTCTTGTTTTGTATATTGGGCCTATAGTAATGTAATCAACATCTTCCTGGTCTGCATCAATAGCTTGCTCAACAGAATGCGTTGATAAGCCAATTATTAACTTGTCTCCGCAAATTTCTCTTGCTTTCTCTATGGGCATATCTGCCTGCCCAAGATGAACTCCATCTGCGCCTATCTCCAGAGCAACATCAACATAATCATTGAGAATAAACAAAACATTATTTTCCCTGCAAATTTTCAATAGTTTTTTTGCTTCTTCCCTTATTTTAACTACACTCCAATTTTTCTCTCTTAACTGAACTATCTCTACACCGCCTTTTATCGCTTCTTTAACAACTTCTTCATTACTTCTATTTTTAGAAATAGAACTCTCTGTTATTACATATAATCTATTTTCGAAGTCAAAGTTTTTCATGATATTTAATATTTTTATTTTAATGGGTTTTTTATCTTATATTTTTATTGGATTTTATTTTTGTAATTGGATTATTTTTTATTAATTGGATTTTATTATTTTTTCATTGAAAAGAATTATTATTTTTATTTGTTGCCTATTTAATGATTCCTTCTATTGGACTGGAAGCACTAGCATATAGCTTCTTAGGAATTCTTCCAGCTAAAAAGGCATCTCTTCCTGCTTCAACACCAGCTTTCATTGCTCTTGCCATCCTTACAGGATCTTTTGCCAAAGCTACTCCTGTATTTAATAGAACTCCATCTGCGCCTAATTCCATTGCTACTGTAACATCAGAAGCAGTCCCTACACCAGCATCAACTATTATAGGAACTTTAGCATTCTCCAAAATTATCTTAATATTATTGGGATTTAAGACTCCTTGACCAGAACCAATTGGAGCTCCTAGGGGCATAACAGATGCAGCGCCTGCTTTCTCAAGTTTTTGGCATGCAACTATATCATCATTAGTATAAGCCAAAACAGTAAATCCTTCATCAACTAATTGTTTGGTAGCTTTTAATGTCCCTTCATTATCAGGCATCAGAGTTTTTTCATCACCCATTACCTCTAATTTAATCCAATTAGGCAAACCTAGCTCACGACCAAGTCTTGTAATCCTTACTGCATCTTCCACTGTATAGCATCCAGCAGTATTAGGCAATATTGTATATTTTTTTTGATCAATATAATTCAAGATATTTTCTTTTGAATCCTCAAAATTAACTCTTCTTAGCGCAACAGTAACAACTTCTGCTCCAGAAGCATCTAAAGCCTTTTCCATCATCTCCATAGTGCTATATTTACCAGTGCCAATAAACAATCTGGAATTAAATTCAAACTTCCCTATTTTTATCTTATCCATTCAACCACCGCCAACTACAGTAACTATTTCCAGTTTATCATTATCTCTTAACTTAGTATCATCAAAATTTTCTCTATGAACTATATTCTTATTTAATTCAACAGCAACTATGTCTTTTTTTAGTTTTAAGTTATTTAATAAATTTGAAACTGTCTCACAATCAAAATCTTTTTCTTCACCATTAATTATTAATTTCATTTTTAACACTATTGCTTATTGTACAAAAATCCAACACAATTTAAAAATGTTTTTATCAAAGCGAGGTTGGTGCGAAATCGAAGGTGTCAGCAACTTGTGAGAATTATATAATTTATATAAGACATATTTATATATAACCTAATGACCAATAGTCCTAACATGACTAAACATACTATGTGGGACATGAAGGCATTTCTGGCTATTAGATATCCCCACACATTGGTGTGTTGAGTCATCTCACATTTTTTCTCAAGTTGTTTAAACTCAACACATAAATTCTAAATCTGTGAGGTGATAAAAAATGAGGCAAGATAGAGAAACAAACGCGGAAAAGGAAGATTTCATGGAAAGTCTTCTGTGGTTAAACATAGATGACAAAAATGAAGAACTAAAAAACAAATGAAAATGGAAGAAAAACCGTCTTTCATTGATAGGCAAATAAATTTGCTGGAGTATTATAGTTTTATTAGCCAGGATCCTAATTGTTGCTTGTTCTATTGTAATTAGTTAAACATATTCATTAAAGATTTGATATAGAAAAAACGAGTTTTAGAAATTTTTATAAATACATTGGATTTGATAACAATAAAAAGCAAGATAAATTGTTTTTAGCATTGCGAGGCAATTAACCACTTTGCGAGGATTTTTTCAAACTCACAGCCAAGCGGTTAAGGCGAGCGGCTGCAACCCGCTTATTCGGCGGTTCGAATCCGCCTCCTCGCTTTTAATTTAAAACACAATATTTATATAAGAATCATTGATAACCATCTATCAAAAAATGCTTAAAGAAATAAAGAAGAAAAATTGTTGTTCTTGTTGTTAGTTCTGATTTCATTATTTTTTAACTTTTAGATATTCTTTAAAAAGTTATGAGGTGTTAATATATGTTTCAAACAATAAAAACAGCATACAAAAAAGATCCTGCTTTGAAGAAAGGTGTAAATTTCTTAGAGGCATTTCTCTACCAAGGTGTACATGCTATTTGGGCGCATAGAATTGCCCATTTCTTATATAATTTACACATACCTTTTATTCCAAGGCTAATATCACAGATAAGTAGATTCTTAACAGGTATTGAGATACACCAGGGTGCCAAAATAGGCAAAAGATTTTTTATTGACCATGGTAGTGGTGTTGTGATAGGAGAAACATCTGAAATAGGAAATGATGTTATGATGTATCATGGAGTTACTTTAGGTGGTCATGGATGGTGGGTTGACAAAAAAGGACACAAAAGACACCCCACAATAGGTAATAACGTGGTTTTAGGGGTGGGATGTAAAATACTGGGCCCTGTTGAAATAGGCAATAACAGCAAGATAGGGACTGGTGCTATTGTTATAGATGATGTACCTAAGAACTCAACTGTAGTAGCGGAATTGGGTAAGTATATTGTTAGAGAGGGTAAAAAGGTTAAGCAAAAGGAAATAGAAAAAGTAGAGGTGCCAAAAGAGGAGTGGTTCGAAATAAAAAAGAAAATTTTATTAATGGAAGAAAAGAATAAAAAATAATATGACAGTAAAACTATACAACACCTTAACAAGAAAAAAAGAGACCCTTAAACCAACTAAAGATAAGCATATCAATCTATTTGTTTGTGGCATAACACCATATGACCATACACATATAGGCCATGCAAAAACTTATGTACAATTTGATATTATTGTAAAATACCTAAGATATCGTGGCTATAATGTTCTTTATCTTCAAAACATAACGGACATTGATGACAAAATAATTCAAAGGGCTAAAGAAAGAAAAGTAAAGCCTTTAGAACTAGCAAGAAAATTTGAAGAAGAATACCATAAGGATATGAAATCATTAGGTATTGATTCTGTAAGTAAATTTGCAAGAGCTACTGACCATATTAAAGAAATAATAAAACAGGTAAAAACTTTAATGGACAAGGGATTTGCATACAAAATAGAAAACGATGGAATTTATTTTAACCTTAATAAATTTCCAGAATATGGAAAACTATCAGGAAGAAAAACTATTGATGCAGAAGATGCTGTAACAAGGATTGATGACAGTAAAAAGAAACTCAACAAAGGAGATTTCTGTTTATGGAAAAAATCCAAGGAAAATGAGCCATTTTGGCCAGACCCTTGGTTTAATGGCGGAAGACCCGGATGGCATATTGAAGACACAGCAATAAGCGAAAAATACCTTGGCCAGCAATATGATATTCATGGAGGAGCCAGAGATTTAATATTCCCGCACCATGAGGCTGAAATTGCTCAGATGGAATCTGCCTCTGGTAAAAAACCATTTGTAAGATATTGGCTGCATACTGGCTTTTTGAACGTTAAAGGCCATAAAATGGCCAAATCCTTGGGCAATTTTATTACAATTAAAGATGCTTTAAAAAAATATGGTCCAAAAGTATTAAGATTCTTTTACCTGGCAGCTCACTATAAAAGCCCTATTGATTTTTCTGACGAATTATTAGAACAAACAAAAAACAGTCTCGAAAGATTGAATGATTTTGTAAGAAAACTTAAAGATAGCAAAGAAAAAGATAATGACAAATTAATTAAAAAAACTAAAAATGAATTTCTGAAGTGCATGGACGATGATTTTGATACCCCTAAAGCTCTGGCAGCAATATTTGACTTTGTAAAAGAAGTAAATAAAAAAGGAGGCAGTAAAAAAAGTTATGATTTGATGTTAGAATTTAATAAAATTTTCAATGTTTTAGAAACAAAGCAAGAAAAAATCCCTGCTGGAATTAAAGAATTAACAAAAGAAAGAGAAAAAGCAAGGAAAGAAAAAAATTATGAAAAAGCAGATAAGATAAGAACTCAAATCAAAAATAAGGGTTATACTCTGGAAGATACCGAAGAAGGGTCAAGGATTAAAAAAATATGAATTTCCAATAATTTTATATATAAACCGAACTTTTTCTTGATTACTTGATTTTAATGAAAAATGGTGCCTGAAACTAAAATAGAAAAACTAAGGGAAGACATCAAAAAGGTCCTTAAAGATCTTGATGAGTTGCATAAAGATAGAGAGGAAGCTGGAGAAGAGAGAGAAGAGATAGGAGATGATGTTGACAAGATTATAGAGGAAGTTACTGGCATTAAAGAAGAAGTTGAGGAAACAGGTGAAGATGTTGAAGAAATCAAGGAAGATTTAGAAGAAATAAAAGAAGATATTGGAGCAATAAGAAAAACACACTCCAAGGGAAAAAATATTTTTTCAAGGGTTGCAACATCTGTCTTACCAAGTAAATTCGCTTTTAAGGATGTAGCTCAGCAGATTGTTGGTGCAATGATATTATCCGCGCCTTTTGTCGTTACCGAAGAAGTCTGGAATCTTGCAAGAAATTTGGATGCCCTGCATATTATAGCAATAATCACAATAACACTTTTATTCGATATTTTATTATTTTACTTTACAAAATACCAGCAAATTGAAGAGAAAAGCTTTTTTCTATTCCCTAAAAGAATTCTCTCTTTGATTATAGTTACTTATGCCACAAGCGCTGTTGTTCTTTCTGTATTTGGAGTTATTGGAGGACAAATCCAGGATACTGTATGGGCAACTAAGCTTATTGTAATGGTGGGATTATTTGCGAATATTGGAGCTGGAACTGCTGATTTGATTAGGTAAAGGAAAGATAAAAAAATTTAGAATATTATTGACTGGGTCTGTTTCCAGAACCACCCTCTTTTATTTTTGCCAATATTACAGAACGTAAACGGCCATATAATGAACCTATTGATGTATCAAATCCAAGAGGAACTATGCTTAATGATGGGGGTTCAGCCCCCTTATCTCCAAAAACATGCCTCTTAAACAGATACTCCATAGACAACACAACAGTTGAAGTATTATCCCCCGGTATATCACAACGGGTTGTATCACGCAAAGATGGAAGTGAGTCATATAAACTACTACCATTGTCCTTATAATGTCGTTTAGCTATTTTTACTATATCAATTCCTCCTTCAAGGCTTTCTTTCAAAGTGTTTGCGTTTTTAAGGTCATGAGCGCGGATATATAATCCTGCTACAAGTTCTGCTCTCTTCCTCTGTTTAGATTTTCCAGTATTCAATCCCAAATACTTTGGATCGCTCAAAAAATCAAAATAGGCAGTAACTACTTCTTTAAATGGATCTACTCGTTCAAGAGGGTCTACTTCAGGATCTTCCATAATGAGATCTGATAATCTATTTGAGTATCCCATAGCTATTTGGTTTATATCACCATGATCAAATAATGTCGCTAACCTATCATAGGTTTTATTAGAAAAAACACCTTCCATTCCTGACCCATCATCAAAATGTCTTCTTGGTCTTCTTCCACCAGAAGCCTCAAATGTAAGATCCCATGGTTCTGTGTATCCACCATCACTTTTCATTCTCTTATAGGCTGCTAGTATAAGATCCAGATATCTTGTTCTAGGCTCCTCTCTTCTCCTGTTAATTCGAGCTACTCTTTGTTTATGGGAACGATGATATAATGCATTTTCGGCAGCTACTAACCCTTGATCCCAAGTACCTAAATCATTAATGAGTCTTGTAGTTGTGGTCTTTGTAAAAGCACGTACAGCCGCTTCAGCAGTCATGAAACCTTGTTCTACATTACGAACAGCTGCATCAAAATCAGGTTTTTTTAAAGGAGTTCTTCCCTCATATTCAGATAAAGTATGTGAAATGTCAGCAATAGCATGTTTAGGATTAACCGCACTAACATGTTCTCTAACTAAAGGTTCAGCATCTAACCCATTCATGCCATGTCTCTCTGCTAAATCTACTAGTTCTAAATCTATATCGGGAAATCTAGCATTGCCTATCTGCACTTTTCTTACAGGCAACTTTGAAACTTGAGTAGGCTCACTTGAAACTTGATAACTCTTAGCATCACCTACTTCCCCATCAGGAATTGTATCATCTACTTCAAACGTTTCTGCTAATTCCATTGCGGCTAATATTCCAGCAGGAACTATAGCATATCTTCCAACACGAACTTTTTCATCTAAATCTCCCACCATTTATCCCCCATCACTAAATTTTATCCTTAATTCGTAATTCTGTAACGAATAATATAAATATTTTATTAATAATTATAATTACTTTGTAGAATGGGATAAATCCTTGCGGTGTTGAATAAATAAAATTACATTTTTTTCTTTGCTTCTTAGTTCCTTACATCTTAATTCTCCAAAGCTATCGCTAGTTTTCTGCATTTTGGCTCTTCTT
>NYYQ01000068.1 GCA_002686855.1 Candidatus Woesearchaeota archaeon | reverse complement strand
TGGTGAAAATGTTTTTGAATCTTACTATGTTGGAGAATTTGAGCTAAACCATTATCCTTATTTTAAATGCTTTACGTCAGAAAGAAATGAAATAGAGTTTGGTATTGAAGGCAAGGGTGATTCTGCAATCATTTTGTCAAAGTATGTTGCTTCTCTTAACCTGAATCCTGATGAGGAAGTTGAGTTGGTATCTACTGATGATACAATCAAATTAATCTTTCCTATAGGCACAACCGCTACTGTGGATGGAAATGCAATCAGCGAGATTTCTATAGAGATAATAGAAACGCCAAGCGAATATAGTGGTGTGGAGATGGCAAGCGATATCCACCAATTCCAGCCTAGCGGAGCAAAGTTCAACCAACCCATATTGTTAGTAAGGAAATATGATCCTTCTGCTATAACTGAATGTCCGGAGAGTTTAATATTGCGGCAGCATAATGATGACGGAAGCTTAAAAGCAAGAATAAATTCAAAAGAGATAGACTGTGAGAATCATGAAGTTACATTTGAAATTGATGGGTTTAGTACTGTAGGTCTTCAAGGCTCTCAAGAAGAAGATTTAATTCCAAAAATGACAAGCAACACTGCTCCAAGCGGAACAGTTATTTTTTCTACTGAAGGTAATCTACGGCTAGGAGGATATACAGAAGAAGCTTGGTCCGCATTTGATGATTCTGCAGTAGTGGGGCAATCAGATCAATGGCAAGCAGCCCCAGTACCTACAACATCAAATCCACAATGGTTAGGTTATGAATTCCCTGAAGCAAAAATTGTTACGCGTTATACTGTCATGGGCGCTGTTCGGGATACCGCTTCAAGATCACCAGGAGATTGGACATTCCAAGGATCTAATGACGGAACGAATTGGGATATTCTAGATACACAAACAGGACATTCATGGGATGTTTTAAGCCAAACAAAGTCATTCGATATTACAAATACAGATGCTTACAATTCTTATAGGATTCATATAACAGCAACTGCTGGTGGTGAAGATGCTGTTCGTATCGGTCAGCTAGAAATGATTGGAACCTCGGTAGTTAGTAGTAGTGGAAGCATAGGAGGTAATGATGCAAATACAATATTATTATTGCACATGGATGGAACAGATGGCTCTACAACATTCACAGATAGCAGCAGTTCAGCGCATCCAGTAACAGGTAATGGTAATGCCCATATCGAAACTTCTCAGAGCAAATTCGGAGGAGCAAGCGCTTATTTTGATAATATTTTTGATTTTTTAACCATCGCTGATTCAGATGACTGGAATTTTGGAAGTGAAGACTTTACAATCGATTTTTGGGTAAATTTTGATGCTGCTAATGCAGACGATTGGTTAATTGGCCAAGGCGCTCCCATTGATTGGCAAAAAAATATCCCAGAATTACCCATTGATCTAAGCTGGTCTATACATCAAACTAATAATAATTTTCTCGTGTTTACTTATTCTGACGATAGTCAAATTGAATATACATGCGGCACTCAATTTCCCTCCCTTAGCACTAATGCTAATATTTGGTATCATGCAGCGTTTGTCCGACAGGGAAATAATCTATATTTTTACAAAGACGGTGTAAGGGTTGGCACTTGTCCACTTTCTATTACATCTTTTCGCGATAGTACTGAACAGATTCAAATTGGCGCAACAGCCCATCAGCTTTTTACGTTTTTTAAAGGTGTGAGGGTTTTTGGAAGTGGGAATTTAGACGGCTATCTCGATGAAATCAGGATCAGTAAAGACATAGCAAGATGGACTGAAGACTTTACACCTCCTGCAAGAGAATATGATGATCAGCCAATCTGCACAGAAACAACTTGGACTCCTGAACCTTTAACAGTTGCTGAGGGGGAGGGATTTACTCAGACAAGCAATTGTGGAACTAATAGGCAGGCAATTGGTACAAAAGAAATTGGGGTAACACTAATTAGTTCAACTGTTATCTCTTTCAAGGACATGCAGTTTACTCCAAGTGTTGTTGAAATACAAAAGGGGACTACTGTTACTTGGGTTAATGATGATATGATGGCGCATACTGTTACGTCAAAGGATGGATTGTTTGATTCAGGGATATTACAGCCTGGCCAAGAATTCTCTTTCACGTTTGACACTGCTGGAGATTTCCCTTACCAGTGCGACATTCACCCTATGTCAATGCAGGGCAGTATAGTTGTTACCGACTCCTGCACAGAAACAGTTTGGACTCCTTTTCCTTCTACAATTGATGAAGGGGTTGAATTTACTCAGACAAGCAATTGTGGAACTACAAGGGAAGCTGTTGGTATTGGTGGAAACATAGGGGGTAATGATGCAAATACGATATTATTATTGCACATGAATGGAACAGATGGCTCTACAACATTCACAGATAGCAGCAGTTTAGCGCATCCAATTGAAACTGAGGGTAATGCCCATGTCGAAACTTCTCAGAGCAAATTTGGAGGATCAAGCGTTTATTTCGATGGAAGCGGTGATTATCTTTTTGCTACGGGCCATACGTTATCGGATTATAATTTTGGCACGGGTGATTTTACGATTGACACTTGGGTCAGATTTGATAATATCGGACGAATAAATACATTGGCTGGTCGACGCGCCAGCACTGGGGGAGGTTTCTGGTGGTTATTTTTTTCGCCATCAAAGGGTTTAAGCTTCGAAAATCGTTTAAGTAGTGGTGCTTATTCTGGTTCCTTTGATCAAGGAAATATCGATGGCTGGGCTGCGGACACATGGTATCACGTAGCTTTAGTCAAGTATGGTAATAACTGGAATATTTACCGAGACGGTGTTTCGGTCGCCAGCAGTGCGAGTGGCGCCATAATAAGCGATCCAAACACAGGTATTGATATAGGTAGAATACGATACAGCCCAACAGGATATGGGCCAATGGGATATTTTGATGAATTCCGCGTAAGCAAAGGAGTTGCCCGCTGGACCAGCAGCTTTACACCACCTGCAGCAGAATATGGAGGTCAAGTACCCTGCACAGAAACAGTTTGGACTCCTTACTCTTCTATAGTTAATGAGGGGGATGGATTTACTCAGGTAAGTAATTGTGGAACTACTAGGCAGGCAGTTGGTACAAAAGAAGCTGGAGTAACAAGCCAACCAGGAGACTGCACATTAACAGACGCATACTGGGAAAAGGATGATGCAGTTGCAGGAGAAACAGTAAATCTAATTGTTAATGGAGAGAATTGCGATGGTGTAGAATTAGATTTTATTGTAATGGAAGAGGATGTATTGGCAGATGACCCGGTTGTGACAAATCCCATTTCAAGTATATTTCAAGATGGAATTATTAATACTACCTGGGTAGCAGAATACCAGGATGATTTTGGTGATCCTGAATATTATTTTATTGCTCAAGACGTTACTAGCGAGATTAAATCCTCTAACCTTGTGACCGTTACAGACATAGGAGATTTTGACATAAGCGGAACACCACCCCCCATCATAAACGGAACACCACCCATAGTAGTCTATGGAGCTAATACTGCAGCAGATGACTTTTATAGGAGTGAAAATAATATTCTGATAGATGTGGAAACTTCAGAGAGTGGTTTTAGCAGCATAACATATGTTTTACTAAATTCTTCTTCTGATAAAATTGATGATATTCCTTTTACTACTTTCACTACTGAATATACTTTCCAAGATTTGGAAGATGGTGTATATTATTATAGCGTTAAAGTAATCAACCAAGATGGATTGCCTGCTACTACAATTCCAAGGAAAATCACTTTAGATACTGCAGTTCCAATTATAAATTTAGATAGTGAAACGGAAGAAGATATGATTTTAAGCATAGTAAGCAATGTTCCTACAGGACTCTCTGTAATAGAAGATAATATTCGGGAAGTGAATTATTCATTATATGATGTGGATGATAATTTAAATCTAACAAAAAGCTTTGATTTTGTCCCTTCTTCTATTGATTTAACTGGATTGGATGATGGAACTTATACCTATATTGTTAAAGTTATCGATAAAGGTGGCCTTACAAGTGTTACTGATCCAAGAAGTTTTATTCTAGACACAACACCACCAATAATTAGCTTTTCCGGCGGAACTGCTGAAGATAATTCTCATCAAAACAGCAGAGATATTCCTATTTTTGTTGAAGTACTAAATGATGAAAGTGTGCAAAATGTGACATTTTACCTTTATGATTCATCTGAAGGTCTAATTGATGAGGCAAGTTTTCCAAACCTTGTTAATACACATACTTTTGAAGGATTAGACGAAGGAGAATATTATTATAATGTCTATGTAAAAGATAATGCAAGTCATACAAGCACTAGTGATCTTAGAACAATCACCCTAGATACAACCCCTCCCCAGATTAGCTTTGATACTGGAACAGAAGAAGATAATGCTTATAAGAACCAAAACTATGTTTTTATGCGTATAAATGCTCTTGACGAAGATTTTGGAACAGTCATCTACTCTTTGTTTGATTCGTCACAAGTCAATATTAACACAAAAAGCTTTACGGAAATCAAAAAAGAATTTACTTTCACAGAACTTGTTGAAATGCAGGGAGAGGTAGTTGTTACAGATTCCAGTTCAACTGATGTCTCTTTCAAGGATATGATGTTTACTCCGAGTGTTCTTGAAATAGAAAAGGGGACTACTGTTACCTGGGTTAATGATGATATGATGGCGCATACTGTTACGTCAAAGGATGGATTGTTTGATTCAGGGATATTACAGCCTGGCCAAGAATTTTCTTTCACGTTTGACACTGCTGGAGATTTCTTTTACCAGTGCGACCTTCACCCTATGTCGATGCAGGGCAGCATAGTTGTCACCGACATTCAGCCTATGTCCGGAGTTTATTATTATAGTGTTGTCTTAGCAGATAAAGCAGGAAATTTTGGAAATACACCAACTAGAAAAATCACACTAGACACTCAAAGTCTCATGGTGAATTGTGCAGCTGGAACTAATGCTGATGGAGCATATCTAGACCAGAACAGCATTCCGATTAGTATATCTCTGACAGCAGAGAATGATATAGTCGAGTTAAGCTATCAATTGTTCGATTCTTCCTTTGAGCTTATAAATGAAACGAGCTTTACAACTCTTCCTGCTGATTTTGAATTTGTTAATTTAGAAGATGGAACTTATTTTTATAAAGTTGATGTAGAAGATAACTTAGGATTAGAAGCAAGCACAGAACCAAGGAAAGTTACTATAGATACAACATCACCCGTAATAAATCTTGATAATATACCTGATGATTTGTTCTTAAGCGACTTGAGTGAACTTAATCTAGGAACACACATCACAGAAGAGAATATTAAAAATGTAACCTTGAATTTATATGATGGAAGCCTGGAGCCTATTGGCAGTGTAAATTTTACTACTTTATCAGAAGATCTTAGCGGATTAAACCTAGATGGACTTAGCGATGGTGTCTATTATTTTGACGTTGAAATAGAGGATGAAACAGGACATGTAAATACATCTGTAAAGAAAAGATTTGTTTTAGATACTATAGAACCCATAATAGGGTATTCTCCTATTACGCTGGAAAATTATTCTTACCATAATAAAGGTAGCTTGACTATAGGCATAACATTAGAGGAAGATAATTTGCAAAACATAAAGTTCTATCTTTATGATTCTTCTCAAAATCTTGTCGATAAAAAGGAATCTGAAGAACCTGTAGGAGAAGCTATATTCATGGGATTGGATGATGGCTATTATTCCTATTATGTTCTTGCGGTAGATAGTGCGGGTGGAGAAGCGAACACAGAGCCAAGGGGCATAATTATAGACACAACAAAGCCGGAAATATCTTTTCAAGAAGAAGTGGCAGATAACTCAATCTTAACAAGCCAAGATGAGATAAAGATAGGAGTGTCAGTAGTAGAAGAGAATCTCGAGAAGGTAACATATGATTTATATGATGAAGGCTTAAATTTGGTTGGGCAGGAAGGATTTTCAACTGCAATAAGTGAATTAACTCCGCCTGTTCTGGAAGATGGGACTTATTATTATGATGTGGAAGCTGTTGATAAAGCAGGCAATGTGGAAACTTCGGGAACAAAGAGATTCACTTTGGATACCTCCCCCCCACAAGTGAAGTATAACCTTGCAACTATTAAGAATGACTCTTACTTAAATCAGGATTACATATTTATTCGTCTGAATATAACAGATGAGAATATTGACACAGTAACTTATTCTTTGTATGATTCAGAGCTGAGCCTGATTAACGAGACTGAATTTGACACTCTTGTAAGCGAATTTACTTTCACTAATCTGGATGATGGAACTTATTATTATGATGCTGCAGTAAAGGATAAAACTGGCTTGACAGGATCAACAGAAAGAATAGAGGTTACTCTTGACTCAACACAGCCAATAATCCATTATGCGTACGGAACTGCAGTAGATGGCAGTTACTTAAATCAAAGCAACATCTCCATCCATCTGGATATAGAGGAGGAAAACATAGATAGTGTAACTTACTACTTGTATGATTCCAACTTAAACCCCATTAACGAGGCCAGATTTAATGCTTCTGTAACAGAATTTACTTTTACTAATCTAGATGATGGAACTTATTATTATAATGCATCTGTAAAGGACAAATCTGGTCAAGTAAATAATACCAACACTATGAACGTTGTTTTAGATACTTCTCCCCCCATAGTTGATTTGATATCAAAAAGTCCTGTTGATGACTCTATTTTGACTAGTGATAATTTGCCCATAGAAGTTGATGTAACTGAGGGAAACTTGAAAAGCATTGTCTTTTCATTGTACAACGAATCCTTGGATCTTATAGAACAATCAAATCTTTCATCTTTAGATGCAGAATATGTTTTTACAAACCTTGATCCCGATGTTTATTATTATGATGTTGAAGTTAAAGATAAGCTGAATAAAACAACTACTATGCCTTTAAAGAGAGTAACAAAAATCCCTTCCACAAGATTTAACGGAACATCAACTGATTTAAGTATGGTAAATTCACAGGCAATTTCTCTTCTAACTTTAGAAGTTGCGCCGGATGGAAAGATAGTTTATAATTCTGTAATAAACTTAAGCGGAATTACAGATTTGAACCCAATTATAAAGATTGAATTTAATAGGGTAGAAGTTGACGCGGCTAGCTTCCCTAATCTAAACAAACCTGCAACATTATATATAGATGATTTGAACTTTGGAAATCCAGTTATCTTGAAAGATGGGGATACTTGTCCAGAAGATGTATGCGAGTTAAAGAATTATTCCTCAGGAGATATTGTATTTGGTGTTGAAAATTTCTCTGTTTTCACTGTTAAAGACACATCCCTAATCATTGAAGAAGCTGTAGGAACAACAAGTACTTCTCAGCAACCAACTACAGTACAGGAAATTGTTGATAGATCTCAACAAGAGACTATAATAAAGGAAACAACAAGGGATGTTAGTACGCTACAATCAAGTGAAGAGGAAGTTGAGGAGCCTGAAAAAGGATACGGTAAAATCATAGCGATTCTTTTTATTATACTAATCTCAGTCTTACTTGCTGGATCCTATCTTTATTTGCGCTATTCAAAAAAACACGGACCTCTTATTGAAAGTCCAAAATTCAAGCCAATAGGAGATGGCAGAAGAACTATTGATTTTAATTTTAAGAGCCCTCTTGGAAGGAAAGTGTTGCTTTATATCCTAACTTTTAGTTCAAAAGGTTACCCTAAGCAAACAATCAAGAACCAACTATTAAAAGCTGGCTGGTCAGATCCACTTATTGAAAAAGTTTTTAGAATAGTTCAAGAAAAGCAGGATAAGTTATATTATCTTGAAAGCCCTAAGTTTGAATTAAAGGGCAGAAAAATAATTGATTATGATTTCAAAAGCCATGATGGGAGGAGGGCATTATTATATATCCAAACTTTTAGGTCAAAAAGCTACTCCAAACAAGCAATCAAAGCTCGATTACTAAAAGCTGGCTGGCCAGACAATATTCTTGAAAAAGCCTTTAAAATAGTTCAAGAAAGGCATGATAACATACATCATTTTGAGAGTCCTAAGTTTAAATCAGCAGTTAGTGGCAAAAAAATCATTAACTATAATTTCAAAAGCCTTGCTGGGAAGGAATTAGTGCAGTATATCCACACATTCAGCTTAAAGGGTTATTCCAAGTCCATAATTAAGAGTAAGTTAACAAAAGCAGGATGGCCTGATAATATCGTTAAAGAAGCTTTTAAGAAGATGAAGAAATGAAAACTAAAAGAAGTCAAGGTACTATTTTTATGATTGCAATTATTTTGATTCTTATTGTAATAATGGGTTACTTCTACTTACAGAATACTGCAGCCAAAAAAACTCTTGAAAGATCATTGATAGATCCTATTGAGTTCAATGAAGATGTCAAGGCTTTTAAGACATACTTTCAGGCAGGGTTTGATGATGCATTGTTAAGGGGGACTTTAATGTGGGGTTATAGTGGAGGCAAAAATACTGAAGATGCAGATGTTCTGAAAAAAACTTACACTAATGAAGGCTCAGACAGAGATATTCCATATCTGTATAAAGGTGGAAAGAAATATTTTACGCAGGAAGAATCCAAAAACGACTTGGAAAACTTAATTGCTGGTTTCTTCAATTCATTAATTGACAAAGAGATTTTCACAGAAAGGGATTATGAACTTATAATTGAAGATTCTCCGGAAGTGGATGTGAGTTTATATGAAAAAGACACCGGATTAAGATTTAATCCCCATATAAGGGTAGAATACGATGAAAATACACATACATTCAGGGAATTCAATTCTAAAATCAGTATTGATTTACAAACTGTATTGGATGAAACTGGAAATATACTTTCTGTTCTAGAAGGTTTAGGAGAAGATGATGTTCCTTATAATTTTTCACAATACCATAGCCTTTCTTCGGATGTTAAAGTTTGCGGATTTGATGACCGAGATGGAGCTTATTTAGTAAGAATCATATATAATGCTCCTTTCAAGGCGTATCCGGCATATGTATTTGATTTTTTGACAGATATTCTCTTAGTGGATAATGTTTGCAGTCGATAAACATCATGATGTTTCGGATGAGTAAAAATTCCAACCGCTGTGAATTGCGGGCGAACTCGCTTCGCTCATCGCGGGCGAGGCTGCGGGGCATTTGGAATTTTTACTCTCGAAATTGGTATAAATGTCCACAGCGAAGCTGTGGGGCATAAAACCCAATTTCCGCTGAATTAACTGCATTGGAAGAAACAACTGTTGGTCCTGGAACCTTAGAAGATACTTTCGAAATTGGAGATAAAGTGTATTTGACAAGCGCTGG
>NYYQ01000067.1 GCA_002686855.1 Candidatus Woesearchaeota archaeon | reverse complement strand
TGACTTCTTTTTAAAATAAATATTGAGTGCCGGTCATGCCATCCAGTCTGTGACTGGTGGTAGGCACTCAACTAATTTTTTGTTTGACAAACAATTATAAAATAACAATAAATAAAAAACATTAGGAAATAATAAATCAAATGGTACTTAAAACCGTATTTTTGGTCATAATAGCTACTTTAATTTTAGTTTTTGTGTGGGGAATTTTTAAGAAACTGATGAAAGTATTATTTATTGCTGGGTTGGCGCTAATAATAATAGCTGCTACAGCTATTTTTCTTTATCTAAAAGGTTTACTGGTATAATTAATAAATTTTAAATCAGATAAATATTTATATGAGTAAATTTAAAGCAAATCAAAAGAGGTGCATATATGAGTTTTATTGACAAGATTATGTTCTGGAAGAAAAAGGATGAGTTCTCTGATATTGGTCTGGGTGAAAAAGACCCATTAGGAAAAGACTTGGCTTTTGGTGATAACTTCAATCTGGGCACTCAACCAGGTCTTGGCCAGCAAAGTCCGGGAATGCCGGAGCAAGCACCTGCCCAAGCATATCCTCAACAACCCCCTTTCCAGCCGCAACCAGCACAGCCTCAATTCCAAGCACAAAGATATGAAAGTCCTCAACAAGATATGGCAGCAAAAAATCTGGAGGTTATATCAAGCAAGTTAGATGCCTTAAGAGTTTCTGTTGAAAGCGTAAACCAGCGGCTAGCTAACTTAGAAGCTATTGCCAGAGGAGAGGCAGATCATAGAAAAAAACGATATTATTGAAAATATTTATATAAGACTTCTTTAATTATAAAATTATGAAAAATAAATATATAATCATCTTCTCAACAGCATTAATTGTTGCCCTTATTGACCAGGCCACTAAATTTTTAATAAACACAAACTTCGAGTTAAATCAATCTCTCCCCATAATAAATAATGCCTTTCATTTAACATATATTCTTAATTCCGGAGCAGGTTTTGGCATTTTACAAAATCAAACTTGGCTTTTAATCCTGATTTCAATAGCAGTTATTGGTTTTATTTTGTATTATACTACAAAAATAAAAAATGAAAGGACATTGCAGATTCTAGTTGGTTTTGTTTTAGGAGGTACAATCGGAAATTTAATAGACAGAATTTCTTACGGTGTTGTTATTGATTTCTTCGACTTTAGGATATGGCCAATATTTAATATTGCAGATAGTTTTGTAACTGTTGGTGTTATTGGATTGATAATTTATTTCTGGAAGAAGTAAAATTTTAATCTTTAAGGTTAGATTTAAAGTCATTTGAAAAGAATTAAAAACTTATTTAACACAGCTATCAGCTTTATAACCAGCTTTCTTAGCTTCTTCTTTAGAATCAAACCAAACCGCATTCTTTTCCTTTACTCTTTTTGCCCAGTCGCATTTTGGCGCATGGAACTTAGTTCCGGTCTTGCTTGCTATAAACTTTCCAGGCTTATGTGTTGTTTTAACTTCCTCTACTTCTTCGACATCTCCCTTATCTTTTGGCTCTATTACATTGAAAAAAGATATGAAAAATCCTACAACAACTGTAATAATCAATGGGAAAAACATCCATATCTCTGAAGTTCTGATGAAATAGATAAAAACCATATCCAAAAATACAAAAATGAAAAATATCTTAAGAAGCTTCCATGCCCAGGAAAAATTGCTGTGGACTCCGAAAACAGAGACTATTGCCACAGCAAACAATACCATTAATATTAAAAATTCGCCAATAAATGCAAATCTGTGTAAATTAAAAATCATATTAATAAGTCCAAGAAGCACAATCAAAAGAATAACATACATAACAAACGCGCTAACATTTGGTTTATCCATAAACACAAGAAAAAATCAACTCATATTTAAACATTTCTATTCTAGAGTAGTGAAAGAGATTTTTGGTTTTTTAATGATAAATAATTCTTTAATGTAAATAAAAAATCTATGAATAAACTTAAATTTTATGAATATTGATCCAGTATTCTCAAAACTCATCAGCTTCTTCCATCTTTTTCAAATAACCTTTATTCTTAAGCCATTTAACTTGTGTCGGAGTATACTTATACATTAGGTCGCCTTTTTCATCTCCAGAATATTCCCATGGCTCCACAATAACAATATCATTTTCTCTTACCCATAATCTTCGCTTCAATCTTCCGGGTATTCTGCATATTCTTGTTTTTCCATCTAGGCATCTAACTCTCATTCTTGAGCCACCCAATCTTTGCTCCAGGAGTCCTAAAGTTTGGTTGCCTCTAGGCAGCTTAATCCTGCTTATTTCCTGCTGCTGCCTTTCCTCATCAGTAAGATTATCTTTTTTCTTATTCTTAGGCCTGTACATAGTTTTACGAACTTAAACTGCATTTATATATCTTTCTAAAAACCAAAATCTTAAATAGTAAATTAAATTCATGCAATTAATGAAAAACCTTGCCTTACCCAAGAAAAAAGCATTCTTTGCCCAAGCCTCGGTTTTAAAGAGGATTATCGCGTTTATTATAGATATTCTGCTTGTAAACCTAATAATTCTATTCCCTTTCCGAAGACTTTTTGATAGTATTATACCTCAAACTAGTTCTTTTTCAAAAACATTTGAATTTTTAAGCGAAAATTCTGGTTTTAGTGGAACTATAACCATTATCATGTTTGCAGTTGCTTTAATAACAATATTGTATTTTATGACCTTTGAGAAAAAGTTAGGTCAAAGCCCGGGAAAAATGATTTTAAACTTGTATGTAGAATCCAGCAAAAAAGATTTAAAATACTGGCAATTGTTTGTAAGAAGCATGTTTTTAATACCTGTGTTTCCATTCATTTTGCTGTGGTTTATTGATCCCATAGTCATGTTTTTTACAAAAGAAAACCAAAGATTATCAGAAATATTAAGCAGCACAAAAACAGTTGAAAAATACAAAGTTTAGCATAATGGCAGAAAAAAAGAAAAGGTTTTTGTTGAGTTTTGATGTTGACAATAATAACATTAAAACTTCAATGAAGACAGAAAATGTAAGCCCTCAGGAAGCTTTAGGACTTCTTGATATGGTAAAAGACCAGATATTGGATAATTTAAAGAAATCAAAAAAAGATATTTTCCAGATGTCTAAAAAGGATTAAATGAAAAAACAACAAACAAACAAGTGGACAAGAGCTTTAATGATTATTATATATTTAACAATTTTAAGCTTTTTTATCTCTATTTTCCTTTCTTTGTTTATAGACGATAGTTTTGAAAGCCTTGATGGTAATGTAGCAGTAATAGAAATAACTGGTCCTATTGTAGCGCAAAAAGATTCAGGTCTTTTATTTACAGATGTTACTTCTTCAGATGAAGTAAGAAAATTGATTAAAAAAGCTGATAAAAGCGATAAAATAAAAGCAATAGTATTTGAAATTAACAGCCCAGGGGGAAGCGCAGTTGCTTCTGATGAAATTGCTGCTGAAATAAAAAAAATAAACAAAACAACAGTTGCATGGATTAGGGAAGTAGGCGCTTCAGGAGGTTACTGGATTGCATCTTCCACAGATTATATAATTGCAAATAGAATGTCTATAACCGGTTCTATTGGCGTAATAGCTTCTTATCTTGGCTTTTCTGGCTTTATAGAAGAGCATAATGTTACTTATGAAAGATTAGTATCTGGAAAGTTCAAGGATCTTGGAATTCCTTTTAAGGACCTAACATCAGAAGAACGCTTGTTGTTTCAAAAAAGCCTGGATAAGATACATGATTATTTTATTGATGAAATTGCAATAAACAGGAATTTAAAGAAAAGTGATGTAAAGAAAATAGCAACCGGACAATTTTATATTGGTGCAGAAGCAAAAGACCTTGGTCTAATAGATGAACTTGGCAGCAGAGATGAAGTAATTGATTATGTTGAGAAACAAATAGGGGAAGAAGCTAACCTTGCAAAATATAAAAAAGAAAAAGGATTTTTGGCAGCATTAAGCCAGACAATGAATGAAAGATTCTTTTACATTGGAAAAGGCCTTGGAAGTTCTTTTTTTGCAGAAGCAGAAAGCCCAAAAAGTATTAGTATTATAACATAATTTCAATAAATTTTATATAATGATTCCTACTTTCTAAGAGTAAATTGGGGGATTTGATGAAAAAAGTGTTTTTGTTAATGGTTTTTATAATTTTTTTATTAGATATAGGTATTGTTTTTTCTCAGAATAATGATGTTAATGAAAATAAAATTGACAAAGAAATTGAATATCTTCTTGAGGAACAGGAGGAGGTTTCTGTTATTGTTGTGTTAGAAGACGATTACGAAACTCTAGATGATTATTCTGTTTCTGAATTAAATGAGAAAAGTGATTTGGAAAAAAAGAGGATAATGGTTGAAGAGCAGCAGGAAGAAGTTTTGTCAGAATTAGATTTAAAAGAAGAAGAAAACCAAGATAATGATTTTGAATTTGATTTGGAAAGCAAGTTTTCTGTGGTTAATGGGTTTGCAGGTAATGTCACAGAAGAAGGTCTGCAAAAATTAGCATCTGATCCGAATGTCAAAAAAATTTACCCTAACAGGCCTGTTAAGGCTTTTCTTTCTGACAGCAAAAATATTGTAAATGCATCAAACACATGGAGCTTAATCTACAATGGAACCAATATAACGGGAAAGGGAGAAGTTGTTTGTGTAATCGATACTGGAGTTGACTATACTCATTCAGATATGGGAAATTGCGCAAGTACAAGCAACATAAATGATGGTTCTTGCAGCAAAGTCATTGGTGGTTATGATTTCATAAACAATGACCAAAACCCAATAGATGATCATGGACATGGAACTCATGTTGCTGGAATTGTAGCATCAACTAATGGGATTTACAAAGGTATTGCCCCAGATGCGAATATTATCGCGATAAAATCATTAAACTCTGTAGGATCTGGAACAACTCAGAATGTTATAGATGGAATAGACTGGTGTGTAAACAATGCTTCTATTTTCAATATTACAGTAATTAGTATGAGTCTTGGAGGAAGCATCCTATATACTGGACATTGTGATGATTCAGACTCATTAACTGCAGCAGCAATAGATGCTGCGATTGCAAAAAACATATCAGTTATAGCAGCTACAGGAAATGCAGACAGCACAACAGGAATAGCCTCTCCTGCCTGCATAAAAAATATAACATCTGCAGGAGGAGTAGATAAAAGTGATGGGATGGATTTCAACAGAAACAACCTAACTGACTTATTGGCTCCAGGAGTAAATATAGTGTCCCTAAATCTCGGAGGAAGCTTTCAAACGTTTAGCGGAACATCTTTTTCTACACCTATGGTAACTGGAGCATTCGCTCTAATCCACCAATATATCAAACTAACAGATAATAGAAACGCAACACCAAGCGAAATAGAAAATGTTCTTAACGATACAGGAAAACGCATAACAGATACCAGCGGAAGTGGATTAACATTCTCCAGGATAAATATTTTAGCTGCGCTGGATTTTCTGGATAACAAAGGCCCTATTATTACAATAACAAGCCCTTCAAACAATGCTGTAAAAACTGCTTTAACAGTCAATGTAACGGCATCTGAAGTCTTATCAAACGCAGTCTTGGAAATTAACAATCAAAATTTTTCGATGTCTGGTTCTGGCCTTAAAAGAAGTTTAAATGTTAAGAGTTTATGGAATGGAAGCTTTAATTATAGGATATATGGAGATGATAGATTTGGTAATACTGGCATTTCCGAAACTTTCACCGTAAACATTAATTTAAGTTCAGATAATCTTACGAGTCTAGTTTTAACTTTGAATGAAGCGGAAAAACAACAAGCTACAAATGTTGCAGTAAATCAGACAACTTTTGGAGGAATTGATTTTGGCTCAAGTATCTTGAACTTCAGCGGCATAACAGCGCTGGAAAATGCATTCAATATAAGCAATAACTTAGTTTCAGTAGATACAAATAACTTTCCGGGGTTAAACAAGTCAGCCTTCATAGTTATGAAAGGTCTAAATTTTACGAAAGCTCCGTTAATATTCACCTCATCTGGATTCGAAAGCACTGCCAATGAGGTTCAGTGCTCCAGTACTACCTGCACAGGTATTACATATGATGCAACTAATAAAATCTTGAGATTTAACGTTGCGCATTTCACATCATTCTTTGGAAAAACTAATACCACAAACGGAGCTCCGATAATAACTTCGACAGCAGTGACATCTGGTACATTAACCAATCAATATTCTTACGATGTTGATGCTACAGACCCTGATGGAGATACGTTAAATTTCTCCCTTACAACCGCTCCTTCCGGTATGAGCATTAACGCTGCATCCGGACTCATAACTTTCATTCCATCAAGCATCGGAAACTTTAATGTTATAGTGCAGGCAAGTGACGGTAATCTAACAGATTCGCAATCGTATCAATTAACAGTTACAAATGCAAAAATCAATAAACTTAGCATATCTGATCTAGACGTTAAAATAGGCAGCAAATCCGATAAGAATGTAAAAAACAACACAAAATTAAAAGATGCTGAACCTGGAGACAAGGTAGAATTTAACATAGAGTTAAAAAATTTATTCACTGAGGATGAAGATTTAAAAATAAAAAATGTGGAAGTTGAAATTACCATAGAAGAAATTGATGATGGAGAAGATTTAGATGAAGATGCAAATGACGTTGATATAAAACCTTCAAAAAAAGAGGAGGTTAAAATAGAATTTGATGTGCCCTTGGACGTTGAAGAAAATACCTTTGATGTATTGATTAATATTGAAGGGGAAGATGAAAACGGAACAACACAGGAGATATTTTTTAAGCTAGAACTGGAAGTGGAAAAGAAAAAGCATGAAATAAGGGTAATAAGTGCTTCTACCTTACCACCAACAATAGGATGTAAAAGGACTTTTTCCGTGAATAGCGAGATCATAAATACTGGATCTGATGATGAGGATGAAGTAACATTGGAAGTTTTAAGCGCAGAGCTGGGCATTAGTGATATTACTAAGAATATTGAACTGGATGAAGGTACTGAAGACAATAGGTTTACAAAATCCATATCAGTATCTGTAAACGATGATGTTTCCCCCGGAATCTATCCCATAACGGTCAATACATACTATGATAGTAAGCTAAGTGATACGGAAAAAGTTGAGATTAATGTCCAGGCATGCGAGCAGACTAAAGAAATTAGAGCTCAAGTTAGCGGGCAAGGAACCCAGTTTTCTGATGGTGGGGTTGTTGTTTTGCAGACTGTAACGCAGGCAACTGTCCAAGAATCCTTTATGGAAACAGATGAGTATCTTACGCTGCTTGCCATCCTGGTTATTATATTTATAGGAACTGCAATATTCGTTACAGGAGCTGCATTTATAGTGTTGAAAAAGTGATTTTTTCTAGAAATTAGCAAAAGATATATATTGGTTATTGAAATTGTTTTCATAGATGAAAAAAGGTGTTATAGTGATAGGATTATTGATTTCTTTGTTAGCTGTTAGTATTGTTTTTTCTCAGAATAATGATGTCAATGATAATAAAATTGACAAAGAAGTTGAAGAATTATTAGAAGAACAGGATGAGGTTTCTGTTATTGTTGTTCTGGAAGATGATTACGAAACTCTGGATGATTACTCTGTTTCTGAATTAAATGAGAAAAGTGATTTGGAAAAAAAGAAGATAATGGTTGAAGAGCAGCAGGAAGAAGTTTTGTCAGGATTGAATTATGAAAAGGTTTCATCAAAAAAAGATTCAATAGGGAAAAATTCATTAAAAATAAGCAATAAGGATGATATTGAGTTTAAATTAAAAAGAAAGTTTACTTCAATAAATGGATTTAGTGGTAAAATCACAAAAAAAGGTTTAGAAAAGCTGAAAAATGATCCTAATGTTTTGGCAATTGACTTTAATATCCCAATTCATGCATTTTTAGACACCAGTAAAGAACATGTAAATGCAACTAAGACGTGGGGCTTAATTTATAATAACTCTAATCTTACTGGGAAAGGACAAGTTGTTTGTGTTATAGATACAGGAGTTGACTACACTCATTCAGATATGGGAAATTGCGCAAGTACAAACAACATAAATGATGGTTCTTGTAGTAAAGTCATTGGAGGTTATGATTATGTTAATAATGACGAAAATCCCATTGATGATCATAATCATGGAACCCATGTTGCTGGAATTGTAGCATCAACAGGCGATACTTATCGCGGCATTGCTCCAAACTCAAATATTGTTGCTATTAAAGTTCTAGATTCAGGAGGAAGCGGAAGCACAGCTGATTTAATAAGCGGCATAAACTGGTGCGTAGATAATGCTTCTCTATTAAATATAACAATTATTTCCATGAGTTTAGGAGATGGACAAAATTTTACCAACCACTGCAATCAACAAGTTACATCTGGATTAGTAAGTGCTATTGATAATGCTTTTGGCCAAAATATATCAGTTATTGCTGCTACTGGAAATGAATATAATTGGACAGGAATGTCATCTCCTGCTTGTATTGCGAATGTTACATCTGTGGGTGCACTAAATGATAATGATGTAATACAAAGCTTCAGTAACAGAAATGGAAATACTTCTTTATTTGCTCCAGGAGTAGGTATAATCTCCCTTAGAAGAGGTGGTGGAACAATATCAGCTTTAGGAACTTCTATGGCAGCACCAATGGTAGCTGGAGCATTTGCACTAATACACCAATATTTCAAATTAACAGAGAACAGGGCAGTAATGCCAAATGAAACTCAGAGATATCTTAACGATAGTGGAAAACAGGTCGATGATCCTTCTAATGGGCTTACTTATTCAAGAATAAACATCTTTGCAGCTATTGAGTCTTTAGATACATTAAGTCCTAACATCACAATAATAAATCCGGAAAATAATTCCGTAAAAACCAATATAAGCTTTATTGTAAATATAACATCTAATGAAGTTCTGATAAACGCAACTTTAGAAATTAACAATACTAATTTTACCATGGTAGGTTCTGGAACAAAGTGGGATGTAAACATTAGCAGCCTAAGAAATGGCACTTATACCTACAAGATATATGGAAATGATTCTTTTAATAATCTGGGAGTTTCTGAAACTTTTACTATAAATATTGATTTAATTGCACCATACTGGGGAAGTAATTCTACAAATTTCTTAAATTCAAAAAAGAATGATGTTGTGCAGTTCAACATAACATGGAATGACACAGTTGGTTTATCATGGTACATATTCAGCTGGAATGACACAAGTATCTGGGATAATTTGACAAATGGAAGCTTAAGTGGAAAAACACAGCAGCTTTCAATAAACAAGACAATAACTGCTTCACCAAGCACAGTTATAGGTTACAAATTTTATGCCAATGACACAGCTGGAAACTTTAATAAAACAGAAACACTTACGATAAGGGTTGCGAATACAGCTCCTCAAATTTTACAAGTCAATCTTACATCCACAGACTTCCTAAACAGAACCAACGGAACTTTACAAGGAATTTTCACTTTTACAGACCTTGATGGAGATACAATAACAGCCAACGAAACAAGATGGTACAATAATAGTGTAGAATATAATTTAACACGAAACCTTACATCCATTTCTCCTCAAAACACAACAAAAGGACAGAATTGGACTTTCAGTGTAAGAGTTTTTGATGGAAATGATTGGAGCAATTGGGTTAATAGCACAAATTTCACTATAAGAAACACAGCTCCGGAAATAAACATAACCATAGGTAGCATAACAGTAAACGAAACTCAAAAAGTAAATATAACAACAAACGCATCTGATATTGATAATGAGGTATTGACATTTACAACTAATGATTCATCAAGATTTAGTTTGGACGACATTTACTTTATCTGGAATACAAATTTATCTGACTCTGGAACTTATACAATTAACGTTACAGTAAATGACACAGAAGAAATAAGTTCAAAAATAATTAATGTTACTGTTTTGGATGTTAGAGACCTGGATAATGATGGAAATCCGGACTTTAACGATACTGATGATGATAATGATGGAATAGCTGATGGGAATGATTTCTTAACTGGAAATAGCTCAAGCATAAATTCATCGTTAAGTCTTAACCTTACTGTTAATGGAACTACAAACCTTTCCAGATTATTCAACGGCACTTTCCCAGTCATAATAAGGACAAATATGACCACTAATAGTTCCAACAGTACTCTTACTTTAGTAGAATTTGAATACACATTTAATTCATCAAACATACTTGATTTCGGAAAGATAACAACAAATTATACCATAAGTGGCTTTAGCGCAATTTCATTAAGAGGTCTTACAAGACCATCTTCTAATTTTACAAAGAATTTTACTATAGACAAAGTTAACTCAACAGCAAAAGCAGTATGCATTAAAGATGCAGATGCAAGCTTTGAAAACATATCAAGCTCATGCAATGCAGCAGATGAAACATTGCTCACTTGTGATAATACAACTCAAGACCAGTATGCATGCTTTGATTTGGGAACAAGGTATAAGATTACTGGCCTTAACCACTCTGCACTAAAAGAGCTTTGTGTTGATAATGATGGAGATGGTTATGGAGATGGTTGTGCTTTAGGAACTGACTCGTGTGATAGTAATCCTAGTCAGCATACTTCCTCTGGCTGCAATCCTTCCAGTCCTAGTTCTTCAAGCGGCGGTGGCGGTGGCGGTGGCGGAGGAGGAGGTGGAGGAAATGTAGTTTCAACATCACCTCAGAAATCACAATTCTTCCAGACAATATCAAAAGGCCAAAAAACAGGTATGAGCATAAGCAAAGAAAGCATTTCACTTTCAAAAATTTCCTTTACTGCAAATAAAGATCTCGAGAAAGTTACAATAACCGTAAAAGCGTTGACTGAAAATAATACTCCTTACAAAATCCCAAAAAAAACCTACCAATATGTTGAAATCAAGCTGGATAAAATTTCAGACAAAGACATTAATAATGCAGTAATTGAATTTGATATTAATAAGTCATGGTTAAATAAAAATAAATTTGATAAAAATGCTGTTGCCTTAAATCGCTACAATAACGGTTGGGGAAAGCTTCCAACTAAAAAAATAAAGGAAAATAAAATAAATATGACATATGAAGCAGAAAGCCCCGGATTCTCCATTTTTGCCATTACCTCATCTGAAATTAAGCCTAAAAAAGCTGAAAAAAATGCAACTAAAAAAGTTGTAAATGAAACTACAAAAGCTGAAAAAAATATTACTTCTGTACCAATGCAAGAAAAAAAACAAAAAGCCAGTAATCTCTCAACAGGCATTATAATAATTACTTTAATCATTGTTGTTGGATTAATAATTTATGCAGTGATTTTTGGTCCTAAGGAAATAAAATCAAAAATAAAGAAATTGATAAGAAGAAAGAAGTATAAGGAGCACCACCACTATGAATCTCATCATAAAAATAATAACCATTAAACTATAGCAGTTAGAGCATTAAAAAGAAAACTTTAAATAGAAAAGAAAAAAATATTAAAAATAAAAAGAGGTAACGCATGCCACAAAGAAAAGTCGGCACTTTTGAAATAATTCTTTTAATTGTAGGTATTGGTGTGGCTATTTTGGGCTTTCAACTGATAAACCAGGTATATAGTATAGAAAAAGAAATAAGCTGGCTGATGGTAATAGCAATATTCAACTGGCTCATGCTTCTTGTTTTGTTCATATTATTGAGTTTAACTGTAGATGCTTCTAAAAAACAGCTTGAGGAAACTAAAAAAATTGGTGATATGCTGAAGCAAGAAAAAATCAAGAAAAGAAAATTAATTTAATTCTATAGTGGAGGAACTAAATAATTGGTCAATAATTCCGCCACTATCATTCGAAAACACAAACTATTTATGATCAATTTTTTGTGTTTTCCACTATAATTCTTCCATGCCAATAACATTCTTCTTATCTTTATCATCCGCAATTCTTGGACAAGCAGTATTAACCCAAAACTCAATAAAAGGAAAGTTTTCCATCTCTGCTGCATCTAAAGTATCAAAAACAAAAATATAGCAGTTTTTTCCTTTTTTCTCAAGTTTCTTTTTAATCTCAACAGATTTCTTATAGCTATACTGCCCGGGTTTTAGTGAAACTAAGATTCCAATATTATCTGCGCTAAGAAACTGGATTTTTTTTATTTTTTGATTTTTTTTATATTTTTCAATATTTTCTTTATTTAATTTAGAAAATGCATTAGTTACTGGATTAAATGTAAAAACATCTTTATTGGTTTTCAATGCAACCCCTAATGGATGAAACTCTCCGGAACCAATATATAAAAAAGCATCAACTTTGTTTTGTACCTTTAATGCTGCCCCTTGGTCACATCCTAATAATTGGCCTTCATTTTTTTGTTTAATTTTATCAATGAAAATTTCTTTTTTATTGTTTTTTAAATATTGAATTATTTCTTTTGTTGTGTTGATGAATTGCGTTGTTGTGACTATGCCCATTGTATTTGGCAGTTTACCTAATTGAATCTTATTGAAATCTGCTTTTCCAGTATATTGCGTTGGAATGAATACTGCTTTCATATCATTTGGAAATGGTTTTCAGTATTTAAATGATATTGAAAATATTCTTCTTAAAATACTGAAATAAGCCATTTATTGGTGGGTGAGATTAAAAGGTGTAGAAATAGTTTAGATTACTTAGAAAATTAGTCTCTTGTATCACTTCGAGTCAAAAATTTATTCAGCGGAAATTGGGTTTTATACCCCACAGCTTCGCTGTGGACATTTATACCAATTTTGAGAGTAAAAATTCCAAATGCCCCGCAGCTTGCTGCGGTTGGGATTTTTACTGAACAGTTGAAAAAACTTCACCTGCAGCAGTGCGTGTATACGTTGAACCAGCGTTGGAGTTAAAAAAATCAATTTCAACCTGCATTTTATACTTTGTACCACTAACAACACTACTCGGGAATGTGCAGTCAGTCCAGGCAAGATCTTTTATCTCACCTATATTCCAACTGGTAATGGGTGCTTGAGCTCCACAACTTAAAGTTGTACCATCTTCTTCCTTTAAAGTAAACGCTGTTACATCAATTACTTCCCCTAGCTGGTTTTTTAACCGTAGATTGAATTTGTCTGTATCAGCACCATCATCAACAATTACAAATGCATCACATCCAAATCCCACATTAAATGTACACCTATCTGGAAAAATTTTTTGAGGATTTAGAACACCAAAGTACGTAATCGCAGCAATTGTTATAAGTATCGCAATAAAAGCCCATGCATAAGTTGTCAAAAATTCAAGCGCAGCTTGAGATTTTTTATTCATATTAACACCTCTTTACAAGTTACTTACTTAATCTTTAATTACCTTACATATATATATATCTTTCTATTTTCGGCATGATTTGTTGAATTTCATAATTAGGTTACACTTCTAATATCCATCCAAATTCTACTTCTCGGTGATATTATGGAAACATTAAGCGAGAAGAAAAGAAAATGGA
>NYYQ01000066.1 GCA_002686855.1 Candidatus Woesearchaeota archaeon | reverse complement strand
TGGATTTCTCCACAAAAGGGAAAAAAGCTACTCAAAAAAAAGTCTGGAAACGAATTATAGGAAAAGCCTTATTAACAAAAAGAGAAGCATTTGCTGTTATGGGATTTTTGAGGAAGTTGAAGAAATAAACAAAATTTATTAATACTTAGATTAAAGAACCAAGATTATGAGAAAAAGAGGTCAGATAAGTATTTTTATACTATTTGCAGTTATAATTTTAATTTCTATAGGCCTATTATCATATATAAAAGAAGGAACTGGAAAAGAAGTAGAGAAATCTACAGAAATACCATTAGATCTAGCTCCAGTAAAAAATTATTTTGATACTTGTATAAAAACCATAGGTGAGGATGCCCTTGTTTTGTTTGGATTACAGGGGGGGAATTTAGAAAATTTCGAAAGTCAAAATCCTTCTACATTGATAATAAAAACATTTTTTGAAGAAGGTAAAGATGTAAAACCTTCTAAAGAATCTTTGGAGAATTCATATTCTCGATATTTAGAAACAAACTTACCGACCTGTTTGGATAATGCGAACTTTCAAGGTTTTGATTTAAACCTGGATAAAGTAACTGTAAAAACAAAGTTCTTAGATAGTTCTGTTGATGTAAAAATTAATTATCCTTTAACAATAAGAAATGAAGGAAGCGTGACAAAAATTCAATCATTCGATAAAAAATACCCAGTTAGAATGGGACATATCTACGATACAGCACTAAATATTGTGAATAAATTAGAACAAAATCCAAAATATCTAGACTACTCAGACTTATTGGCATATGAGGATAATGATTTTTTTATAATGCCCCATAACGAGAATCTGTATGTTATTTCGGTACAGGATGATAAATCAATAATCAGGAACACTAAATACAATTTTATGTTTACATTAATTTTTGAAAGTAATGGAGAAGATGAAACAAAAAAAGAAATTGAAAGGATGTTTGGGAAATATGTATAAAAAAATCTTATTACAAATTTTTGTATTCATATTTGTAATAAATGTAGTTTTAGGAGAGAAACATGATTTAAGTTTAGATGACTTCAATAATTTAGGACTCGAACAAAGAACCAACTATCTTTTAGTTCATAGTGAAAGACTAGACTTAGCTGAAAGTTTTCTTAGTGCAAGCACATTAGATGATACTAAGCACATAGCTATTGCTAATAATTTCTTGAAAGGTCTAAGTTCAAATGGTGGTACAATTAATGGCAATGATGCGCATACAGCGATTGCAAATAAGTACTTTGCTAAAATTTCCAACGCTAAAGTCAACCTTAAAAGTGGAAACTTAATTTGGGATGGTACAAATCTGATAAACGGGGAAGTTAATGTTGCAGCAAGCACCTTATCTTCTGGAACCCTTAGCAAGATTGAATCTACAAAAGATAGCATTCAATTAACTACAAAAAATGGAGCAACAATTGTTGCAGATGGAAAAAATTCAGACTTGCCATTGGAACTTACAAAAGACAAAAACGGCAATATTTTCATGAAAGTTAATGGCAAAAATTACCCAATACCTAAAGATTCTAGATTAGGCGTTTCTTTCAATGGTTTGGAAAGCACAATTAAAAATAATGGGGATTTTCCAATAAATCTAGAAGTAAATGAAATGATTGATGGTACTACTAGCACGATTCTTAAAGATATTGATTTAGAGCCTGGGGGGGAAGTAAAAATTACAAGATACCTCTCCGATGACCGCACTAAACAAACCAATTTACCGGAGTATGATATATTAAAAGGTTCTTTAACTTTCGACTTTAAAAAAATTAATCCTACAGGAGAATCTCATAGAGAGTTATTTTTTGTAGAATCTTTTAAAGATGATGTGGGAGATTATGAACCTATTAAAGTGATAATTGACAAGAAGGCAATTACCGAAGAAATGCTTGATGAACATAAAACACGAAATTTTGAACAATCGGTTTTTTTATTTCACCAATCTTCTTGTGGAGGGATAGATGAATTAAAAGGAAAATCTGGGAAAAAGTTAGAAAAAGCGTTTGAAAGGCGAGCTGGATTCTTAGGAATCGGGCAGGTAAAAGTTGGTACGGGAAGGTTAAACGATGAAGGAAAGCTCGTTGATGGGTTCCTATATCGAACTGTAACTGATGATATTAAAGGTAAGTCGTATTTAAGATATGGTATAGAAACCAATGCTTTGGTAGAAACATCTGATGGGATTAAAATACAAACAATGAATTTTCCAACCAGTGAAGATTCCAGTAATTTTATACCATTTTCAACTTCACTAAAAAGGTACACGGTTTTGGATGAATCGTTGGCCTTAAGTGGGGGAACCCCTTACCAAGAGGTAGTTTTTGAAGCAGATATGGATAATCCGACCAAACTGAAAAGATCCTTCAATATAGGGGCTTTAGGAGAATCCTCAAAGATACAGGACACTAAACCAGAAATTTTTGATATAAAAGATAACTCATTGAAATATGTAATTAACGCTCAATCTAGGATTGATCTTGAACTGAAAAATCCTCCCACGCTTAATGAAGAAGGAGATCTTGTTCCTGGAAAAGTATTCCTTACTTTTGAAGGAAGCCATCGCACTTATGAAGAAGAAGGGCGCGAAATTAGCGTTTTTGATATAGATGAAATTAAAAATGAAGGAGAGGTTGTAATCAAAGGGGGGAGATTGGAAATAGTTTCGGAACCAAATACTAATGATATGGCAAATTTTAAAGCTGATCAAGTTGGTGATGTTGAGTTTACGACTCCTTTAAAAATGACCATTAAACGAGGTATTGTTAAATTGGATGGTCCTGTTGACACGGCTTTATTCGTACCGGAACTTGATAAAAAAGTAGATATAACAATATATCCGCCAGAGGGAGGTATAGATTTAAATGCGGAAGGTAAACAGGAGGTTCCATTAAGATTGTTCAGTGATGGAAAGCAAATAGCAGAAAATGCTAACGTGTTTGTAGTAAATGATAAAAATGAAAAGCTGACCTTGGGGTTAAAGTTTATATCGACTCCTGCACTGGTAGGGGAGTATATTAGGAATACTGGACCTTTGGGGTTTCTAGGAGTTTCCCACAAAATTAGTGGAGGATTTCAAGAACTTGGCGAACTAGGCAAAAAAGCAGAGGTGGTTCCGGTAGCTGGCAAGGTAGTTTCATACCCTACGCAAGCTTTTTCAGAGATTGGACAGTTTATTTTTAATGTTTTAGGTGGTGACATTCCAGTTACAGGAGGATACATATATTACTTTTTGCCAGAGAATGAAGTTCCCACTCAAGATGTACAAGCTAATAGTGCCCGCGATAAATAATGGGTCAATAAAATTAATGTAGTTTACTATATGTCTTGAATAAAATTAATATTAAATTTTGACCCAAAATTTATCGCGTTAACTATAAAACAAAATAACTACTTTAAAGTAATAAAATTAGAAAGATTTAAATACTAGTTCTTTCATAGATTATAAGTATGGGAAAAGTAAAAAAGGCTATTATGGCTGCACTATTGATTCCAACAGTAGTTTATGGTGCAAATACTGCTAGTGCCGAAGATAGAAAAGCAGAGGATGAAACAATAGTAGAAGAAACTGGATGTACCGAAACTAAAGCAAAAACGATAGAACGAACTTTAGGTGGGTATATCGATGTCGCTGCCAAAAATAAAAGCGGGGATAACTATGGTACATTTAGGGATATCATGCTCGATATCGCAAATATTGATTATTGGGGTAAAATAACTGATTTAGAAAACCGCTTTTCTGTTAAGAAGGAGAAACAGGAACAATATCTAGATGCTTTGAACGAAGTCTTAGGTAAATGTAAACTAGAGCTTCAGGTAGATACTGCTAAGGATGCATCTGGAATTGAACGTGTAATTGGTCTGGATTTGATGAAGAGGGTTGATATAAATACAAATAATGGAGAAATGCGCATATTTTATGGCATTATAAGAGATGCGAAGAATAAGATATGATTACTGCTTCTTCTCAAAATACTCTTTGGCCTTGTCATCTCCCATTGGTTTAGCATTCTCTCCCAAACCATAATATGTCTTCTCTGCTTCTCCGCCCCAGGAATATTCTCCCTTTTCCCTCTCAACCTTACTGACCTTAAATTCCTTTAAAGCTAATCCTTTCTTTAGATGATAGTAAATGCTCCTCATAGTAACTTTTGGAAATATTGCAACATAAGCCTTATAGATTCCATAACCATATCCCTCTTTCATAAAAAATAGAATCTCAACAATATTCTGCCTTATTTCAGATTTAACTGGTCTTCCTTTTCCCATACCCCAATCTTAGAACAAATCATATTTATAGTTTTCTATATTGAAAATAAATATCAGTAGAAACATATTCAAACTTATAAATTTCAATAGAAACAATGTCAAAAATAAAAATAGTTATTTTAGGAATAAGCATAGCAATCATATTGGCATTCTTCTTTGGCTATGGGATAAACACATTCTACAAGCCGCCAGAACATAAAGATTACTGCAAAGAAGGAGAATTTTATCCAAGAGCAGAATTTTATCAAAAGCCAATAGTAGATGAATCTGAAAAATGTGAATATATTGAACCAGATGAATCTTTAAGGCTGGAATGTACTGAAAAAGAAGGTCAAATTACACCAAAAAGGGATGAAAATGGATGCATAGAAAGCTATTATTGTGAGATGTGCTATAAGGAATTTGACAATATAAGAGAAATCTACAATAGAAACGTATTCATAATAAGCGCAATATTGGGCATTATATCTCTATTAATAGGCGCCTTCTTAAAACTTCCATCAGTAAGCTCAGGAATTATGGGGGGAGGAATCTTAACAATTATCTATGGAACTCTAAGGTATTGGGGAAATATGCCTGATTACGGAAGATTTACCATTTTAGGTATTGCTCTGGCAATATTAATCTGGCTGGGTTATAAGAAATTTAAGAAATAGCTATTATCTTTTTCTCTTTAACTTTCTCTCCATTTCAGCTATTGCAATAGTTGTCTTAATAACAGTATCTGGATTTAAAGAAATACTGTCAATTCCGCATTTTACTAAAAATTGCGCAAAGTCAGGAAAATCCGACGGACCTTGCCCGCATATTCCTATCTTCCTCCTATTTTTCTTAGCTTTATGTATAACTTCATGAATAAGGTTTTTTACAGCAGGATTTCTTTCATCATACAACCTGCTAACAAGCTCAGAATCCCTGTCTAAACCAAGAGTTAATTGTGTTAAGTCATTGCTTCCAATGCTAAAGCCATCAAATATTTTGGCAAAATCATCTGCTAAAATAACATTGCTTGGAATCTCGCACATTACATAAATTTCCAAACCATTCTTACCCTGCGCTAAACCATATTTTTTCATCTCAGCAATAACCAGCTTACCTTCTTCAACAGTCCTGCAAAAAGGTATCATAAGCTTTATGTTAGTTAAACCCATCTCGTCTCTTGCTTTTTTCATTGCCAGGCATTCAAGCCTAAAAGCTTCCCTATAGTTTCCTGCATAATATCTTGAAGCGCCTCTCCAACCTAACATGGGGTTTTCTTCCTCTGGCTCAAACTCAGTTCCTCCAATTAAGTTAGCATATTCATTTGATTTAAAGTCTGACATTCTCACAATAACATCTTTTGGATAGAAAGCAGCTCCAAGCATAGCAACACCTTGCGCAAGCTTTTCCACAAAAAAATCAACCTTGTTTTTATAAGCATAAGTTAGCTTAGAAATAGTTTCTTTTACTTTCTTATCTTTAAGCTTTCCATAATGCAGCAAAGCCAAAGGATGAACTTTAATGTAAGAGCTTATAATGAATTCTTCCCTAGCAAGACCAACACCCTCATTGGGTATAAAAGAAAATTCAAAAGCCTGGTCAGGATTGCCAACATTCATCATTATTTTTGTTTTTGGCTTTTTTAATTTTTTCAAATCTACTTTATGTATTTGAAACTTTAATTTTCCTTTGTAAATCTTGCCTACTTCGCCTTCTGCGCAGCTTACTGTAACATCAGTTCCCGCCTTTATGGTTTCTGTTCCATTCTCAGTGCCTACAATTGCTGGAATCCCAAGCTCTCTGGCAATAATAGCAGCGTGGGCTGTTCTGCCGCCTTTATTTGTAACAATGGCAGAGGCAATCTTCATTATCGGTTCCCAATCTGGATCTGTTTTTTCAGTTATAAGTACTTCTCCAGGCTTAAAGTTTTTGATGTCTTTAACATTTTTTATTACCCTGGCTCTTCCAGATCCTATCTTTGTGCCAACCCCCAAACCGGTTGCAATAACATGGCCTTTCTCCATTAAGGTATACTTTTCAAGAACATTCATATTTTTTTGGCTCTGCACGGTTTCTGGTCTTGCCTGCACAACAAACAATTCTTTTGTTTTACCATCCTTTGCCCATTCAATGTCCATTGGTTTAAACTTTCCAGCTTGTTTTGAATAATGGTCCTCAATAATACAAGCCCATCTTGCAAGCTTTAGGATCTCATCATCATTCAACACAAATTTAAAGCGTTCTTTATTTGACACTTTGACATTTTTTACAGGATGTTTTGCTCCACTTTTGCTATAAATCATCTTTATTTTCTTGCTGCCTAGCTTCTTGCTTATAACAGCATTCAAGCCTTTCTTTAAAGTAGGCTTAAACACATAAAACTGGTCAGGATTAACTGTACCTTGCACAACATTCTCACCTAAGCCATAAGATCCTGTTATCAAAACAGCATCCTTAAATCCTGTTTCTGTATCGATAGAAAATATTACCCCGCTACTAGCAAGGTCTGACCTAACCATCTTCTGAACTCCAATAGACAAAGCAACATTAAAATGACTAAATCTTTTATCGACCCTGTAAGAAATTGCCCTGTTGGTAAATAAAGAGGCAAAGCATTTTTTGCATGATTCCAATAAAGCTTTTTCACCTTTTATGTTAAGATATGTTTCTTGTTGGCCAGCAAAACTTGCATCCGGTAGATCTTCAGCAGTTGCCGAGCTTCTCACAGCAACATCTGTATTTGCGCCATACTCCTTGCATAATTTTTTGTATGCGCTAACTATAGAATCTTCCAATTCCTGAGGAAGTTCTGCTTGTAAAATTGTTTCTCTTACTTTCCTGCCCCTCTCAGCAAGATTCCCCATATTATGTGTGTCCAAATCAGAAAGGATTTCTTTTATTTTACTCTTAATTTTAGCTTTTTTCAAAAGATACCCGTATGCATAAGCAGTAACAGCAAAACCATCCGGAACTTTAACTCCTTTTTTACCCAAATTCCTATACATCTCCCCTAAAGAAGCATTTTTTCCCCCTGCAAGAGGAACATCCTTTATTGTCAGATCTTTAAACCAAAGAATAAATGCCTTTTTTTTATTCATTAAATTAGCACCCCTCTGAATAGAAATAAAAATAAAGGTTATTTAAATGTTTTTGGTTTATGAGTTAATCAACTATATTTGTTTGACAGAGGATAACTCCCTAAAATCTTGATAAATGATAAAGTTGCTTCCATCTCACTTAAAGCTAACTTGACATTTTCACCATCTACATCGCCAATAAAGTCAGCATAAAATATATATTCCCATGGATTTTCCGGAATTGGTCTTGACTCTAACTTTGTAAGATTAATATTGTTTTTTGCCAACCTCTGTAAACAACTTACTAAAGCTCCGGGAAAGTGTTTTGTTTTAAATGCAATGCTTGTCTTCTCCTTTTTTAGGTTCTTCGGAATTTTTTCTTTTTTAACAAAAACAAAGAATTTTGTGATGTTATTTTTGTTCTTTTCTATTTCCTCTCCTAATATTTCCAATCCGTAGATTTTGGAGCAAAGTTCTGAGGCAATAGCCGCTTCCTCCATTTTATTTCTTTCCTTAACCAGTTTTGCTGCGCCTGCAGTATCATATTCAGGAACAGGTTCAATTTTCTGCTTTTTGATATAATCCTTACATTGCTCAAGTGCCTGTGGATGTGAATATACAAATTTTATATTCTCAACCTTATTGCCTTTATGTGATAAGAGATTATGCCTGATTTTAAGAAAAACCTCTGCAATAACATATAATTCCTCTTCCAATAACACACTATAATTCATAGCTAAACTGCCCGTAATTGTGTTCTCAAAAGGCAAGATTCCACAGTCTGCTTTATTTTTCTTTACAGCCTCAAACACCTCTTCAAATGTTTGATGGCCTACTGCTTTAACATTTTTGCCAAAATGCTTAAAAAGCGCTACCTCGCTGTATGAACCTTCAATTCCCTGATATGCAACCTTCATTTTTCCAGCCTCCTGTTAATTTCTACCATAGACCTAATAAAATTTTCTCTTTCTTTTTTTGAATATTTGTTGTATCTATTTATATCTTCAAAAAGCTTCCAAGTATCATTTTCTACCACTTTAAGAATTCTCAATAATCTTTTGTATCCTTCTGTATCTATATCCATCTCTTTTGCTCCATACTGCATCAAAGACCTGCCTATAAAATGAGGTAATAATAAGGACTTTGAAATTTCTTTATCATGGTCTTCCGAAGTAGCTTCTATGATGGTCAGTCCTTTTCTAACTAGATAGCTCTTAATACTTTTGTATCTATTATCAGGAATCCTTACCTTACATAAGACAATTTTTTCGCCTTCCAAAGAATCAAAAGCACTATCTGGGCCAAACAGGGGATGAGTGCCTAAAATGTGTATATTTTGAGGCAAAATTTTCTTCATTAGCTCCGCAGGATATTCTTTTACTGAGCAAACATCCGCAATTAATGATTCCTTCTTTACAAAATCTTTAATTTTTTCAAGGATATTTTCAAATTCTGAAATTGGAACGCATGGTATGATAACATCCATTGCACAAACTTCATCAAGCGATGCAGGAGTTGCGTTCATTTCCTTTATTTCTTTGCTTTTATCTTTCCGGGTATATACAAAAACCTCAAAATCCTTGGCCAGATATTTTGTTATTAATTTTCCAAATCTTCCAAAAGCGATAATGCCTATTTTCATAAAACCTCGGCCATATTTTCAAAACCTTTTTTTATCTCACTCTCAGGTATAGCATATGATATTCGTATATGGTTGTCATCACCAAAAGCACTTCCTGAGACAACAGCTACATTAGCGTCTTCAAGAATATAAGCAGCAAAATCAATAATTTCTTTTCCTTCTTTCCTAAGTTTTTCTATTATTGGAGTAAATTTTAGAGTCTCTGATTCTTTCACCGAATTTATTCTTTCAGAAAAATTCATTTTTCTTGTTCTCTTCTTGAATGTTCTAGAATAAGCTCATATAGTTTGGAAATAAAATCCTCACTTAATTTTTTTCCCTTTGCTTCTTCCTTTACTCTATTTAGGAGTTCTATTTCCCGCTTTTTGTCAAATATTGGAGCTTTATTGCTTTTCTTTATAATTGCTATTGCCTTAACTATGTCCATCCTTCTGCTTAATAGGCTAATAATTTCATTATCCGCTCTATCAACTTCCCTTCTTAGCTCATCAATCTCCATCGTTATCACATTGTGATTTATATCGTAAATAATGGTCGCATAAAACAAGAGCTGCCATTGCCTCGACAATTGGCACTGCCCTTGGAAGCACGCATGGGTCATGCCTTCCCTTAGCCTCTAATTTAGTTATTTTTCCTTCTTTAGTTACTGCTTGTTGTTCTTTCTTTATTGTGGAAGTTGGCTTAAAAGCTACTCTGAAAACAATAGGCATTCCATTAGAGATTCCTCCTTGAACACCTCCGGAATTGTTTGTTTTTGTCTGAACTTTACCACTCTTAATGATAAAAGGATCGTTATGCTCGCTGCCATACATATCAGCACCTGCAAAGCCAGAGCCAATCTCAAAACCTTTGGTTGCATTTATTGACATCATTGCTTTTGAAAGATCCGCATCTAATTTATCAAAAATTGGTTCCCCTAATCCAATTGGAACGTTCTTGACAACACACTCAATGACTCCCCCAACAGAATCTCCTTCTTCTTTTGCTTTTTTGATTAATTTGATCATCTCTTCTGACAATTTTTTATCAGGACATCTTATTATATTTGATTCAATGTTTTTTCTGGTTACAGTATCTGCATTAATATCTGCTGCAATATCCTTGATTTTTTTAACATAAGCTATTATTTCTGTTCCAAACTTTTCTCTCAAAATTTTTTTGGCTATTGTAGCTGCAGCTACATTTCCGGCTGTTAGCCTTGCTGAGCTTCTTCCCCCTCCAAAAGGATCCCTGATTCCATATTTTTTTTCATAAGTGAAATCAGAGTGGCTGGGCCTGAAAACTTGGGCTATTTCTTTATAATCCTTTTTCTTGAAGTCCTTGTTATGGATTATAAGGGAAATTGGTGTTCCTGTTGTTCTGCCATTAAACACTCCGGATAATATTTCCACCTTGTCATCTTCTTTCCTGGATGTGGTAATTTCACTTTGGCCAGGAAGTCTTCTGTCCAGGTCTATTTGTATATCCTTTTCACTAATCTTAAGCAGAGGAGGACATCCATCTATCACTGCACCAATCGCTTTTCCATGGGATTCCCCCCAGTTGGTTATCCTAAAAAGTTTACCAATTGAATTTCCAGTCACATTAATCACCTTCCATTTTAGCCAATAGCTTTGATTCCATTAGGTTAAAATCTGGATCTTGTCCTGTCCAGAGCTTAAATTGTCCTATAGCCTGGTAAATGAGCATTTTGTCTCCTGTAATTGTTTTACATTGGGATTTTTCTGCATTTTTAATAAATTTTGTCATAATAGGCTTATATACAATGTCCATAACTAATTTTCCATTTGCAAATTCATTTTCCTTCACTACACTACTATTAACATCAGGATACATACCAACACTAGTCGTATTTATTATTATCTCATTATTATTAATTAATTCTTTCATACTATTAATATTACCTAAATTAACCTTAAATTCATTAGCTAATTTCCCTGCTTTTTCTTTTGTTCTGTTTGTTATTGTAATAGTGGCATTCTCTTTTTTCAATCCATAAACTATTGCTCTTGCTGCTCCTCCAGCTCCGATAACAAGGATTTTTTTATTATCCAAACTGGTTTTTTCTTTCAAAGCTTCAACAGCTCCATAATAATCAGTATTATAGCCAATTATTTTTCCGTTTTTATTGACCAAGGTGTTTACTGCACCAATATTTTTTGCTATTTCATCAACATCATCTATGTAATTTATAATTTCTTCTTTATGGGGAATGGTTACCGCAGCTCCTGCAAGCTTAAATTCCCTGTAATTCTTCATAAATCCTGATAATTCCCCTTTGCTAACTTTAAATGGAACATAAACATAACCCAGACTTTTTTTCTTAAAGTTGGGGTTGTGCATATATTTAGACTGCGAATTTTCGGCAAATTCTCCAATAACTCCGAGTACCTTGGTTTTTGAATTAATTAAACTTGCATTATACACATCATTGATTTCCTTAACGCTTAATTGCCCCGGAGCTGATTCCTTCTCAATATCCAAAGATGCGAAAGTAATGCAGGAACCATACTTTGGAGCCAGGATTCTTGAAATCTGCCCCCTTATTCCCATACAAAAAGCAATTAAATTTTCTTTATTTTTCAATAAGTTAAATATTTCAAAATTATCATTAATGGAACTTGCATTAGTTGCAATTTTTATTAAATCCGGATTTAAATCATTAATTTGAGTATAAATTTTTTCTAATTCTTCTAATGATGGTGTTTCCTTAAAGTTATGATAAGATGCGATTATTTTTGTTTCCCTTTTATCATCAATAATTTTTTTTATATTTTTTAAATCAAACTCTACATCAATGAAATTACATTTTAATTCAGCTGATTTCTTTAATAATGATAGTTTGTCTTTTTCACTGCCTGAAAAATTTCCACCATCTTGTTTTTTTCTGCACGTTATGATAGTTTGTTTAGTTGAATTGTCTAATAATTTTTTTAACTTTTCATTATCAATATCCTTAATGAAATCTATCCTTAATTCTATTAAATCAACTTGCTTCTCAGCTTCCTTTATATCAATCAGTGCTTTTTCTACAGTATCTGCAGTGATTGGTATGCATATTTCAGTTTTCATTCTAATAACTCTAACATTTCATCTGAAACTTGTTTGGGTGTCTTGTTGCTTGTATCAATTTCAAAATTACATGCTTTTTTATAAAGGGGAATTCTAGCAGTTAAAACTTCCCCCACCTCATCAATGAAAGATTTGTTGCCGGTAATTGAAGGCCTTTCATGACTATCTTCTAATCTTTTGATTATAGTGTCGGAATCTGCCCTCAGCCATACAACCATTCCTTTCTTCCTCAAATTCTCAATATTTTTTTCATCTTCAACTACTCCTCCTCCGCAATCAATGATGGCATTTTCAGCGTTAAGTTCTTGGATTACTTTACTTTCAGTTTCTCTGAACTGTTTCCATCCATGTTTTTCAACTGATTCGTTAATTGAGCCGATTCTTTTCTTAATTTCTTCGTCAATGGATATTATTGGAAAACCTAATTTATTGCTTAATTCAGTTGCTATGGTTGTTTTTCCTGATCCCCTGTAACCTATCAAAATAATACATTTAGACATTTTTTATCTCCACATCAATTTCCTTTAATTTATCCCAAAATTGAGGAAAAGACTTATTGACACATTCTGGATTTTTTATCTTAATTCCGGATACTTTTAAACCAACCAAAGCAAAACTCATAGCCATCCTGTGGTCATTATGAGAATCAATAACTGCTGCTGTTAAATCTCCACCTTCAATAATAAGTTCATTATCTTTTGATTCTGCCTTAATTCCTAATTTTTGCAGTTCTTTTACAGTATCATTTATCCTGTCAGACTCTTTATACCGCAAATGTGCAATATTTTTGATTCTTGTAATGCCTTTGGCAAAACAGGAAACCACAGCTAAAGTCTGCACTGAATCCGGCATATCTGACATATCAACCTCAACACCAGATAAATTACTATTTCCAGTTACTTTTATTGAACTGATATTCTTCTCTATATCGCAACCCATCTTAGCAAGTATATCAGCAAAACCTGATTCCTGCTCTGATTCCATATCAAGATTGTTAATTTTAACTGTTCCAGGAACTATAGCCGCAGCGGCCAAGAAATAATTTGCAGAGCTCCAGTCAGCAGGAATCAAAAATTCTTTTCCGCTATATTTTTGTCCTGCTTTTACAATAAATTTTTCATATCCCTGCCTTTCAACAGAAACACCAAACTGTTTCATTATGCATATAGTCATATCAACATAATTTTTAGATACTAAATCAGTCTCAATCAAAATTTCAACATCCTTTTCAGCATATGGGGAAATTAATAATAAAGAGCTGATAAATTGACTGCTGACATCGCCTTTTATTTTTGTTATTCCTCCTTTAAATGTTCCACCCTCAACAACTATTGGTGGACAATTTTTGTTTAAGGATTTGCAATTAACTCCCAGATCACTTAAACTTTTTAATAAATCACCTACAGGCCTTTGTTGGATTCTTTTGCTCCCTGTAATTTTAACTTCTCCTTGTGATAATGCTGCAAAGCTAATTATGAATCTCATTAACGTCCCCGAATCATGGACATTTATTTCTTCAGTTGGATTTTTTATTTCTCCGTCAGTTCCTCTAATTTCTAAAATATTGTTTTCTTTATTTATACCAACACCAAATTGTTTTAATGCACCCATTGCAACATTGATATCATCATTCTCAGGAATATTTTTTATTATTGAAGTCCTTTCAGCAAGACCAGCTGCTATTAATACCCTATTTGCTACGTATTTGCTTCCAGGAACAGTAATCTCAGAATTAAGCTCTTTAATAGGCACTATCTCAATCATTTTTGCACATCTCAATAGCTTTATTAATTATGCCCCCATCTACTTCAAAAGAATAATTTTTGCCCTCGGATTTTATCGTGCCAATATCTTTAATTAAAACAAAATGAGGCTTCTCATTTAATGTTTTCTTGTCAGAAACCATATATCCAATTAATTTATCCGCATTAATATCTTTGTTAATTTTTGTTGGCAGTTTAAGCTTATCAAGAAGTGAAACAATCCTTTGTTCATCTGCTTGCAATATTCCGCATAATGCAGAAATTTTTAATTCCGCTGCTATTCCAATGCTTACACAAAACCCGTGTTTTATTTTATAATTGAAATGGGCTTCAAGTGCATGCCCTATAGTATGTCCAAAATTAAGTGTCTGCCTTAATCCTGATTCTGTTTCATCTTTTTCTACAACTTCCTTTTTCAGTTCTATGCTTCTTTTTATTATTTTTAACAAAACACCTTCATCTTTTGCCAAAATTTTTTCATAATCATTTTCTATAATGGAAAATAATTCTTTATCTGAGGTAATTGCAATTTTGATTACTTCAGCCAAACCGCTTAAAAATTCCTCATCCGGTAATGTTCTTAGAAAGTTCAAATCAGCAAAAACAGCACTAGGCTGCAAAACACTTCCAATAAGATTTTTTCCATATCTTGTATTAACTCCTGTTTTTCCACCTATGGATGAGTCAATCATTGCCAGCAAGGTTGTAGGAATATGCATTATAGGTATCCCTCTATTAAAAGTAGCGGCCACAAAACCAGCTAAATCACCGATAACACCTCCGCCTATGGCAATAATTAAACTGTCTCTGCCATATTTTTTCTCCATTAGAGTATCTTCTATTTTATTTTTTGTTTCTCTTGTTTTGATTTTTTCCCCAAAAGGTAAAATGATTACATATGGATTAAAAGCATCCAGCTTATTGAAGAAATTCTCTTTATAGAGTTTGCTCACTGTTTCATCAGTAATTACCACTATCTTCTTATTTGCATGGTTTTTTCTCAGGTAATCTGATAACCCGGACAATATACTGCCCCCTATAAAAACACTATACCCTACATTTCTCCTTTCTACCTTAACCTTTATTTGATCCATCTTATAGCTTTTTTCCTACTGCAGCGCATATGGGTTTTAGTTCTTTTAATAGTCTGGTCAGCTGCTCAGGATACAATGATTGTGCACCGTCGCAAAGCGCTTTTTCTGGATCTGGATGCACCTCAACCAGAATGCCATCAGCTCCAGCAGCAGCAGCTGCTTTGCAAAGAGGTATAACCCATTCACGATTGCCTGTCGCATGGCTTGGATCAACAATTATTGGCAAATGTGTTTCCTCTCTTAATACCACAACTGCTTCAAGATCCAAGGTGTTTCTGTATGCTGTTTCAAATGTTCTTATACCACGCTCGCATAAAATGACATTTTTATTTCCACTAGCCATTATATATTCAGCAGCCATGATGAATTCCTTGATAGTCGCTGACATGCCTCTCTTTAATATGACAGGACAATCAACCTTCCCAAGCTCTTTAAGTAAGTCAAAGTTCTGCATGTTTCTTGCTCCTACCCTTAAAATATCTGCATATTGCGCAGCAATAGGAACATCTCTAACATCCATTACCTCTGTCTCTACTAATATTCCTGTTTTATCTCTTGCTTTCTTAAGAAGTTTAAGTCCTTCTATTCCAAATCCCTGAAAATCATATGGAGACGTTCTTGGTTTAAAGGCTGATCCGCGCATAATTTTAATGCCGTTTTTCTTCATGATTTTTGCGGATTCTATAATTTGTTTTTCTGTCTCAACAGAATCAGGTCCTGCAATGACTACAAAATCATTATTCCCTATTGCTACGTCCCCAACTCTTACTATAGTTTTCTGAGAGTGATGCTCTTTACTTGCTAACTTATATGGTTTTAGTATCCTCACAACATCCTCAACACATCGTATAGATCTAAAACTATCAGGCGAATCATCCCTCACAGCTCCTAATGCATGAATTACTGTTCTTTCATCTCCTTCAAAGGGAACAGGCTTAAAGCCTTTATTCTTAACTTCTTCAATAACATGTTCAATTTCTTCTTTCTTTGTGTTTGGTTTCAGTACAATTATCATTTTTTTGCCTCCGAGTTTTGACGAGGAGGTACCGGAAACTTTTTTTGGTTTCCCAGTACCTCCAAATTTTATTTTGTATATCATAAGTTTATATAAGTTTAACTAAACAATGCATGCCCGAATTAGAACTTGTATCTTGTTAGAAAAACAAAGTTTAGAGAACTAAATCAGGCTTAGTTAAAAATAAAAATAGAAGAATGCACTCCAATCTAACTTAGAACTTTTCAAACTTCCAGTATCAGTTAGATTGTTCATATACATTGGTATTCCACCCCTATTTTTAAACCTTTCTTTTTGTTGCTGTTTTCATAATATTGGCATATTTGTAGATTTCATTCAGCATCTTTTCTTTATTTGCAATATTGTTTTCAATTAAATCAATTATTGCGCTGCCAACAATAGCCCCATCTGCGCCGCATCCAATAACATCTTGTACTTGTTCTGGAGTGCTTATCCCAAAACCAACACATAATGGTTTTTCTGTAAACTGCCTTATTCTTCGCACTAGGTTTAATGTTGATTTTTTTAAGTCTGATTTTGCTCCAGTAACACCCAACCTTGACACCACATATACGAATCCAGTAGTGTTTGCCGTAATTTTCTTTATCCTTTCATTATTAGTCAAGGGACTTGTCATAAGAACAGTATCAACATCAAATTTTTTATTGAATTTTGATAAAATACCGAATTCTTCAATTGGAACATCAGCCACCAAAACGCTATCGATTCCATAATTTTTTACATCATTGAAAAATTTCTCTATACCATATTGATAGATTAGATTGTAATAAGACAAAAATCCTATAGGTATATCTGTAAACTTTCTTAATTCTCTCACGAATTCAAAAGCCTTTTTTGTATTAAATCCACTTTTTAACGCTCGAATGTCTGCTGCCTGTATTGTTTTTCCATCTGCAATAGGATCAGAAAAAGGCAATCCAAGTTCTAGTATATCTGCACCAGCTTTAATTATTGATTTAGCTATTTCCAGGCTTGTTTCAAAATCTGGATCTCCAATTACAATAAATGCAACTAGTGCACCTTCATTTTTATTTTTCAATTTTTTGAAAGCTTTTTTGTATCTTTTCATTTTGTCAAAAACCACCCACGCAAAAATCAAAGATTTTTGGTGTCCTGAAAATTTTCAATTTTCATGACATCAGAGATGGGTGGCATGTTTTTATTATAGCTATATTGTTCGGGTAGTTTTTGACTAAGCGAATTCCACCACTATTTTTCCACCAATCATAGCACGCAGAAATCGTAGATTTCTGGTGAACTTGGAAATTTCTTTGAAATTTCCTGTTTCCCGGAAACTTTGTTTCCGAGGATCCTGAAAATTTTCAATTTTCATGAGATTGGTGGAATTTTAGCGTATTAAATTTGTATTGAATTTATTTTAGCTTTAATGCCTTAACAGCTGTATCCATGTCTTTATCTCCTCTTCCGCTCAGGTTAATTACAACCAATTTATTTTTGAGTTTACTTGTATTTTTTATGATATAAGCAACAGCATGTGCTGATTCCAAAGCCGGGATTATTCCCTCTTCCCTGCTTAGCAGTTGGAAAGCCTGTATGCATTCTTTATCTGTGGCATAAGTATATTCCGACCTTTTTGCTCTCCTTAAAAAAGCATGTTCTGGACCCACTGCAGAATAATCCAAACCAGCTGAAATAGAGTGCGTATTTAGTATTTGGCCATATTTATCCTGTAAAACTAATGTTTTTGTTCCATGTATAATTCCTAATCTGCCGGTTTTTTTGTCTGAAAATCTTGCTGCATGTTTTCCTGATGCTATTCCCAAACCACCTGCTTCTACACCTACCAGCTTAACCCGATTGCTTGGAATAAATTCTTTAAATATCCCTATAGCATTAGAACCGCCGCCTACACAAGCTACAATAACATCGGGTAGTTTTCTTTCCGCTTCTAGCAATTGTTTCTTTGTTTCTTTGCCAATAATTGATTGAAAATAAGCAATCATTGTTGGATACGGATGCGGCCCCAAAACAGACCCAAGCAGATAATGGGTATTTTCAACATTTGCAGTCCAGTCTCTTAAGGCATCATTTATTGCATCCTTCAAAGTTTTTCCACCGGTCGTTACAGGATTTACTTTAGCACCCAGTAACTTCATTCTGTGAACATTAAGCTTCTGCCTTCGAATATCAATAGCACCCATATATATTTCACATTTTAATCCTAACTTGGCAGCTGCCGTAGCAACAGCAACACCATGTTGCCCAGCCCCTGTCTCTGCAATTAAACGCGTCTTTCCAATACTCTTTGCAAGCAATGCTTGTCCAATTGCATTATTAATCTTATGAGCTCCTGTATGCAGTAAATCTTCCCGCTTTAAGTAAATTTTACATCCAAATTTTTTACTCAGGTTCTGACAAAAAGTTAATGGAGTAGGCCTGCCAGCATATTTTCTCAGCAACTCGTTGAACTCATAATTGAATTTCTTATCGTTTTTTAATTTCAAAAAAGTTTTCTCTAGCTCTTCCAATGCAGGCATTAGTGTTTCAGGTACAAACACTCCTCCAAAATCTCCAAATTTCCCTAAAGATTTCATTTGTTTGAATTTCCTCCAAATTTAAATCCAAAGAAATGCATAGCATTTCTTGGATACAGGAAATCTTTGATTTCCTCGTACATTGAAAATGTTAACATTTTCATTTTGCTGCCTCAATAAACTTTTTTATTTTTTTAATATCCTTTTTTCCGGTTTTTTCTTCAACACCAGAAGCTGTATCTACAGCAAATGGTTTTGCTGTTTTTATAGCTTTTTTGATATTTTTAGCATTTAAGCCTCCAGACAAAAAAAATTTCTTTCCAATATTTTTCAATAAACTATGGTTAAATGTCCTGCCAGTACCTCCAAATAATCCTTCCATATGTGAATCAAACATATAGTAATCAACATTATATTCTTTTATTTTATCTAAATCGCTTTTATTTTTTACCCTGAATGATTTTATTATTTTTTTGTTCATTTCTTTTTTTAGTTGTCTGCAATAAGCAGGAGTTTCATCACCATGCAGCTGAATCAAATCCAAATTTAGATTTTTAGCAATTCTTATTACATTATCAAGCCTTTCATTAACAAAAATACCTACTTTTTTTATTGTTTTTGGCAGCTTTCCGATAATTTTTTTTGCCCTTCCCCCCTCAATATACCTTGGACTGGACTCATAAAAATTAAAACCAACATAATCTGCGCCTAATTGTACCGCAGCTAAAGCATCTCTTTCATTCATGATTCCGCATATTTTTACTTTTGTCATCTTATTAAATTTATAATTTCTTCTTCTAATTTTTCCGAGTTCATGAATAATGTCCCTACAAGTATTGCATTAACTTTCCCAGCTATCTTATCAACATATTCTTTGGAAGAGATTCCACTCTCACTCACAATTATTTTATCTTTAGGTATCAAATCCATGAGCTGCAATGTAGTGTTTGTATCAACCTCTAATGTTTGGAGATTCCTGTTATTAATCCCAATTATATCAGCATCAGAACTCAACACACTATCAAGTTCCTCTTTTGTATGCGCCTCAACCATACAATCCAGGTCATAGCTTTTAGCCAAACTAATGAAATCATTTATTTGATTGTTAGTTAATATAGAAGCAATTAACAAAATCGCATCAGCATTATAATATCTAGATTCATAAATTTGGTATTCATCAATAATAAAATCTTTCCTTAATATTGGCAAACTTGTTAATTTGCTGACAGCTTTTAAATCTCTTAAACTTCCATTAAAGAATTTTTTATCAGCAAGTACAGATATAGCATCAGAATGCTTGTTATATATTTTAACTATTTTTTTAATATTAAACTCGCTATTTTCTATCTTTTTGGATGGAGACTTTCTCTTTATCTCTGCGATAAGATTTAATTTATTTTTGGAAATAGCTTTTTTAAAATCTCTTCTGGACTTTTCAATTTTATCTTTAAAGCTGTCTAAAGGGAATTTTTTCTTGCTCTCTTCAAGTTCTATTTTTTTGTTTTCAACTATTTTATTGAGCATTTTTATTTGTAAACCGTATTAATGCATTTAATTTTTCTAGTGATTTTCCTGAATCTATTGAATGTACTGCAAGCTTCAAAGCATCTTTGTAATCTTTTGCTATTCCGCTGGTTAATAAAGCAGCAGCAGCATTTAACAAAACAATGCCTCTTTTAGGTCCATGAAATCCATTCAGAATTTTTAGTATTATCTCTGCATTTTCTTTAGGGTCTCCTCCTTTTATCTCTTCTATAGTGCAAAGTTTAAATCCAAATTCTTCTGGATTTAACTCATAGCTATTTATTTCACCATTTTTTAGCTCGCATACTCTTGTTTTGCCGCATATTGTTATCTCATCTAAGCCATGGCCATTTACAACCATCACGTGCTTACTGCCAAGATTCTTCAAAACTTCAGCAATATCCTTTAATAAATTCTCATCAAAAACACCAATTAATTGTGACAAAGCATTAGCAGGATTAGTTAATGGTCCTAATATATTGAAAATAGTCCTAGTGCCGATCTGCTTTCTCGCATTTACAGCATATTTCATCGCAGGATGGAATATTGGAGCAAACATGAAGCCAACTCCAACTTCTTCTATGCACTTTTCAACTAATTTTGGTTGCAATTCAATATTAACTCCCAGCTCTCTTAATACATCAGCACTGCCGCATTTTGAGCTTACAGATTTATTTCCGTGTTTTGCCACAGCTACATTTGCACCAGCAACAACAAAAGCAGCAGCAGTTGAAATATTGAAAGTATCTGATTCATCTCCTCCAGTACCGCAGGTATCTACCAAGTACTCAACATTAGGTCTTATGGTAGATGCTTTCTGTCTCATTATTTTTACACATGCTGTTATCTCATCAATAGTCTCTCCTTTATCCCTTAAGGCTACAAGAAAATCAACTATGTCCTCATCCGCGACATTGCCTTCCATTATCTGGTTCATAACTTGTTCTGTTTCATCTTGTGCAAGGTCTTGCTTTTCAACCAATTTAGCTATTATACTTTTAATCATTTTAATGCTCCCAGTAAATTTTCTATAATCAAGCCGCCTTGTGACGTAAGAATGCTTTCTGGATGGAATTGGACTCCTTCAACAAAAAATTTCTTATGTCTCACACCCATTACAATATTATTATCTGTCTTTGCAGAAACAATAAGCTCATCTGGAACATTTAAACCAGCCAAAGAATGGTATCTTCCGACCTGCAATGGATTTGGTAGATTATTGTAAATGGTTTTTTTATCATGGATTATTCTGGAAGGTTTTCCATGATAAATCTCTTTTGCTTTATCAACTACTCCACCAAAAGCTTCTATGGTACATTGATGCCCCAGGCAAACACCAAATATCGGTATTTTTCCCGCATAATGTTTAATTACCTTAATTGAGATACCTGCATTTTTTGGAGAAGAAGGCCCCGGAGATATCACTATTAATCCGGGTTTGATTTTATCCGCGATTTTTTGAAACTCTTTAAATTCTATATTGTTCCTATATACAAAAACCTTGCATTTTCTTTTCTCAAACTCATCAACTAAGTTATATGTAAATGAATCAAAATTATCAATCATGATAATATCCATCCTAATCCTCCCCAAGCACTTTCAGGCATGCACTGGCTTTTCTTCCTGTTTCTTCATATTCAGATTCTGGATCACTATCATGTACAATTCCAGCACCAGTCCTCACATAAGCTTTCTTTCCTTTGATCCTGATTGAGCGTATTATTATTGCGCTGTCAAAATCCCCATTTGGAGTTATATAGCATACTGTTCCCCCATAAAAACCACGCTTTGTTTTCTCATACTTTCTTATTAGTTTCATTGCTTCAACCTTTGGAGCCCCGGTTAATGTGCCCATGTTCATTGTAGCAACGTAAGCATGCAAAGCATCTAAGCCTTCTTTTAACGTTCCTTTTACATTAGATACAAGATGCTGAACATGAGAATACTTCTCAACAACCAATGACTCGTTAACATACCTTGTTCCTGGCCCCGAAACTTTAGCCACATCATTTCTTGCTAAATCTACTAACATAGTATGCTCAGAAATCTCCTTGGCATCAATTTTAAGTTCAGTTTCATATCTCGAATCAAGGTCCATATCAATCTTATCTCCCATTAAGCCTCTTGGTTTAGTTCCTGCTATGGGTCTTATTTCCACAATTTTCTTACTATCACCCTGCACCCTTAAAGTCATCTCTGGAGATGCGCCAAGCAAAATACCCCCACTATTATTAATAAAAAACATATACGGGCTTGGATTTAGTTTCCTTAATTTTTTATAGATATCAAGAGGCTCTTTGATATAATTTGTGCTTATAGTTCTTGATAACACTGTTTGATAAACATCACCTGCCATGATGTTCCTTTTTACCTTCTTGACAAGCTCTATAAATTCCTCTTTGCTTGTATCACTTTCAATCTTTTGTTTTGTTCTATTTTTGTTATTTCCATTCTTAACTTTCTTTTTTATTGCATTCTTATAACCTTCAATTTTAGACAGGCATTCATCATAGATACTATTCCCATCATCTGTAATCAAGGCATTAGAAACAAAAAACGTCTTATTCTCCTTGTGGTCTATAAGGAATAAGTTGTCCAAAAAATAAAGGACATAGTCCGGATCATTTGTTATATCTTTTTTATTTTTTGGCAAATCCTCGAATTGGTCAATAAAGTCATATGATATGCAACCAAAAAGCCCTGAATAAGGGATAAATGGTTTAATAGTGGGCTTGAATTTGAAGGCTATTTTTCTTATAATGTCTGCATGGTTAGTTAGTTGTAATCTCTCTTCCTCGCTCACAACATTCCTTTTGGGCTTTAATATTCCCCTTATTACATCTTTTTTATATTCCACCTTATCGCAAAAATCAAACTCGTTTTTCAGGAATACAATGAATTTTTTTCCTAACTCGTTCAAGGCAGTTATTTCAAATTTTTCATCTTTGCCTTCAACCTTTAAGCATGGGTCAACACTGCCTAAGCTTCTTTCCCCATATTTTGGAACAATATCTGCTGATTCCAGTAATATTGAATTTTTTTTCTTTCCATAATCTGACAGTTTCGCAAAATAATCAACAGGATCCAAAGCATATGGCAAGGTCTCTACAACTGGTACAATGCTTCCTATTTTCGCGCTTTTTATCAGATTTTTTGCTTGCTGCATTTCCTCATCTCAATTGTTTTTTATAATTCAAGCAGGCATACTCTTATAAATTTTGTGGCATAAATTAGTTAAATTTATAAATTAGGACTCATTTATGTCTTTTATGACACAAAATATATCAGACAAAATAAAGGTCTTTTTGGATAATGATTTTATAATACGCAAATGTTTATTTAAGAACATAATAAGCCTAAGAGCATTATCCAGGTATATTATTGAAAGTTTGGATTTAAAAGAAAGCAATCTTGATGCGATAATCAGCGCAATAAGGAGGTATAAACGCTCTGAAAAAGCAACAAGCGATCATAAATTTAAAAAATTTTTTTCAAAGATTGCAGTAAAGACAAGAAGTAATATAGTGGACATCAGGGTGCAAAAAAACAAAAAAAGTGTTGAAAGCATAAGCAAACTTAATTCTATTGTTGATGTTGAAAAAGGAGAAATAATAAGGATAATCCAGGCAGAACAAAGCATAACTATTATTTTGGATGAGAAAAACCTTAATAAATTCTATAATATATTTAATAAAGCAGAGATTATATCGTTGGATAAAAAATTAGTTGAGATAAATTTGCAATTTACAGAAGAAGCTCAAAACATCAAGGGTATAGTATCCTTAGTGGCTTCCTCCTTAAATGCAGAAGATACAAATATTGTTGAGATTATGAGTTGCGCTCCTGAATTGCTGATAATTGTTAACAAAGAGAATTTGTTAAAAGCCTTGAATGTTATAGATAATTTACAACATCTAGTTTAATTTTATAATTAATTTTTAATAGCATTTTAAGAATAAAGCCCTTGTTCTCATCCTATAAAAAAACAAAAGAAAGAACTTATCAATAGCAAACGAGCTAACTAAAAGTAGAACCAAAAATAAAAACCAAAAGTCATGTTTGCGTTCATAATATTAAAAAATAAGTTACTCCTTAATGAATATTGTTATTTTACAAATCTTTTTATACTTAAATCAATTACTTTAGAGCATGAAAATACTGGATTTGTTCAGAAAAGTAACAGAGAAAAAAGAAAAAGAGCCATATATTCCTTTTAGTGTGGTTAAAGAACATAATGGAAACTATGATGAATTCTATAAAAAACTAAAAAATCACAGCTTGATCTCATTAATAGTTGGCAAGAGAGGCTCTGGAAAAACCAGCTTAGGTATGAAATTCCTTGAAATCTTCCACAAAGAAACAAAAAGAAAATGTTATACTCTGGGCTATGAAAAAACAAGGCTTCCTTGGTGGCTAAAAAAAGTTGATTCAATACAAAAGATTCCCAATAACTCAACTGTCTTGTTTGATGAAGGCGCAATATTATTCTCTTCCAGAGATTCAATGAAAAATATAAATAAAGAGTTAAGCAACATAATGGCCATTGCCAGGCATAAAAACCTTACATTATTATTAATAACTCAAAACTCTGCAATGATTGATTTAAATGTCTTAAGGCTGGCAGACACCCTGATATTAAAAGAGCCTTCCCTATTACAATCAAAATTCGAAAGAAAGGCATTAAAGGACATTTATGAAAAAATAGTTCCCCATTTTAAAGAACTTGAAGAGAAAAAAGCTCACTTCTATATCTGGGATGATGATTTTCAGGGATTGATTAACTATTCTTTACCTACCTTTTGGAACGAGAAGATAAGTAAATCTTTTAAGAATGTCTAAAGTTTTTTCTTTGTAACTTTTATAGGCCTTCCCTTCATAACCCTCAAAGCCCCATTATACTTCAGCAGCTTATTCTTTGCTCCATGATGTGTTATAACACTTTCAGCATTAGTCATTCCTAATTTCATGGCAAACTCAACATCATTTTTCCTAATCATACCAGAAAGAAATGAAGAAGCAAACGCATCTCCTGCTCCTGTAGTCTCAACAACATTTATGTTGCTTGGTTTTCCATAATAAAGATGGTTGCCATCAAAAACATACACTCCCTTATTGCCATCTGTAATACCAACAATTTCCGGTCCTAATTTGTGTAATTTCTTTAATAATTTCTCAACTTTACCTTTTCCAACAACCATTCCTGCTTCTTCTTTATTTAAAATCAAAATATTTGTTTTTTTTAATATTGTTTTCAAATATCTAACGCCTTTCTTTGCTAAATAAGAGCTTATGTTAAAGGCAATTTTTATCTTATTTTTTGTTGCATAACTTGCAATCTTCTCTAAAGTCTTAAAAGATTTTCCCATCATAGAAGAAAAATAAAACCATTTTGTCTTCAATTTTTTAATTTTTACTTCATTGAACCTTAAATCATTATTAGAGCCCCTAAAAACAAGAATTGTCCTGTCGTGTCTTAGACTATCAAGTATGACTGAGTAGCCTGTCCTTGAGGTTTTTTTCCTCACAATCAATGATGTATCTATCTTTTCTTTTTTTAGTTCTGAAACAAGCATGTTTGAATTGTACTTTAAGCCCATTTTACCTAAAAAAGCAACTTTATGCCCTAATCTTGCCAAGGAAACAGCAGCATTTGTGCCTCCTCCACCTGTAGTAAGGATTAGTTCATCAACGAGAATTTTAGCTCCTACTGGATAAGTAACACAATCTTTGCCTTTCTGTTTGACCATATCGCAGAACTCTGTCTTTACAAAAGTATCTATAGTAGCAGAACCAATAGTTATTACATCATACATAAGTATTTCCCCTGCAACAATTAGTTTATATAACTTTTTGTTAAAATACCTTAAATATTTAACTTGCCAGCCAAGAAGTGTCCTTGTGAAAGCTAGGGGTAGTTCACGGCTCAACTCTCTTTACTTCTAAATTGTTAAAATCCTTATCGTATGAGACAAATTCTGAGCAATTATTAATTAAAGCTGTAACATAATTTATCAGGTCAAACATGTTAAGATTATATTTCTCTACTCTTCTAAAGCTTTCAAAGAGCAAATTCTTATCTAATTGTACTATAGTGCAATTATGCTTAAATAAAGATTTAATGCAATTAACAGCATAGATTTTATTATTCTTAATTACAGATATGCCATGTTGTGCTTCTACCAAGCATAAAGTATTTGTAACGAAGTTTTCATATAAGGCTTTTCTGCATCTTTCCTTATCAGTATTGTCAGTAAAAGCTTTGATTATGATATTAGCGTCTATAAATTGCGCCATCATTTTCCCCTCATTCCATGGCTTATCACTATTACATCTTTAGTGGTATATTTTTTGCTTTGCTTTATCTTATCTCCTTGCCTAAACATCTCCTCAATTGAAGGGATTTTCTCGTTTTCTAGAATTCTCTTAAGGACAGAATCGTAGCTTTCTCTAGGATGTATCTTTCTATTTCCTAATTTCCTTTTTGTATCTTCATATAACTGAATACTTGATAGTTTCAATTTAATCACCTCACCTATAGGTTAATCTATAGATAGCTATAAGTATATATAAATATTTCTATTTCTTATAAAAAATGATATTTAGAAATGGAAAACTTTAGGTAATTTTATCCAAAACTTCATGCGCATCTATGCTAGTTAATGAATCTTTGATTTTTTCCCAGTCTTTGCCAAACTTAACAGAAAAAAAAGTCTGCATCATGCCTTTCTCATTGTTGCTAACACGAGCATTCCTGTCCGCTTCTATCAATCCATAAGGATACCCAACAAAAACAGGGTCTTTGCAGTTACTGGAAAGAATATTCACAACGTCATTGAGCTTTTCTTTTTGTTCCTTATAGATTTCAAACCTAAAAATATGCTTTGATCTTTCATGCAATTTAACAAAACTCATATCTGCTTTATGCTCATTACTTTTTATCTCAACAACCGGGTTATAAAGCCATTTTCCTGTAACACCAAATTTATTTAACGCATTTGCTATTGAATTTCCCCTATCTGTCATTAAGGTTGTTGTTTTGCTCAAACCACAAACAATAATATTCTTTCCAATTGCTTTTTGATACAATTCATCCATATACTTCCTTTCATTGGTAAAAGTGCATTGCAAGCTTCCATCCAAAACAATAATATCATTGCTTTCCAGCTGTTCTGTTAATACAGACGCAATCCTTAGTTCAGAAAATCTCCTAACTAGATTAGCCATATTAGAAATATTTGCTCTCACAATTCCTTGTTTAATAGTCTCATCAAAAGAACTCAATAACAGATCATCTTTATCCGGAATTATCTTACCATTAGGACTAATAATCTCTGTCTCATAAAATAACTCATTATCTTTATCCTCGGCATATGTAAATGAATAAAAATCTTTTTTGCCTGACTTAATTTTTTTATTCTCTAAATAAACGCCATAATAAACCCTTATCAGGCTTAATGAGAAATTTGCTGATTTGATTATCTCAGAACTACCACCATCTATAAATGCAATTTTACTTTTTGAATCAATATTATTTATTATTTTAAAATTATTTTTATCAAATTTAAATGCTTTATAGTTGGAATCAGAGAACTTAACGCAATTATCATTAACTTCAAAAGTATTGTCTTTCACAAGTTTGATTATTTTGTTGAATATGTCTTGCATATTAGATTGTGTTGTTTTTATTATATAAAAATATATTGGGGTTTGAAACAGAAAAGTTTAAATATAAGGTATGCTATACCCTATATTTGGTGTTGAAGTGTAAACTTCAATATCGGTGGGAAATAGTTAAATATGACTAAACACCGCAGGACGATGGAGAAAAAATGGTGTAAAGAAAAGGAGGTCTTTAGAAATGGCCAAAAAAGAAAAAGAGTCAATCGTTATTCGAGACATATTTTCCCACAAGCAAATTCGAGACAATGGAGACATAATTGATATATCCATTCAGGAAGTAAAGAAAAGCGAAGATTACCCAGAAGGTGTCCGGTATTCGCTTGTATATGTAAGAGACGGCAAAAACCTAGTACGATATGACAACTATATGGGACATGGACATCATAAACATATCGGAAACAGACGCAAAGAATATGAGTTCAAGGACGAATGGCAACTATTTTCGGATTTTGAGGAAGATTTGAACAAACTCAACATAAGGCTTGATTAAAAGCCTTATCAAATGATGCGATTGAATAGCAGTTGACCCATGGAAGGTGATAATGATGGACAGAATGACACACAAGAAAGTACACGACAAATCCAAGATTGTTGAACTAACAGTTAGACCTACAAGAGAAGTCCTAAAGGACTTCGCAACGACACTTAGAAAAGTTAGAAAAGGACAGAAAGTTGAGTCTCGAGTGGGAATTAGTTTTGAGAGTATAGATGGATTGAGGAAGGTGTTAACTAGAAGAAGACTTGAATTATTATCTATAGTCAAACGTGAAAAACCTCAATCTGTCTATGAGCTCTCTAAATTTTTGAAAAGGGATTTGAAGAGTGTTAACACTGATTTAAAAGTTCTAGAAGAAAATGATCTTATAGAGTTTAAAAGAGTTAACGATGGGAGACAACGATTAATTCCAAAAGTAAGTTTTGATAACATAAAAATTACTGTAGAAGTTTGATTATCTTGTTGAACATGTCTTGCATTTTGATTTGAATATATTAATTGATTTTTATTATTATTGATTATTTCAAACCCCATAAACAGTCTGCCTGGCGTCACTAAGATAAGGAGCTTGTGTTATTAGCTTCTTCTTCAACAACAGTTCTAATGCATGCCTTACAGTCCTCTCAGGCAGATAAGTCATGTTAATTATCTCCTTCTGTGTCAAATCTCCTTCATAGATTAAAGTTTGATAAACTAATTTTGCGCTGGCTGGTAAATTTTTTGTTTTTGAAGTTGACGAACTTACAGTCCTTTTCTTTAACTTATCCTCAATTGCGTATTCTTTTGAAAACTGGATAAAGCGAGCATCGTATTTTGATTTCTCCAACTCTAAAAAGTTTTCCTTCAATGGAATCCTGACATCACCATCCATAATAACAACAGGATTATTAGTCTGGATATTATCAATCAAAATTTTTGATTCATTAGGTATTATTATTGATGATTTCTTCTCTATAGACGAAATAGGAGTAATTGAAAGGACTTTTGGCTCACCCAAAATTATAGGGCCATGAGCGCTGTATGAATAACCGGTACTTCCTGTTGGCGTAGCAACAATTAATCCATCAGCATTATCCTTCCACAATAACTTATTATTGATATTCAGATCATACCTGACCAAAGAAGCGCTTTTAGAGGAAAATATTCCAATATCATTCAAAGCAGAATATTTTTTGTCATTAACCTCTGCAACAATCCTGGACCTCTTAAAAATATTGAACTTATTTTTATTAATTAGATTGATATGATCCTCAAAACTATTAGCATCTGATTGTGCTAAAAAGCTTTGTATGGAAGCTATGCCTAACAAAGGAATTTCCCTTTTTTCCAGTTGCCTGAAAGCCTTTAATATTATGTTATCATCCCCTACAGCTAAAATAAAATCTGGATCTATTTCATTCAAATTTTTTTTAATACCTTTTAGGTTTAAATCTTTATCAACAAAATAATCAATTTTTTTCTTATTAAGAAACTCGATTATTTGGTCTGCAAGCTCTATAGAATTAGGATCTTTTTTTGATATGATGAAATACATATTGCCTTAATAATGGCTATATTTATAAAAATTTTACTATTTATAGGCAAAAATTGCCGCTTTTTCATAATTTTAGTGTAAAATTGCCTGATTCAACAACTATTTTAAAGGTAATCTTCATCATAAAAGATATGTTATGCACACCACTAATTATGACAACAGAGAAAGAAAAGCTTATTGAAGAAATTATAGAGCTAAAGAAGCAAAAGAATGCGATAATTCTTGCCCATAATTATCAACGTCCAGAGATGTATAAAGTAGCTGACTTTATTGGGGATTCTTTAGAGTTATCAAAGCAAGCTGCAAAAACTGATGCTGATATAATCCTTTTCTGCGGAGTTCAGTTTATGGCAGAAACTGCAAAAATATTAAGCCCTAAAAAAAGAGTTTTATTGCCGAATTTGGAGGCTGGCTGTTCATTAGCAGATATGGCAACTGTTGAAAAGCTTGCAGAAGTAAAAAAACAGCATCCAAATGCTGCAGTTGTAAGTTATGTTAATACTAGCGCCGAGATAAAGGCAATGACAGATATATGCTGTACGTCAATGAATGCGCTGAAAATAATCAATTCCATTCCAAATAAAGAAATAATTTTTTTGCCAGATATAAATTTAGGCAAATATATTGCATCGAAGACCGATAAAAAAATAATTTTGTGGGATGGATATTGCTCTGTGCATGACCAACTTACACCAGAAATGCTTTTAGAAATGAAAAACGATATTAAAGGGTCAAAGGTAATTGCGCATCCAGAATGTAAACCTGAAATATTAGAGCTGGCAGACCATATTTGCGGTACAGGGGGTATGGCAAAGTTTGCAAAACAAGATGATGGAAATGATTTTATTATTGTAACTGAATGTGATATGGTGAATAAATTGAGGCAAGACGTTCCTGAAAAGAACTTTTTTTCTTTTTGTAATATATGCAATTTCATGAAATCCACAACTCTGGAGCTGGCGAAAGAATCATTATTAGAAATCAAACATGAAATAGAAATACCTGAAGAAACACTAAAAAAAGCAAGAAAATCTCTGGATAGGATGCTTGAGTTCTAACATGCTCAGAAAAAAATTAGTTAAAAAATTTTGGGATAGAAGCCATTTTCTGAATACAAAAAATAAAAGATATTCTAAGCAGGTTATAAAACTTATAGAAAAAAAAGCAAAGGAAGATAAGATAAAAAATGATATAACCACTGATGCTTTGATTAAAAAAAGCAAGAATATTGAAGCATCTATTGTTTCAAAACAAGAAGGGATAGTTGCAGGTATTGAAGAAATTTCGTTGTTTCTTAAAAAGAATAAATTAAATTTTATTGTGTTGAAAAAAGATGGGCAAAGAGTAAAAGATAAAGAGATCATAATTAAAATTAAGGGGAATGCGAGAAAGATTTTAGTCTATGAAAGGACAATTCTCAATATTTTGCAAAGAATGTCAGGAATTGCGACAAAAACTTATGAATTAAATAGAATAACAAAAGGTCATTGTTGTGTTGCTGGCACAAGAAAAACTTTATTTGATTTGCTGGATAAGAAATCTATTTCTGTTGGCGGTGGATTAACTCATAGGTTAAATTTAAATGACTCAATATTGATAAAAGACAACCATTTGAAGATATTAAACAACGATATAAAAAAAGCCTTGGCATTAGCAAATAAAACAAAAACAAAGTTTATTGAAATAGAAGTTGAAAATGAAAATGAAGCGATTGATGCTTCAAGAGCCATTTCCAACTTAAAATCAAATAAATTGTTTGCGATAATGTTTGACAATATGAATCCAATAGAGATTAAAAAAACAGTAAAAAAAATTAAAGCCTTGGATAAAAATATTCTATTTGAGGCTTCTGGAAATATAAACGATGGAAACATAAGAAAATATTCTAAAACTGGAGTGGATATTGTTTCTTTAGGTTCAGTAACACACTCGGCTAAAGCATTTGATTTGTCTTTGGGGATAGAATGAAAGTTGGCATTGTTGGTTGTGGGACTATTGGAAAAGAACTTGCGCTATTTATTGACAAAAGCAAAAATTTTAATTTAAAATATGTCTATGATATAGATGATAAAGCAACTGACGGGATAATAAATAAATTAAAAGATAAGCCGAAATTTTCCAGCTTAAATGAATTGATAAAAAATTCTGAATTGATAATAGAAGCTGCTGGGAAATCGGCTGTTAAAGAAATTTTAAAAAATGCTAATCTTGATAAGAATAATAAAAAAATTTTAATAATGAGTACAGCTGGAATAATTGAAAATTCAGATATTATAAAAAAATTGCAAAAATGCAATATTTATCTTCCTTCCGGAGCAATATCGGGATTAGATTCCCTCAAAGCCGTTTCTGGTGAGATAACATCACTAACATTAACTACGACTAAGCCTATCAATGGTTTAAACAATGCCCCATATATAATTAAAAATAAAATTAACCTGGATAAAATTAAAAATAAAAAGATGATTTTCGATGGAAATCTTAAACAGGCAATTAAAGAATTTCCTGAAAATATTAATGTTGCAGCAACCATTTTTTTAGCATCGAAATTTAATAAAATCAATATAAAAATTATTGTTAACCCAAATGCTGAAACAAATACCCATAACATTTTATGCAAAGGGCCGTTCGGAATTATTAACACAATAACCGAAAATATGCCCAGCAACAATCCGAAAACAAGCTACCTCGCTATACTTTCCGCAATCTCTGCATTAAAAGGCTTAAATAATAAAATTATTGTAGGTTAAGATGAAAATAGCATTATGCCAGATAAATCCTATTGTTGGGGATATTGCCGGAAATAGGGATAAGATATTGAATATAATAAAAAAAATTAATGCTGAGCTTTATGTATTTCCTGAACTTTCAATTACTGGCTATTGCCCTATGGATTTAATCTTAAAAAAGCATTTTATTGAGAAAAATCTAAATTCTCTGAACATAATAAAAAAAGAGACTAATAAAAAAATCATATTGGGTTTTATAGATTCTGTAGGAAATAAAATATTTAATTCTGCTGCATATATTTCAGGCAATGATGTTAAATATGTTTATCATAAGAAAAAATTGCCAAATTATAGTGTCTTTGATGAGAAAAGATGGTTCAATAGCGGAGAAAAAAAAGGATTAATAAAAATAAACGATAAAAAAGTTGGATTAAGCATTTGTGAAGATGTCTGGAGCGGTGAAATATGCAAAAGCCAGGATGCCGATATTTATATTAATATCTCTGCGTCACCCTATTCTAACATTAAGATAAAAAAAATTGAAAAAGTTTTATTGCAAAGATATAATGAAAATAAAAAACCAATTTTTTATCTAAACCAGGTTGGAGCTCAGGATGGACTAGTATATTTTGGGCATAGCATGTTTATTAATGATAATACAATTGTAAAAAAAGCAAAAGATTTTGAAGAGGATATTTTATTGGTTGATGTAAAATGAAGGAAATTTATAATGCGTTGATATTGGGGATAAAGGATTATTTTGAAAAAAATGAGATTAGCAAGGCAGTAATTGGCCTGAGTGGAGGCCTGGATAGCTCTGTTGTTGCTTATTTAGCTGTTAAGGCAATTGGAAAAGAAAATTTGATTGGAATTCTAATGCCAGATTCAGTTACAAGCAAAGAAAGCATTAAAGATGCAAAAAAAGTTGCAAAAGGTTTAGGCATTAAACATGATATTATTCCAATTGAAGGGTTTATGGAAGTATTTGATAAAATTAATACAAATGTTGAACTGAATGATTTATCAGCAATTGCGAATGTAAAAGCAAGAACAAGAATGATAATCCTTTATTACCTTGCCCAAATAAATAATGCTTTTGTGCTTGGGACATCTGATAAAAGCGAGATTGCGCTGGGGTATACAACGAAATATGGCGATAATGCATCTGATTTATTGGTTATTGGGGACCTTTGGAAAACTGAGGTATTTAAGCTGGGTAAATTCCTTGGTATTCCGAGCTCCATTTTGAAAAAAAAGCCGTCTGCTGAATTAATTTTAGGCCAGACTGCTGAAAAAGAGCTTGGTGCTTCTTACCATGTATTAGACAGAATTCTTAAGCTTTATATTGAAAATGATTTTTCAAGTAAAGAGATTAAAGATAATGGATTTAAGAAAGAATTGGTTTTAAATGTTGTAAAAAGAATTAAATCAAATGAGCATAAAAGGAGGGCCCCAGTCATAATTAGATTATCTGAAAGATCATTCCATAACAAAGACTGGAGAATGCCTATAACAAACAGATTTTAATAAAATGCGAGGATTATTTATCGGAAGGTTTCAACCATTTCATAAAGGCCATCTTAAGGATATTGAAGATGCATTATGCGAAGTAGATGAACTGCTGATAGGTATTGGAAGTTCACAAAAATCCCATACCAAGGAAAATCCTTTTACTGTAAATGAAAGGGAAGAGATGATTTTGCTAAGCTTAAAGCATTTAGATAATAATAAATTTAATATATTTACTATTCCGGATTTCAATGATGACAAAAAATGGGTTGATTATATTGAAAAAACTGTTCCTAAATTTGATATTGTTTACACTGGAAACGATTGGACAGAAAAGTGCTTTAATAAAAACGGCTACAGGATAAAAAAGGTAAAATTAATAGAAGGGATAAGCAGTACAAAAATCCGTGAAGAGATAATAAAAAATGATTCATGGAAAAATATGCTCCCAAAAGAAGTTTTAAAATATCTTGAAAGTATTGAAGGAATAAAAAGGGTAAAAAAATTAAGGTAGTTTTTTAAATCGAATAAGATTTTTCCGGTAATATGTACGAATTAATTAAATCAACTTAAATTCTAATTTTTCTAAACATTTACTGTCATTTTAGCAAATTATAAAAATATTAAAACTTTCATGATTAAAATGACAGTAAATACAAGTTTAGCGAAGAAATTAGAAAATGGGATAAATTTATTTGATTTACCAGAAAACAGATTTTATGCTAAGACAACTAACATGTTAACTAACAGAATTAAAAATATTATTATTAAAGATTATAAGTCGATTACAAATTTTGCAAATTCTTTAAATACATATCCATCAAGTTTTCATGGATGGATATATAAAAGCCAATTCCCTTTGTCTATTTTAAAGAAAATTTCTTTTGTATTTAATATAAAGGAAGAAGAGATTTTAGAAAATGTAGTTTATATAAAATCTGGATTGTATCCAAATAATGGTGGAGGTAATGTAAGTTTCTCTATAAGCTGCGATTTCCATCCGGTCTTTGACCGGTGGAAGCGAAATCTATTTCTTTTTTAACATTTTAGAGTTGATTACAGGTTGTAAGGAAGCAGACC
>NYYQ01000065.1 GCA_002686855.1 Candidatus Woesearchaeota archaeon | reverse complement strand
TGCTGCTTGACAATCCAGACACGTTTTTTAAAATTAAGTTTATACATTATAACATCACCAAATTGATGTTATGATGTAAACTAAAAACGTGATAGCACACTATCATTGATTAACCGACACTTATATAAATAAGTTCTTTTGCATAGCTAAGAATAAAAAATAAATATATAATCGAAGTAGAATATTATGAACATAAATACATCTGTGCATCCGCTTGGATTACAAGCAAAAGTTCTATTGTCTAACGTATTTGGTCCTTACGCTCAAGATGATGAGTACGGAAGCAGAAAGATCAATCCGATGGAACTTTATCACAACCAGGTTACCAGAGTGCAAGGACCTTTTTCAGTTAGAATGTTCCATCCTACATTTGGATTGAGGATGATTCAAGATAATATTAATGCTCCATGTACGTTATTAGATTTTCCTACATTAGATTGTTTCATTGATGAAATCAAAAACCATTCTTATGATATTGTTGGGATTAGCTCAATTTGGTCAAATGTTGGCAAAATAAAAAAGATGTGCAAGGAAGTACGCAAATACTTGCCCAATGCAACTATTGTTGTTGGTGGGCATCTCGCCAATATGTCTGATGCTGATAATATAATTGATGCTGACCATATAGTTAAGGGAGACGGAATAGCATGGTTTCGAAAATTTTTAAGGGAGGATGAAAACACTCCAATAAAGCATCCGATGGAGTATTCTGCATTTGGTCTTCGTAGTTTAGGTATCACCATTCCAAGTAAGCTAAAAGATGTTGCTGCAATCCTAATACCCTCGTTGGGGTGCCCTATGGGATGTGATTTTTGTTCAACTTCAGCAAAGTTTGGAGGTAAAGGGAAATTCATAAATTTTTATGAAACAGGAGACTCACTTTTTTCTGTCATGTGTCAGATTGAAAAGAAGTTAAAGTCTCAATCCTTTTTTGTCCTTGATGAAAATTTCCTCTTACACCGGTCTAGGGCATTAAGATTGCTGGAGTTAATGGAACAGCATAATAAGAGCTGGTCATTGCACATTTTCAGTTCTGCTAGGGTTTTGAAGTCTTATGCAATCGAACAGCTTATTGGCCTAGGCATATCGTGGGTATGGATGGGTTTGGAGGGTAAAAACAGCCAATATACAAAACTTAATGGGATTGATACTAAGCTGCTTGTTAAAGAACTTCAATCTCATGGTATTCGTGTTTTGGGATCTAGTATCATTGGTTTAGAAAACCATACACCTAAAAATATTGATGAGGCAATAGATTGGGCCGTCAGTCATGATTCGGACTTCCACCAGTTTATGCTGTACACCCCAGTCCCTGGCACAGCCCTTTATGAGAAACACCTTGAGGAAGGAAACATTCTTTCTGAAGAAGAACGCCCTGCTGCAGATACCCACGGCCAATATCGTTTTAATTTTCATCACAAACACATTCCCAACGGTCAGGAAACCGAGTTCCTTACCAGAGCCTTTAAGCGAGACTTTGAGATTAATGGTCCTAGTATTGCCAGAATTGCCAGAACCACACTCCTGGGTTGGAAGAAATATAAAAATCATTCAAATTCACGAATTCGCAAACGCTTTGAACGTGAGGTTAAGGGACTGACAAACATTTATGCAGGAGTAATTTGGGCGATGAAAAAATGGTATAAGAAAGATAAGATTTTATCAGGAAAAATTGCCTCAATTCTTCGGGATTTATATGAAGAATTTGGCTGGAAAGCCAGAACAATAGCCCCACTACTTGGCAGAGTAGTGTACTTTACAACAAAAAGAGAGGTAAAAAGACTAGCCAATGGATGGACTTACGAACCTTCTACCAGGTATAATAAAAACACTAAGGCATTGGAACTAGAAAAGGTAGGGCAAAAAGCATTAGATGAACTGAGTAAGTTTAAGGATGTGTACAATGAAGTTGGAGATCAAGTTTTAGAAAAAGCTATTGATATAGAAGGAAAATAAAAAATCATTGTTGAAATTAATTTATTAGTTATTTAGATAGCTAGGAAGTTAATAGTGTTAATTTAACAAAGCGACTGAACAACAAAATATTTTCTTATTATAAGTAGTCTGTTTTAAATGAAAATGCTAAATGAGTGACTATATATCCTTAGCTTTTTATATGCATAATCAACTTAACAAAAGAGAAATTTTATAAAACATATTGTTTTACTCTTCCTAATTTAAAATCTCGGATAAAATAATGTTTCATAACACTTAAAACTGTGAGAACATGATAAGTGCGTAGTAAGTGAATAGATGTATGCACTACAATAAAATGTTTGATAAAAAATGCTAAAGGGAAAAACAGCATTAATAACAGGCGCATCCAGGGGTATTGGAAAGGCTATTGCTATTGAGCTTGCTAAAAATAACGCAAATGTTGTTATTAACTATTATAATGGGGGGGAAGAACCCCAAAAGGTTGTGGAGGAAGCAAAGAAATATAGTGTGGAGAGTATAGCTGTTAAGGCTGATGTATCTAATTTTGACGAAGTCAAGCAAATGGCTGAGGCTATAGAAAAAAAATTTGGGAAAATAGATATTCTTGTAAACAATGCAGGAATTGTTAAGGACAGAACATTAAAAAACATGACTGTAGATGATTGGAATGCTGTCATAAATACCAATCTCAATAGTATTTTCTATGTAACAAAAAGCATACTTCCTTTAATAAATGAGGGGGGAAGAATTATAAGTATATCTTCTATTGTTGGTCAGTATGGAAATTTTGGACAGTGTAATTATGCAGCTTCCAAGGCAGGTATTGTAGGTTTTACAAAATCTTTGGCAAAAGAACTTGGTAAAAAAAAGATAACTGTAAATGCTGTTGCCCCTGGTTCTGTAAAAACTAGCATAACAAAAGACATACCTCTTATTAGAAAAAAGCTGATGAATTATATGATTGCATTGAAAGAAGAAGCCGAACCAGAAGATGTTGCTAATGTTGTTGCCTTCTTGGCATCAGAAAAAGCCAGATACATTACTGGCGCAGTAATAAATGTTGACGGTGGTTTATCGTTTTGAATTTTCTTACTTTTTTAAGTTTCGTTATATCATAAATTAGGGGCAAAATGGTTGGAATAGTAAGCTATGGAGCGTATATACCCAGATATAGGATTAAATCAGAAGATATTGCTAGAGTTCATGGGAGGGAACCAAACCTTATAAGAAAAGAATTGTTGATTGAAGAAAAATCTGTACCAGGTTTTGATGAAGATAGCCTTACTATGGGTGTAGAATCTTCATTAAATGCTTTGAAAAAATGCAGTATAGATAAAAAAAAGATTGGGGCAATTTATTCTGGTTCTGAATCTAAGGCTTATGCAGTAAAGCCAAATGCTTCAATAATGGGCGCTGTTCTTAACCTGAATCATTACACTTCTGCTGACATTGAATTTGCCTGCAAAGCAGGAACAGCAGCCCTTCAGATGGTTGTTGGTTTAGTTAAATCACAATTTATTGAATATGGAATAGCAGTTGGTTCTGACACTTCACAATCAACTCCAGGAGATGTTTTAGAGTATACTGCATCAGCAGGTTCTGCCTCCTTTATTGTTGGAAATAAAAAAGAAGAAGTAATAGCAGAGCTAGAGGAAATGTGTTCTGTGTCTTCGGATACTCCAGATTTTTGGAGGAGAAACTTGCAAAAATATCCTAAACATGCTGAACGCTTTACAGGAGTTCCAGCATACTTTAGGCATGTAATTGCATGCACCAAGTTACTTATGAAAAAAGCTAATGTTAAAACAGATGATATTGACCATGTTGCTTTCCATACACCAAATGGAAAATTTCCATTGAAAGCAGGAAAAATTCTTGGGCTTTCAAAAGAAAAAATACAAAGTAATTTAATTGTGTCTAAGATAGGGAATACTTATTCAGCTGCTTCTTTACTTGTATTGGCACATATACTTGATAAAGCAAGGCCTAATGAAAGAATACTGGTTACATCTTTTGGAAGTGGTGCTGGTAGTGATTCTTTTCTATTTAAAGTAACCGATAATATAAAAAAATTGAGAAAAATGAAAAAAACGCAGGATTATATTGACAATAAGGAATATATCAATTATTCAAAATACTGCAAATTTGCTAAAATAATATGAAAATTCCAATTATTGCAACGTCCTTGGTAAAATTTGGAGATTTGTGGGATAAAAGTATAAATGATTTGATTAGAGGGGCAGGTAAGAGAGTTTTAGAAGATGCTGGAATTAAACCAAATGATATTGACTCATTATTTATAGCAAATGAATTCTCATCAAATGCTACAGGCCAGTCTATGCTGAATTCTATTGCTTTTGAAGAGCTTGGAATAAGCAATGTTGTTTGCGTTAGGGTAGGTGATGCCTCAGGAGCTGCAGTAATAAAAGAAGCTGCAAATTCCATATTAGCCGGACAGAGTAAGATAGTTATGGTCTTGGGAGTTGAAAAACTAACAGATTTAAAAACAAATGAAATGCTGGCATCATCCTCAAGCTTGATTAGTCAAGAAGAATCTTTTATAGGTGCTACAGTACAAAGCCAGTTTGCGCTCATAACAAGAAAATATCTGCATAAGTTTAAACTTAAATCTAGAGATTTATCATTTATACCTGCAATGAACCATAAAAATGCTTTAGATAATGAATATGCGCAATACCAGTTTGAACTTTCAGAGGAGAAAATAAATTCCAGTCCTTTATCAGCAGATCCTATCAGGATGTTAGAATGCGCTTCTTATTGTGATGGTTGTGCTGCATTGATAATGTGTGATGAAGAGACAGCAAGAAAAAAGTTCGCTAATATTAATAAAAGGTATCTTTTAGCGAGTTCTTTGAAAAATGACTTTTTATCATTATCTAAAAGAAAATCCATAGTTACCATAGAATCTTCAATGAAAGCGGCTCAAGAAGCATATAAAGCAGCTAGAATAAAACCTGGAGTAATAGATATAATGGAGATTCATGACATAGTTCCTATATCTGAAATTCTTGCTATCGAAGACCTGGGCTTTGCAAAAAAAGGAGAGGGTATTAAATTCATTAAAGCAAACTATAAAAAAATTAATTGTAGCGGGGGATTAAAAGGTTGTGGACATGCAATAGGTGCAACAGGCATCAGGCAAGCCATTAGTGTAATCGATAAATTAAAAGAAAGTAACATGAAATATGGCCTTACACATACTCTTGGTGGAACTGGCAGTGTTTCAGTAGTTAATGTTTTTTGCAGTGGTTAATATGAATAAAAAAAATAGTCCTTTGTTATGGAGACAATCAAAAGAAAATTGTAGATTGTCGGGTTCTACAGAAAATATTAAAGGAGCAGTAGAATCATTTACTATTATGCATAATGCTCCTCTGGGATTTGAGAATCAAGTCCCTTATATTCTGGCACTTATAGCCCTTACTAATGGAGAAAAAGTTACTTCCCAGATTGTAGATTGTAAAAAAGTGGCAATAGGTATGAATGTAGAGCCATGCCTAAGAAGAATATATGCAGATGGTGATGATGGTTTAATCCACTATGGAACAAAATTTAGGATGATACAATGAGATATGAAGATTTTAAGATTGGTTATAAAGGTGAATTTTCGATGACTATAACAGAAGAAAAGAATAAGCAATTTGGAGACCTTGTAGGAGACCATAACCCAGTGCATTTTGATGAAAAAAGAATGAAAAAATCCATATTTGGTAGAAGAGCAACAAATGGTTTTCTAACAGAAAGTATAATAGGGTCTACGTTGGTTAAGATGTTTACTTCTGAAGATAGTATTGTCATTGCATTAAAAAAGGAAATTAAATTGATGGCACCTGTATTTATTGGAGACACTATTACTGCAACAGTTACAGTAAAAGGGACGTATCCAGAAAAACAAAGGTTGCTTTGTGATGCAATTGTAAAAAAGCAAGATGCTGCAGAGGTTGTAAAAGCAGAATTTTTAGTTAAGATATTAGAAGTATAGGGTGATTATTTTATGTATCAAAAAGAACTCTTGAAGGATAAAGTTGCAATAATAACTGGTGGAGGAACTGGTATTGGAAGGGAAATTGCTTTTGTCTTTGCAAAATTAGGCGCTAAAGTAGTTATTGCTGGCAGGGAAGAAAAATCATTAAACGATTCCACCGAAGAACTAAAGAAATTAACTCCACATGTAAAGTATGTAACGACTGATATAAGAAATGAAGAAGAAGTTGAAAACCTGTTCAAGCAGGCTTCAGATGCATTTGGAAAAATTGATATCTTAATTAATAATGCTGGAGGCCAGTTTATAGCTCCTTTTGAAAAAATATCATCTAATGGTTTTGATGCTGTTGTCAAAACAAATTTATATGGAACATGGTTTTGTTGTAGAGAAGCGACAAAATATATGAAAAAAAATGGTGGGAAAATTGTAAATATCGTGCATATTTATGCAATAAAGGCTGCGCCAGGACTTGCGCATTCTGGCGCTGCTCGCGCAGGTGTTGTTAATCTGACAAAAACATTGGCATTGGAGCTAGCAAAGTACAAAATAAATATCAATGCCATTGCTCCTGGAATAACCCAGACTCAAGGATTTAAGGAGGAGATGATTGACAATAAAGAGATGATGAAAAAGCTCCAAGATACTATACCCTTACATCGGTTTGCAGAACCAAAAGAAATTGCTAACATGGTTACCTTTTTAGCTTCTCCATCTGGTGATTTTATCACTGGACAAATAATTGCAGTTGATGGAGGTCAACTACTATCTAACTGGCCTGATTTCACTAAGTTATGATTCTAAATAAAACTTAAAACCCATATATTTATAAACAAAAAGGTACTTCTCGAGTGTAAGTTACTGGAGGCTATATTTAGTTCTGATGTAACTTAATAATTGAGAAGTAGGATAAGATATGTACCAAGACAGAGGATTTACACCAAAGTTTGCTCCTGTTAAAGTAGGAGATGAAATAGATGTAAAAATAGAGGCTGTAGGTGGAAAAGGAGACGGCATTGCAAAGAGAGAAGGCTTTGTTTTGTTTGTGCCAAATACAAAGGAAGGAGATGAAGTAAAGATAAGGATAACCAGAGTATTAAAGAATGTTGGGTTTGCAGAGGTTGTTGGCCAAGCAGGGAAAGTTGAGGGAGAAGCTAAAGTTGAGGAAACACCTGCAAAATCAGGACAGCCTGAACAAACTGAGGAAGAACCCCAGGAACAAGTAGAAGATACTGAAGATTTTGGGGAAGATTTAGAAGAAAAGAAATAAGTGAGTTATTTATTTTTATTCTTAGTTAATCTTAAATAATGTTAGTTCTTGAAATTAAATATGAGACTATTCATAGCAATTGAAATGCCTGAGAGTATAAAGGAGTATTTGATTCAAATACAGAAACAAATAGATAATGATTTAGCTAAAATTAGGTGGATGAAGAAAGAGCAGATGCACTTAACTCTAAAGTTTCTTGGAGAAGTACAACCTAACGATGTTGAGAAAGTAAAAGAAGAGCTTAGAAAAATAAAATTTGTGTTTTTTTCTGTTCATTTAAATTCTATTGGTGTTTTTCCAAGTGAAAATTGCATTAGAGTTGTATGGGTTGGGTTAAAGCCAGAAGATAAGATAATGGAATTGCAAAAGGATATTGATGAAAATCTAAAAAAATTGTTCAAAAAAGAGGGAAATTTCAAGGCGCATATTACATTAGGAAGGGTAAAGTTTATTGATGATAAAGTTAAATTTATGGAGATGGTGAAAAAAATAAAAGTAGAGAGTAAAAAAATTAATATAGATTGTTTTAAACTAATTAAAAGCACATTGACAGGGCAATATCCTGTTTATGAAGAAGTTGAAATCTTTAGCGCTTCATAGAAAGTTTTTTAAAAGGGATAGGCTTACTTAGCTTATTACCGACGTGTAAAGTTTGTTTGCACATCACTGCATGAGGTAAAAAAAATTGCAGTTCATTTTCTGAACTGTTGTATTATGAAAAATGGTAGAAGAGAAATTTGTGGTACCTACAGATGTTTATCTTAAGTCCGGAATACATATAGGAACGAAATTCAAGACAAAGTATATGGAGAAATTCATTTACAAAACAAGGCCTGATGGCTTATCAGTATTGAATTTGCAGAAAATAGATGAAAGGCTAAGCATAGCAGCTAAATTTCTAGCAAAGTATAATCCGGAAGATATTTTAGTTATTGGGAGGAGGGAAAGTGCATGGAAAGCGATAGATATGTTTGGAAAGGTCATTGGAGCAAAAGCCTATGCAGGAAGGTATCCTCCTGGAATTCTGACAAATCCTGGATTGGAAAACTATATAGAAGTTAAAGTATTATTAGTTGTTGATGTATGGCCTGACAGAAATGCAGTAATGGATGCTGTAAAATGCGGTATTCCTGTTATTGCACTATGCGATACTAATAATCAATCAAATAACATAGATCTAGTGATTCCTGGAAACAATAAAGGCAAGAAAAGTCTTGGATTATTTTTCTGGATACTAGCAAGAGAATATCTTAAAGCAAGGGAGATTATAAAAAAGGATAGTGATTTTAAGGAAAAGCTTGAGAATTTTACAGAAGAATGATTTTTATTTTCTTTTTTTTATAAAATCCAAAATTTCCTTAAATACCTCTTTCTTATCCAAGTCTGTAATTATTACATGGCCTGAGTTTTCTGTATAGATAATTTTCTTTTCTTCTTTATCTATATTTAGATTATCATAGATGTACTTTGAGCTTTCGGGTTTTATTGTATGGTCTTTTTTTGAATGGATGATAAGTGTTGGAACTTTTATATATTTTATTTCTTTCTTAACAGTTTTGATTAAGTTTAGTGCAGATTCAATCGAACTAAGAGGTATTTTTTTGTATGCTATTCTGTCTTTTAATGCTTTTTCATCAACAATATCAAAGAATGCCTCTTTTCTTTCTGGGTAGTATTTACTATAATCTTTAACAGAGTATTTTTTAATATATTTTAGTATTGGTGTAAGTTTTACTAAAGGGCTTGTATAGAATATTGCAGGCGCTAATAATATTAATCCTTTTATTTTTGATGCTTTTTTATTCACGATTAAGTGCATAGAGAGTGTAGCGCCGATTGACAATCCTATAACATATATTTTATTGCAATACTTGCTTAAAAAATTGAAATCTTTTTCTATTGAAGAATACCAATCTTTCCAAGTTGTCTTATATAGGTCTTTAATAGAAGTATTGTGGCCTTTGAGAAGTGTTGCAAGTACTGTGTAGCCTTTTGAATATAAGTAATGGGCTAGTTCTTCGATTTCCTGTGTAGAGGAAGAAAGGCCATGTATTAGTAAACATCCTTTATTGCTTTTTTTCTTGAAGAATCTGTTTCCTTTCATTTAAACCATATCAAGAAGTTGCTCTATTGCTTCTCTAAGATTCATGTCTTCATAAAGCACCTTATATGTTTGGGAAATTAAAGGTGTTTCCATTCCTTTTTTCTTACATAGTTCATAGATTGTTTTTGTGTTTTTTATACCTTCTGCAATCATTCCGTGCATCTCTTTTTTTATCTGCTCTATAGTTTTTTCTTTTGCAAGCATTTCCCCTACAAATCTGTTTCTACTATGGTGGCTGTAGCAGGTTGTAATTAAATCACCTACTCCTGCCAAACCATAACAAGTGGCTTTTTTTGCTCCAAAATGTTTTGCTATAATACTCATCTCTGTTAAGCCAAGTGTAAGGATGCTTGCTTTAGCATTATCTCCAAGCTTTAGTCCATCACAAATGCCTATTGCTATCGCAACTGTATTTTTAACAACACTACATATTTCCACCCCAATTACATCATGATGGGGATATGGTTTAAAATATGGCGTAACAAAAACTTTACATAGAATCCTGCTTATATTTTCGTTTTCTGAAGCTATTACTGTTGCTGTTGGAAGCTTATTGGCAACTTCTTCTGCATGATTTGGCCCAGATAGTACTGCAATATTTACCCCTTTTGTTAATTCTTCCTTTAAAACTTCAGACATGAACTTTCCTGTAGATTCTTCTATACCTTTTACTGTATGTATTACAATTGTATCTTTATTTATGACTTCTGAAAATAATTTTGCTACTTCTCTAAGAAAGCTTGAAGGAACTGCAAAAACAACAACATTGCTATCTTTTACAGCATCTTCAATTGAGTGTGTTGCAATAACAGTATTAGGTATTTTGATGTCTTTTAAGTATTGTTTATTCTCTTTTTTGGTGTTTATTTCTTTAGCAGTTTCTTCTCTTCTTGTCCACAAAGATACATTGTATCCTTTTTCACCAAGAAGTATTGCTAATGTAGTTCCCCAGCTTCCAGCTCCTATAATGCTTAATTTTTTTACTTTCATGCTTAAAAATCGAAGATTTTTGGCATCCTTAAAAACGCTTTGCATTTTTTGGACACCGGAAATCTTTGATTTCCTAGTGTGCTGAAAATTTTTAATTTTCATCATTTTAAAAATTATATTTTTGATTGCTTAGTTTTGCGATTTCTTTCATTATTGTATCTGTTATATTTCTTAAAAGTTTTTTTGTTATTGGTTTTTTATAATATTTATTAAAATACGTTGGTTTTCCAAAGTTTAGTGTTGCTCTTTTCATTTTTGGTATTTTTTTTCCTTTTGGTAATATTTCAAATGTTCCAATTATTCCTAGAGGTACAATAGGAACCTTGGCCCATAATGCAAGCTTTGCTATACCTGTTTTGCCTTTTTGTATTTTTCCGGTTAAGCTTCTTGTGCCTTCTGGATAAATCAAAATTATTTTTCCTTTTTTTAGATAATCAATTGCTATTTTCATAGCGCCTTTACCTTTAGATCTATCAATAGGAATTGCTGCCAAGTATTTATGCCAAAGCCCTTCAAAGAAATGATTAAAATGTTCTTTTTTTGCAAGTGTGTGGATTTTTTTATTCAAATAAGGAACAACTGATGACCCAATCATCAAATGTTCAATATAACTGGAATGATTTGTTGCTATTATGAATGCTTCGCTTTTCGGAAGATTTTCTAATCCTGTTATATTCTTTATCCATAATCCAATTATTGGGGGAATTATATATCTTGCTATGGGGTATGGTCTCATTTAGTTTTCCTCTGTCCTGATAGTTTTGCTATTTCCCTCATTATGGTGTCTGTAATTTTTCTCAAAAGTTTTTTTGTTATTGGTTTATTATAGTACTTATTGAAATACATAGGTTTTCCTATTGTTATTATTATGTTTTTTTTAAATCTTGGTATGTAAGTTCCTTTTGGCATGACCTCAAAAGCCCCTTTTATTCCAACAGGCACAACTGGGACTTTTGCACATAATGCAAGCCTTGCTACTCCTGTTTTGCCTTTTTGTATTTTTCCGGTTAAGCTTCTTGTGCCTTCTGGGTATAACCCCACAACATCCCCTTTTTTTAATGTATTTAATGCTTCTTTAAGGCCTATCTTTTTTTGTAGTTTTCTGTCAAAAGGTATTGGGGCATAGGAACTTAAAAACCAACGCAATAACCACATGTCATAAAGCTCTTTTTTAGCTAAAAACCTTATATTAATTTTCAATTTTCGCAGAAAGGTTGAAGATAATGACCATATATCCATGTAACTAGAATGATTTGCTGCAACGATAAAACCATTTTTTTTCGGTACGTTTTCTAGTCCATAAACATTTTTTACGCTGATTCCATAAGCAAACCAAATAAATGGACCTCTAAAAAACCATTTTTTCATATATTGAGAAAGGCTAGGTAATTTAAAAAGTTAACTAAGAATAATAAAAGAAAAAAAATCAAATGTCTTTTAGACCACTTGATTCTACGTAGAAAGAACATTCCCCTTCAGGTAAGTTTGGGCTGTCAATAAGTTTTGCTACTCTTGAACCTTTCTTTCCTTTTCTTAGGTATAGCCTAAAAGTAGATGCATGACCCACAATATGACCGCCAATAGCTTGTGTGGGGTCTCCAAAAAACATGTCTGGCCGGGCCATCACTTGATTTGTTACATAAACACATAGGTTGTGCATATGCGCGGTTTTTGCAAGGTCTCTCATGTGCCTGTTTATTTTTTGTTGTCTTTCAGCTAGTGTGCCTCTTCCTATATACTCTGCTCTAAAATGGGCAGTCAATGAATCAACAATGACAAGCTTTACGTCAAGACCCTGTTTTTTTATTAGATCTTCAATCTTTTCTGCTAACAGCATTTGATGATCAGAGTTAAAGGCTTTTGCCACTTTGATGTTTTTAAGAACTTCTGAAGGTTCTAAGTTCGCTCCTTTAGCAAGTTGTTCAATTCTTTCCGGCCTGAATGTATTTTCTGTATCAATGTAAACAACTGTAGAGCCAGGATATTGTTTTTGGCAGTTAACTGCAAGTATATGCCCTATCTGGGTTTTTCCAGAGCCAAACTCTCCAAAGCATTCTGTTATTGCTGCAGATTCAAAACCACCAGCAAGTAAATCATCAAAACTCTTGCTTCCTATTGATAGTCTGATTACTTGCTCTCTTTTTTTGAGAACATCTTCACCAGATTCAAAACCCATATCCAATGATGAACGGGCTGTAGCAATAAGCTTCTTTGCTGCTGCCTGCGACATTCCTGTAGCGTCTATTATCTCACCGGGAGTTGCAACTGCAACAGACATAAGATCATTATAACCTACAGTCTCTAATTTTTCAACAGTAGCTGGGCCAACACCTGGCAAATTAGAAAGTGTTTTTTCTTTTACTGTTTCCTTTTCTTCTTTAGATAGTACTTTGCTATTTTTAACAACTTTTGGTTCCATTAATATTTGTTTCATATTTATCACCTTTTAAATTTTTTTATTATTTTGTTTGTTTAAAATAAAAAAAAAGAAAATTAGGACTTAGGCAGCCATATCCTTCATTACAAGATATTCATAGGCTTTTTGCAGCACTAAAGAAGCTCTTGGCAAATCATTCAATCTTAGGTTGTTTGTAGTCTGCCAGTTACCCTCTTTGTCCTGGTACCTTCTTTGAAAAGTGACTGTTTTGAAGCTAACTTCTTCTCCAGTCTTACTTTTTCCCTGGTTTTCCCAGACTGTAGCAGATAAAACTCCAGTAGAAAACTTTTTTTCAGGCATATTGCCTATTGTTTCTGTTTTTATTTCGGTATTCATTTTACTTACCTCGTTGCTTTCGCGTTTTATTTCAACATCCCCTTAGTTATGGGCTGCAAGACCCCAGGGATGGAGGTGTTATATGCTTTCATACAACAAGTATATTATGTGATAGATTCTTTATATACCTCACGCGCAGATGTCCAGTGGGTAAAATAATGGGATTTTGGGTTTTTAAGCCTCTTAAAGGCAGAATTTTGTGGTTTTAGGATGTCCAGTGGTTCTTTGTTGTATGATTTAATAGAATGTGTTTCTGATTGTTGTCTAAATTTGAGAAATATTAGTTACTACTAGAATATAATAAAAACAAAAAGATTTATAAATTTAGGCAGTGTTGTCATTTGACTGATAGTTGTTTTTCATTGTGTTCTTGTATGAATATTCTAAGTGCTATTTCATGATATTCTAGTGTTTTAGAGAATG
>NYYQ01000064.1 GCA_002686855.1 Candidatus Woesearchaeota archaeon | reverse complement strand
TATAGTGGAAATGGCAAATTTTCGTACATGATGGGAAAATTATAAATTTTCCGTCACCCACTAAAGTGGGTTTAGTTTGCCATTTCGAATATAGCAACTCCGAATATATATTCGATTATTTAGCACAGTTGCTATATAAAACAATAAATTTATTAATTATTAATTACAAGAAGGGAGTATGGACGTATTTGAAGCTATAAGAACAAGGAGAAGCATAAGGAAATATAAGGATAAGCAGGTGCCATTTGATAATATTGTTACTATAATGCAAGCTGGGAAATATGCTCCTTCTGCTGGTAATTTACAAAATTGGAAGTTTATTGTTGTAAAGACCGATGTAAAAAGAGCAGCTATTACAAAAGCATGCTTGGAACAGGAATGGATGGAAATTGCGCCAGTACATATTGTAGTATTGGCTGAACCAAAAAAAGCAGAAAGGCACTATGGAGCTAGGGGAGCGAGGCTTTATACTATACAAGGATGCGCTGCTGCAATACAAAATATGCTGTTAACAGCACATAGCTTGGGGTTGGGAGCATGTTGGATTGGCGCGTTTGATGAAGACGAAATATGGAGAATTTTAGGATTGCCAGAAGAAGCATCAGTACAAGGAGTTATTACAATAGGTTATGCTGACGAGAATCCAGCGGCACCACCAAAATACAGGATAGAGCACATGATGTTCTTTGAGAAGTGGTGGGGACGTATAGAATTGCCAAAAAGACATATTGGTCATTGGAGCACTTTCAATATGAAAGCTGTTTATGAGGGAAAAAAGTTAGCAAAGAAAGTCCATAAAAAGGTTACGGAGAAGGTTAAAGAAAAGTTTAGGAAGAAACAATAGTTCTTTTTCTAGTTTAGTTTTAAAAAAAATAAATCCCCTGTTAAGGGGATAAATGCCTTCACACTTTAAAACGTTGGGGGTGGTTTTTCGGTAATGAAGGCATAGAAAAACAAACATCTCTTGCGAGATGCCACCACAAAGACTAAAGGGTGATCATGCTCTCTATTGGTCAATTATTTCTATGCCAAGTTCTTCAGTTATTTGCGCAATTTCAGGGCTTGATTCTAATGGTTTTTCTTTGCCTAAAATCCATGGACTTTTTACTCCTGTAATTATAGTCATTACAGTAAGCTTTCCAGTCATGTCATCTGAAACTCTAGCGCCCCAGATTACATTTGCATCTGTGTCTAGGCTGTCAGTAACTAATTCACCAGCTTTGTTTATGTCATCAAGAGTCATATCTGTACCGCCAATAATATGTATTAAGGCTCCAGTTGCGCCCTTGTAATTTATATCCAAAAGCGGGTTTTGTAAAGCGCCGTTTACTGCTTCTTCTACTTTGTTAGTTGTATCACTTGCTCCAACTCCAATAGCTGCTACACCGCCATTTGACATTATAGCCTTGACATCTGCATAATCCAAATTAACCAAGCTTGGAACTGCAATTGTTTCTACAATGCCTTTGATTATTGTTGATATAAGCTCGTTAGCTACTGCAAATGCCTGCTGGATTGGTAAGTTGCCAGCAATATTTACTAACCTATTATTATCTATTACAATGACAGTATCAGAAACATCTCTTAGTTGCTGCAAGCCAAACTCTGCTTTATCTACTCTAGCACGTTCTATTTTAAACGGCATGGTTACAGTTCCAATAACAATTGCTCCTGTACCTTTAGCAACTTCTGCGACTACCGGGGCTGCACCAGTACCTGTGCCTCCGCCCATGCCTGCACATACAAAGACCATATCTGATGATTTTAAGCAATCTTTTACTTCCTGTAGGCTTTCTTTAGCTGATTCTGCGCCTTTTTCCGGAAAACCTCCACAGCCTAAGCCACGTGTAACATCTTTTCCCAGCAAAAATTTCCTATCAGCATCAATTATATTCAAATGCTGCTGATCGGTGTTGCATGCTAGGATTTCAGCGCCTTTGATACCTTTATTATACAGCCAGCCAACCATATTGTTGCCAGCTCCTCCAATTCCAATAACTTTTATGTTTGCCTGACCTACATTCAAGCTTTCAAATTCTTTATTCTGCTCACTAGTTTTAATTGCATTTTCCACCAAAAAATCCATTTTTTCACCCCTAATTACTTGTGGTTTTTGAAATATACTTTGCAATATAAATATCAGAGTACCAAAATATTTATATTTGATCTATGTATATCCCTACTTTAAGAAATCAGTTATTTGCGCCAACAAATAGCTTTTTTATATAAATTTGCGTACTAAAAATCGTTTATACGTTAAAAAGACACCAAATAAAACGCTTTTTCGCCAAAAAAAGCAGCTTTATTGAGTTTTTCGCCAAAAAAACTCAACTTAATCTTTATTTTATTTATATTAAAGAAACAACTTAATATTTAAATATTTCTAGAGTGTAAAATATAGGTTTGAGTATATTGTTATGGGTGGTTTTATTAAAAGAGATTGTTAAGGTAAAATGAGTAGGAAAAATACGCTGTTACAGACATTATGCGGTGCGAAACACAAAAACATTTGCGGACACCAAACATGCTGCGGCTGTGCCTCATGGAATGGAATGAAGTCTCTAAATCGGTAGATTTATATAAAAATAAAACTTAATAATAACTAAGATGGCCGAAACAATATCTGTTAACAAGAAAGCAATTCTTGACCTTGTTAAGGTTAAAGATGAATTTGATAGTATAGTTGAATCTCTTGAATTAATGGCAGATAAAAATTTTATGGAATCTTATAAAGAAGCAAAGGAACAAATTAAAAAAAGAGATTTTGCTGATTGGAATGGCTTATAAAATTCTGCCAACTAAAGAGTTCTCTAAGGACTTTAAAAAAGTAGATTCACAATTACAAAAAAGAATCAAGATAAAAATTGGAGAAATTGCTGAAAATCCATCTAGGCATAAACATTTGCATTATGACCTAAAAGAGTCATGTAGAATAAGAATTGGGAAACTTAGAGTTATTTTTTCTTATAATTCAAATAAAAAAGAGCTATATCTTGAAAAAATTGTTTTCGGCCATCGTTATAGAGACTGAATGGAACGGATTAGGTATGTTTAAGGTGTAGATTTTAGATTAAAATTATAAATATGGCTTTATTTCTTTGTTATATGACTCTATATTTCATTGGTATTGGCCTTAATGATGAGAAGGATATTAGTGTAAAAGGGTTTGAATTAGTTAAGAAAGCTGATGTTGTTTATTTAGAGAACTATACTTCTAAGATTAATTGTAATATTAGCTATTTGGAAGAGTTATATGGCAAAAAGATTGTTTTGGCTGATAGGAAGTTAGTTGAGATGGATGCTGAGAAAACAATTTTAGAGAATGCTAAAACAAAAGAAGTTGCTTTTTTGGTTGTTGGAGATGTTTTTTCTGCTACAACACATATGGATTTATATTTGAGGGCTAAGAAAATGGGTATAAAAACAGGGGTTGTGCATAATGCTTCTGTTCTAACAGCAGTTGGTATTACTGGGTTGCAATTATATAAGTTTGGTAAGGTTACAAGCATTCCAATTGATAATGAAAATGTTGAGACTCCGTATGATGTTTTAAAGGTAAATCAACAGAATAATATGCATACTTTGTTTATTTTGGATTTGAAAGAAGGAAGTAATAATAGTTTAAGTGTAAATGATGCAATAAGATACTTGTTAAAGGTTGAGATGAAAAGGGGAGAAAGAGTATTTACTGATAATACCTTATGTGTTGGGTGTGTTAAGCTAGGAAGTTTGGATCAGATTATTAAGGTAGGAAAAGCTAATGAATTGTTGAGATGTAATTTTAAGAATGGGATGCATTGTTTAATTGTTCCTGGAAAGATGCATTTTATGGAAGAGGGGAGCTTAAAACTTTATCAATAAAGAAAAACTCAATAAAAAATATCCAATTAAAAAGAATCCAATAATTAAAATAGGATTAATAAAAAAGATTATAGGCAATGATCGTCTTCACATCCATTCGTACACAAAAATATTTGTTGTTTTGGGTTTTCTTCTTCACAATAAAATTCCCATAAATAATTAAAATTCTGGCAGTAATCATTGAACTCAAACCTTGTTGCATTATCATAAAACCCGAATATTTTTCCTTTTACCCATCTTACTATACCATTATCAGTATCATGGCACAATCTTACTGTAGTTATGTTTTCTTTTTCTTCTTCAATAGGTTCATCAATAATTTCTTCTTCAATTGGTTCTACAGATGTCAAAGCTGTGGTTGCTCCTGTGATATTGCTTTCGTTGCTGCAACCAGAAATAAGAATAATTAAGAGAATAAACAGTAAGAGTGGTGTTTTTTCCATATTATGGTTATTTTTAGTTTCAATATATAAATAGTTTTTGATGATTTGAGTGAATTTAAGGCAATAGCACTGGACATTTGCGCGTGAGATATATAAAGGACTTATTCTGTTAAAATTGAGAAAAAGGGGACACACAAAACTGCCAAATTATGCTTTTCGGTCAAAAAAGATACAAAAAGCAATTACGCAGTTTTACTAATTGTTCTCTTTTTCTAGTGTTCTAAAGTTTTTGAGAAAGTAAAAAACTTTAGAGGTGATTTATTATGAGAGTTCAATTAAAAAATGGAAAACAGAAAGAATTGATATATAAAGTGAAGAATAAAGCTCAGTTTACATGGAAAGATTTTTCAGAATTTTTAAATGTAAGTGAAAGTTGTATCATTGAATGGTCTAGGGAGAATAATTTATTACCTTTTAAGATTTTCAAAAGATTAGATAAAAATAATGAATATGAAAAACATATTGTTAAAATTAGAAAAGAGAAGTGGGGTCAAAGTAAAGGGGGACTAAATTCTAGTGGATCTTTAAAAGAAATTAAAACACCAAAGAAGTCTAAAGAATTAGCGGAACTAGTAGGGATAATTTTAGGAGATGGGAATATCAATTATATCAAAAAAGGTAAAAAGATTGGTACATATATGGTAAGGATATCTGGAGATAAAAGATATGAGTACGATTACCTAACAAAATATGTATCAAGTTTATTTATGAGATTATTTAGTATCGGAACTAAAATTAGTAAAAGAAAAGGTAACGATTTATCTATTATAGTCCATAGTAAAAAATTAGTAAAATTCTTTATTAGTTTGGGTTTAAAATCTGGAAATAAAATCACAAACCAGGTTACCATTCCTAAATGGATTTTCAAAAAAGAAGAATACTTAAAATCATGTATTAGGGGATTAATTGATACTGATGGATGCATATATACATTAAAACCCCATTATCCGAATTATTATCAGTTAAGTTTTAAAAATCATAATATTAAGTTGCTAAAAGATTTGAGAAAGGCTTTTTTAAAATTGAATTATCCAATTTCAAATATATCAAAAAATAAACAAATATATTTAACTCAAAAGTTATATATAAACAAATTTTATAAAGAAATAGGTTTTTCGAATAAGAAACATAGAGATAGATACAAACATAGCCCCGTAGTGTAGCGGTCAAATTCTCCTCGGAGAAGACTATTCATACCGGCTTTTGGAGCCGGGGACCCAGGTTCGAAACGACTGCAAAATCAGTCACGAAAGTCCTGGCGGGGCTATTTCATCAAAATGCAAAATCTTGTTGAGTTGAAAAAATTCTCTTTGGATGATAAAGAATCATTTGATAAAGCTTATTCTTCTTTGAAATTTCCTCTGGCAGAACATAGCTTTTCTTGGATCTATTTGTGGGATGGATGCTATAAAGATATAAAATGGACAATGGTTAATGGAAATTTATGCTTATTTCTTACTTTTGAAGGCAACAGGCATGTATGGGGTCCTGCGCTTCCAGGCAATAAGCTTAGCGATACAATAAAAATTTGTTTTGAGATATGTGAAGAGTATAACAAGGACAACAGTATTAATAATACTGCTGTCATGTATATACCTGAAGAATTAAAGGAAAAATATTCTAAGCTTGATGGTTTTGAGTTAAAAGAGCAGAACCGGGATTATATCTACAAGAGAAAGGATATAATGGAGTTGAAAGGGGACAAGTACAAAAGCAAGAGAAATTTAAAAAATTATTTTATCAAGAATTACAAATATAAAGTGGAAAAATATGAGAAAGGCAAGCACATGAATGGCTGCATTGAGCTTCTTGATAAGTGGAAAAAGCAGAAACTTAGTGTTGTGAAGAAAAAGCACCATGAAAGCCTTGATGATGAGTATGATGCAAACCTTAAAGTTCTTGAGCTTGCTGAAAGATTTTCCCTTAAGGGAATTGTAGTGCATGTAGATGATAAAATAGAAGGCTATACTTTCGGAGAGCAAACAAACAAAGATACTTGCACAGATTTCTTTGAAAAAACAAATCTTAACATAAAAGGGCTTTCTGTCCTTATTTACGGAGAACTGCTAAAGCTTTTTGAATGCGAGTTTGTGAATTCAGGAGAGGATTGGGATATTGATTACCTAAGAAAAATAAAGATGTCTTATCATCCTCTTCAAATCAGGAAAAGCTATATGTTGGAGAGGGAATAAGCTTACAAAGATTCGTATAACTTACTTTTCCAAACATAAATGTTCATAAAAAGATAGTTATATTCTACTTTTTTTATTGCCTTACAGGCTGCTACGCATACCAAAAATTTAGCTTTGTTATCTTCGCATAAAAATGGTGTTTTATACGGCTCGTTGCACTCGACCTAACTTTTTTCTTTCATTGTTAAGACAACTAATTGATTTTACAAACAGAAAGGCTTTCACATGTACTTTTAAACACGCCCCCATTTATTATACATCTCTCTTGCGGAAATTTGTTATGTTGAAAACCATGTTCATCTATGCAACATCCCAGGGTACATGATTCTAGATTTTTACATTGGTTTTGAATGTATGTATCTGTAGGACATTCTGCTCTAAAGCTCTCAAAACAAAAATCAGTACAGCAACCCGCATTAACAAAATTTACAAAAAGAGCAATAATTAAAGATATAATCAATCCATAAATTGTTATTCTCTCCTGTTTATTCATTGTTTTCACCTAAGCATACTTGATCGATTTTTGAAATACAAACATTGTTAACACATTCGTTTCTTTCACACGTGATAGTATTTACACCTTCACACGCCCCACAATCTGCTGGACATAAACACTTATTTTCACCAAAATTTGGTTCACAAATATTATTTCCGCAATGCGAAACAGTAAATTTTTCGATTTTACCCCAATGTAACTTACCACCATTGTTTGAAGCTATTTTCCATTCTAGAATTTGGGGGATGATAGAATTGAATTCTTGTTTTGAAAATGGGAAAACTATAAATCCTCTGTTCGGTATATATTGCGGACGAATAAAAGCACTTTCTTTCAACAAAGAGCCATTCAAATAATTAATCTGAATTATGTATTCATTAATACCATCACTATCTTCAATTTCAAAGTAAAATTCGGGTGAAGTAATTTCGATATTGTTAATAGGGTAAGTTAAGTTTGGAGTAAATTTTGGATCAGGTTCTACTGATTTTTCTTTTTCTGCTGCTAAAAAATTAAGTGTGTTAATGAAATAAGATTCAGCTAAACCTCCAGAATAAATATCTCCCTTAATATTAGAATTTTTAAGCAAATTATCCTTCATCAAAACTTGGTCAAAAACAATTAAACCATTTCCCAATCTCTGAGTCCATATTTCAGGATCATCTTTAGTTCCGACTACTAACTCAGCATTTGTCTCTTCTATAGAAGGTCCTTCTGTTCCAAATCCTACGGTTGACAGATCTATTTCATTTGGACAATTTAGGATTTGATGATCGGGATTGTTAATCTGAGCTGATTTTTTATATTGAGAAACATACCATTCTTTAACATCCTCTTGCCAAGTAGCTAAAGTAAATAATTTTGTTGATCTATAGGAATAGCCGGTGTCAATATAATTCAGCGAAGATTCTGCAAAATTTATCCACATAATTCCTCCAGAATTAATCCAATTCTTTAATTCTTCCTTATAATTCAATCTAATCTCCCTACATCCTGCGATAAGTAAACCAGCATCTCGATCAGAACCTACAACGATTACAAAGCCTTGATTTCCAGTAATCATTAGTATGTCATACTTGTCAGAATTATCAAAAAATATCGACGTTTCATCACAATTAAAAATATCAACTTTGTACTTATTAGATGGAACTATTTTGTTTAACACTTCTAATGATTTCTTACCAAATGAAGGAGTATTGGATTGGTCTTGATATAGAACTGCTAGATTTAATGAATCATTATTTTCTTCAAATGCTTCTTTAATGGGGCGTTTAATGACAAAGTTTAGATTGTAGGGTATCATCTTTTCATCATCAGTTATTTCAATGGTCTGACTTTTAACTAACAAATCTTCTTTAAAATTAAAAAGTTCTATGTTGACATCTAAAGAGTTGTTGCAGAAATGAGGATCGCATTTGTTAAATACTGGCAATGTTGCCTGATTAACAATATCTGTTGCAACTTCATACATATCCATAAGACGAATATTAAATTTAACAATAAATTCAGAAATTTTTGAAATTGAATCCTTTTTTTGTATTTTTATGGGATATTTTGTTTTTATAATTATGTCTTTCTTATTTATTTGAGTGTTTACATCCAAGTCCTCAAATTCTATTTCAAAACCTTGTCTTTCAAAAATTGTGAGGTTTAAGCATGTGTGTAATTTATTTTCAACATATTGATTAATTCTGACCTCAATTTCAGATAAAAATGGTTGAATGTTTACACCATTGACATACCAATAGCTTGTGTTGTGTATCTTTATATTATCCGGGATTTCAACATAGCCTCCTTGTTGACCAACTTTATATAGAGCTTCGCGACCGATTACTTCAAGACAGGAATCAATATATATTTTAATAGGATTTACATCCAGAACCTTGTAATTTGGAATATCGTTCTTGGTTATGGAAGACTTGTAGTAAAAGAAAACCAACAGACTCAAAAGAATCGTAATAGCAATAACAAAAAAAATCGTTACCTGACCTCTTTTATTTACCATATTCATACGAATATGGTAGTACTCATTTTTAAATTATTCCCCAAAGTCTTAGTCATTCTAGATGTAAACACTCAAATAAATGGATAAATTCATTCTTAAACAAAGGTCTCTTAAGCTGTATAGAAGATTCTTCTTATGGAGCTGGAATTGTAGGGAGAATTCCAGCAAAATACGTTTTAAATAAGCATAAATAATTTAAATCAACATTAGTTTTCTGAGGATTATGGTTAATTTAGCTAAGATTGCATCTAAATGGCAAAAAAAATGGGAGAAAGAGAATATCTTTAAAGTAGAAAAGAGTAGTAAGAAAAAGAAATTCTATTGCTTAGAAATGTTTCCCTATCCATCAAACTTTTTGCACATGGGACACTTAAGAAACTATTCTATAGGAGATGCTTTAGCCAGATATAAAAGAATGAATGGCTTTAATGTGCTATATCCGATGGGTTATGATGCTTTTGGGATGCCGGCAGAGAATGCTGCTATTAAGAATAAAGTAGATCCAGAAAAATGGACCTTGGATAATATTAAGGCTATCAAGAAACAACAACAAAGCATGGGTTTAAGCTACGATTGGAGCAGAGAAATTCAAACCTGTTCTGAAGATTACTACAAATGGAATCAATGGATTTTTTTGAAGTTTTTTGAGAAAGGTCTGGCTTATAAGAAGGAAGCTTATGTTAATTGGTGTAATAGCTGCAATACTGTTTTGGCTAATGAGCAGGTTGAGGGGGGAAAATGCTGGAGATGTAAAAACGAAGTAGTTGAAAAATCATTAGAACAGTGGTTCTTTAAGATAACACAATATTCAGATGAATTGCTTGAAGATTTAAAAAAAGTCGAATGGCCAAATAAAGTTAAAATAATGCAGGAAAATTGGATTGGAAAAAAGGAATGGATTGATATCACCTATAAAGTCGATGGAACTGATATAGAGCTCATGGTTTCCACCACAAGGCCAGATACAAATTTTGGCGCAACTTTTGTTGTGATAGCTCCTGAGCATCCAGAACTGCAAAGACTAAAAGAACTAGTTCCAGAAGAGGGAAGAAACGCTATAGATGATTATGTTGAAGCTTCAAGAAAAAAAACTGAAAGAGAAAGAATAGAGGAAGGAACAAAAAAGACCGGGGTGTTTACAGGCTTATACTGCATTAACCAACTTTCAAATAAGAAAATGCCTATATGGGTAACAGATTTTGTCTTAATATCTGTAGGAACCGGGATTGTTGTGGGTGTTCCAGGTCATGATAGAAGAGACTTTGAATTTGCCAAAGAGTTTAATTTGCCCATTACCCGGGTTGTAATAGGTCCAGATGGAGATAAATCAGAGATAACAAGGAAGGAACAGGTACAAGAAGAAGGAGGTGTAATGATAAACTCAGATTTCTTAAATGGGTTGCAAATTAATGATGCGATTAAAAAAGTCATGGATTACTTAGAAGAAAAAGGACAAGGTAAGAGAACTATAAGGTATAGATTAAGAGACTGGCTAATTTCCAGGCAAAGATATTGGGGAACACCCATACCAATAATTTATTGCGATGAATGCGGTGTTGTTCCTATACGTTATGAAGAGCTGCCTGTTAAATTGCCAAAAAATGTTAAGTTTACTGGAAAAGGAAATCCTTTGGAAACTTCTGAAGAGTTTGTAAATGCTAAATGTCCAAAATGCAAGGGTAAAGCAAGGAGAGAAACTGATACGATGGACACTTTCGTTGATAGCAGCTGGTATTTTATGAGGTATTGCAGCCCAAAAGAAGGTAAATTTCCTTTTGACAAAAAAAGTGTAAATTACTGGATGCCTGTTAACCAGTATATTGGCGGCATAGAGCATGCTATATTGCATTTGTTATATGCAAGATTCTTTACAAAAGCCTTAAGGGATTTAGGATTACATAAGATTGATGAGCCTTTTTCAAGGTTATTATGCCAAGGTATGGTTATCAAAGATGGAGCAAAGATGAGTAAAAGCTTGGGAAATGTTGTGGCTCCTTCAGAAATAACAGAGAAGTATGGTCCTGATACTGGCAGATTATTTATTCTATTTGCTGCTTCACCTGAAAAAGAATTAGACTGGAGTGACAAGGGTGTTAATGGAGTTTACAGGTTTATTAATAGGATTCATAGTATGTATGAGCTGGTTGACAAGGTTAAAGCAGATGATAGTGTGTTAAATAAGATGCACAGGACTATTAATAGTGTAAGTGAGAATATTGATAATTTTGAATTTAATAAGGCTATTGTTAACTTGTATAGTTATGTTGATTATTTAGGGAGTTTGGAAAAAATTCCAAAAGAAGCTTTTGAAAATTTGATTTTATTAATGGTGCCTTTTACTCCGCATTTGTGTGAGGAGTTGTGGTCAAAATTAGGAAATAAAGGATTTATTTCATTAGCTAAGTGGCCTAAATTTGATAAAAATAAAGTAAGTGAAAAAATTGAAAAAGAAGAGCAATTAATAGAAAATACGGTTGCTGATATAAGGAATGTTTTAAAGTTGGTTAAGATAGAGCCTAAAAAGGTTTATTTATATGTTATACCCAACGAGAAAGAGATATTTTTGCAGAACAAGAATATTTTAGAGAAGAAAATTGATTTAGAAGTTACTGTAAATGCTGTTAATGATAAAGATATTTATGATCCACAGGGAAAGGCTAAGAAAGCAAAGCCTGGGAAGGTTGCTATATTTTTAGAGTAATGCAATATTTTAGAAATGTCAAAAATGAGATGGCTCATAAGATCAAAAATCCATAAGGCAACGGTAACTGAAGCTGATATAAATTATGCAGGCAGCATTACAATTGATGAAGATTTGATAGAAAAAGCAGGATTGTGGCCAGGTGAAAAGGTCCTGGTTGCAAGCAATACCTCTGGAGCAAGGTTAGAAACATATGTAATAAAAGGAAAAAAGGGCTCTGGAGTTGTTTGTATGAATGGCGCTGCCGCTCATCTGATTAAAGCTAGTGAAGAAATAATTATTATGGGATTTGAATTAAGTGAAAAACAAATAAATCCAAAAATTATACTGGTTGATAAAAACAATAAGTTTTTGAAGTTTCTATGAAAATAATAATTCTAGGTGCCGGAGGTATTGGAAGTTTAGTTGGTGGTTTGTTGAGTTGGGTAAGGAATATAAGATTAAGTGTCCTGTTAATGAAAGCTTAGTTGCGATGATTAAGTTTTTAGAGAACAAACCTTAAAAACAAAAATTTAAATAAGCTTTTAAGTTATTAATTCTCCATGCAACTAAAAAATATATTAATAGTCTATACAAAACCAAGAAATACAACAGAGAAATTAACATTAAATTTAGTCCAGAAAATATTAAAAAAATATAAAATAAATTATAAAAATGTAATTAGGGAAAAATTAAGCAAAAAGTTAGTTCAAAATAAAGAGTTAGTTATAGCAGTTGGCGGGGATGGTACTTTTTTAATGGCTTCTCATTTTATTTTTAACAAAATGTTAATGTTAGGAGTTAATTCTGACCCTAAATGTAAAGAGGGATTTTTTATGGCAACTAACAAAAATGATTTTGAGAGAAAATTGAAAAGAATATTGAAAGGAGATTATGAAATAAAAAAACTGCACAGGCTTGAAGCTTTTGTAGGTGATAAGAAGATTTCTGAGCTTGCATTGAATGAATTTTATGTGGCATCTGCAAAAGCATACCACACTGCGCGTTATGGCTTCACCATAAAAGGCAAAAGGGAAAGGCAGAAAAGCAGTGGAGTACTGGTTTCAACAGCTGCTGGAAGTTATGCATGGATTAAAAGCGCTGGCGGTAAAACTTTACCGCTGTATTCTGATAAATTTGAATATTTGATAAGGGAGCCATATTGCGGCAGGACAGCTGCAAAATGCAGCTTAGTCAATGGGATTTTGGGTAAAAATGAGGAAGTCTTGATAGAGTTTGAGGTTGGAAAAGGCGTTATTATTGCTGACTCTACAGGCAAGGAAAATAGATTTGACTCAGAACAGAAAGTTACAGTAAAACTTTCAAAAAAGCCATTGAATGTTATTTCGTTTAGTAAAAAATAATTTATTCTAAAATGAAAGTATCTAAGTTAGGGGAAAGGAAATTAATAGAAAGGATAAGCAAAAAGATAAGCTTATTTTCCAAAGATGTTGTTAAAGGTATTGGGGATGATTGCGCTGTTATTAAGTTTGATAAAAAAAAATATATGCTGTTGACTACAGATACTTTAGTAGAAAAGGTTCATTTTAAATTTGAATGGTTTAAGCCAGAACAGTTAGGAAAATTAGCTGTTGAGTCTAATGTTTCTGATATTGCTGCAATGGGTGGTTTTCCAAAATACATGCTTGTCTCTTTGAATTTGCCGAAAAAAATTTCTGTTAAATTTGTTGATAGGTTGTATGATGGAATAAACAAGGCTTCAAAAAAATATAAGGTAGATATTATTGGAGGAAATCTTGCAAGTTCTGAAGAAATGTCTATAACAATTACATTAATTGGTTTTGTTGAGAAAAAGATGCTATGTTTACGGGGAAATGCCCGGGTTGGGGATTTGATATGCATTACAGGAAAAATAGGAAGGACAACAGCTGCTTTGGGACTATTAAAAAGCAACATTAAAGGCAAATCAACTAAATATTTTCTTAATTCAAAAGCAAGGTTAGATGCTGCAAGAAAATTGTCTGCTATTGGTGTAAATGCAATGCAGGATAATTCTGATGGACTTACATCAGAAGTAAGGCATATATGCGAAGAAAGCAAAACAGGAGCAGTTATTGACAAGAGTAAACTTTTGATTTCAAAAGAAGTTGTTCAGGATATGAAGAAGCTTGGATTTGGGAGAGAATATTATAATTCAATGGGAGACTACCTTGAATTGGTGTTTACAATTCCAAAGAAAAAAATTTCATTATTAAATAAAATTGATCATAGAGTAATAGGAAAGATTGTTGATAAAAAGAAAGGAATTTATTTGTTAGATGGAAAGAAGAAATATAAGCTAAGTTCTGGTTATGAACACTTTAGAAAATAAAGTGGATGGACATGCCTAAAATTCGACACAAGTAAAGCTTAATAGCTTACCTTGATTTCTCCTCAGTTCCGCTACCCTCTAAGCACCATATCAGCAGGTTATGGCTGCTATGTTCCCATCCTCTCTGGCACGCCAGAGATAGCGAATCTCCGATTTTAGCGTGTGACCAGTTTTCCAAAAGATATGATCCTAAAGGACAGAACCTCACAGTTGAAACCAAGACCACTAAACTAAACAAATGCCTCTTTTCAAGCTTCGACTCTCTCATAAGGCCCGTTTAGAGTTACAGCGCAGGGCCAACGCGCCAGCCTAGTCCACCCATCTAGAGTATGTTTTGGGGTTTTTTAAAGGTTTGTAAAAATCCTTTTGATTTTCGCAATCCAGGAAATTTTAATTTCTGTGGGTTTTTGTTTAGAAAACTTTATAATCTAGCTTTAATTTTAACTACTTTGGGGGTTGGAATTACATCAAATATAATATTTCTTGGGACTGGTGGAGATAGTTATGTTGTTGGTAAGCAGGTAAGGGCTTCTGGCGGGATAGTGTTGCAAGTAGGTGATGACCAGTTTCATATTGATCCTGGACCTGGAGCTTTGGTTATGGCTAAAGAAACTGGTGTTAACTTAAGGGCAAACACTGCTTTATTGGCAACACATAATCACATCAATCATTGCAATGACATCAATGCAGTTATAGATGCTATGACTTATGGTGGTTTTGACAAGAAAGGAGTTTTAGTTGCTAATAATACTGTAATAAATGGAAGTGCGCATCATACTCCATTTCTGCAAAAATATTATAGAGATTTTTTAGAAAAGTTTATTGTATTAGAAGAAGGTAAAAGAGTTGGGATAAATAATATTGAAATAGAAGCGATAGGGGCAAAGCATTCTGATCCAGATGCAATTGGCTTTAAGTTTATAACTCCTGATTATACTTTGGCCTATACTGGAGACACAATGTATAGTGTTGAGGCAATAGACCAATATGATGGCGCTAATGTTTTGATTTTGAATGTTCCTTACTTAAAAAAAGATGAAGGAAAGCATGGATTATGCAAAGAAGATGCAGTCAAGATAATCAGAAGGGTTAATCCAAGGTTGGCTGTTATAACCCATTTTGGAATTAATTTCCTTAAGGCTGACCCTTTATATGAGGTAAGAGAAATACAAAAAGAAACAAATTGCCAGGTTATAGCAGCAAAGGATGGAATGGTTGTAAACCCAGTAAGCTATGCTGTTGAGCAAGGACAAAAGACACTATATAAGTATGCTAAAGAGGAGGGTGTAAGAGTGCAGGAATATCAAAAACAAGTAGCAGAGAAAGCTGAAGAGATTAACGAAATGATTGAGGAGAAGCAGACTAGACTGGATGAGCCTTAAGATAATCCTAGAACAACAATAAAACAACTAAATAACCAATAATACATCCTATTGTTAAGTAAGGCATTGCAGGATAAAATTTATCTTGTTTTGCTTTGAACAATAAAAATAATAAGGCTAAAGTTACAAAAAACGGGATAATTAAAGTTTTTAGAAAACCTATAATTTCTGGATTGGTGAGCATTAGGTTTTTCATTACAACTCCTGCAAAGATTAAAGGAAAGCCAATATCACCACCACCAAGAACTGCAAGCTTTGCTCCTTTTCCTTTGATTTCTTTTGTTTTTGTTGTTTGTATTTCGTTTTTTTGATATGGAATCATAAGTCCTGTAAAAACCTTGCTTTTTGTCTGGAATTTAGCCATAGTTACCATATGTTTGGTATGCCTAACTGCAATTATATCATAGATGGAGATTATTAAGAGGAGCATAAATGCTGCAAAAATATTAATTATTGGAACAAAAATTGCTGCTAGACCTCCGTAAATGAATATCTCTGTAAGATTTTGCGTTATGGTTGTTGGCTTGTAGATTTTTAATATTGCGAGTATAAATGCTAAAATTGCTGCTATTGTTTGCGGAATAAAAGCCGAGAAGGCAATTGCCATTGTAGAGAAAACCGCAAGAAAGAACCACAACTTCCATAAGCTTATTTTTTTGAATTTAATTAAAATAAGAAGCAAAATAGTGCCTATTAAAATTGCAAAGAAGATGTATAGAATAGCAGAGGGCCCTTCAATTTCTGGTCTTTCAACATTATAAGGTAAGTCCTCAATGATGATTTCTTTAGTCACTATGTTTGTTTCTGGATCAACAAATTCCTTGATTGAAATGTATTCTTTGGTTATTGCTAGCCCAATGACTTGGGTTATGAAGAAAATAGAGAGTAGTAGCAGAGTTATCTTTAATGTATGTTTCATTTCTTGATTTTATTTTTTGTCTTATTTAAATATTTGTTTTAGGAAAAACAACATTTCAAAAAATTTATAAAGAATTAATTTAATGTGAGGAATGATGGCAACAAGCAAGAATACAAAACAAAAATTTACAAAAAAACATTTCACTATTACAGAAGCAGAGAAAATGTTGCCAAGTATTGGAAGAATTCTAAAGAGGACAATAAAGCTCAATAAAGCACTGGATTTATTGAGCAGCATTGAAATAGAGGTTTATGATGATGATTATAATAATTTAAGGAGAGTTACAAAATTAAACAAACAGTTCCACAAACTATCATATGAATTTTATTCGAACATAGAAAAGATAGAGGACATGGGATGCATAATCAATGACCTTGAGATTGGCATCATAGATTTTTATTCTATATTTGAAGGAAAAGAGATTTTCTTATGTTGGAAGCTTGGAGAGAGTAAAATAAAATTCTGGCATGAATCAGATTGCAGTTATATAGCAAGAAAACCTATTCTGGATTTAACAAAGTAGAGGGTAGATTTTTAAACTGTTTTTCATTCTCTTTCTAGTATGGGGAGAAAATCTAAGAAAATTAGAGTGGGTAAGGCATATATTGGTGGAGATGCGCCTATAAGCGTCCAGTCAATGACTAATACTGATACTACTGATGTAGATGTTACTGTAAAGCAGATTAATGAGTTAGAGAAAATTGGATGCGAGATAATAAGAGTAAGTGCGCCAACAATAGAATCTGCTAAAGCATTAAAAGAAATAAAGAAAAATATTAATTTGCCTTTAGTTGCTGATATTCATTTTGATTATAGGATAGCTTTAGAAGCAGCAAAGTATGTTGATAAACTGAGGATTAATCCGGGCAATATTGGCAGTCAAGATAAAATAAAGCAAGTGGTTTCGGCTGCAAAAGAGCATGGAATTCCAATCAGAGTGGGAGTTAATCTGGGTTCTTTGGAAAAGGATTTGTTTGAGAAATATGGCTATAGCGCAGAAGCAATGGTAGAAAGCGCATTAAGGCATGTTAAAATTCTAGAAGATTTGGATTTTTATGATACTGTTGTTTCTTTGAAAGCAAGTGATGTTCCAAGAATGGCAGAAGCTTATAGATTATTTGCTAAAAAAACTGTTTATCCATTGCATTTAGGAGTTACTGAGGCTGGAAGTAAGTTTCCAGGAACTATAAAAAATTCTATTGGTATTGGTGTTTTGCTTTCGGAAGGTATTGGTGATACAATAAGGGTTTCTTTGTCAGATGATCCTAAAGAAGAGGTTAAAGTTGGAAAAAGAATTCTTAGAGCTTTAGGATTAAGAAAAGATGGCGTTGAGGTAACTTCTTGTCCAACTTGCGCAAGGACAAATATTGATGTTATAAAGATTTCAGAGGAAATTGAGGAGAAAACTGAAGGAATTAAAAAACCAATACATGTTGCAATAATGGGTTGCGCTGTCAATGGTCCTGGCGAGAGTAAAAAAGCTGATGTTGGAGTTGTAGGTGGTATTGGAGATGATAATTTGTTGTATAAAGATGGTAAGATTGTTGGTAAAGTGAAAAATGAAGAAGTTGTTGATAGGTTAATGAAAGAGATAGGGGAGTTGGGTAAATGAAAAAACTATCAATTTTAGGAAGTACAGGAAGCATAGGAACTCAAACTTTAGATATTGTTAGAAATAATCCTAACGAGTTTAAAGTAATTGGTCTGACTGTAAATAGTAATATAGAATTATTAAAAAAACAAATTAATGAATTTAAGCCAGAAGCTGTTGCTGTTATGGATGAAGAGAAAGCAGATTTGTTGAAAAAAGAAGTTGATGTCAGTGTTTATTCTGGAATTGATGGGATAATAAAAGTTGCTAAATTGGATGAGACAGATACTGTTGTTAATTCTCTTGTTGGTTCTGTTGGTGTTAGGCCTACAATAGAGGCTATACGGACTAAGAAGAATATTGCTTTGGCTAATAAAGAAACTTTAGTTACTGCAGGCTCTGTTGTAATGGAAGAAGTCAAGAAAAATAATGTAAATTTAATGCCAATTGATTCTGAGCACAGCGCAATATTTCAATGTATTAATGGGGAAAAGATTGGAGATGTTAGTGGGATTGTAATTACTGCTTCTGGAGGGCCATTTAGAGAATATTCAAAAGAACAGTTAGAGAATGTGACTGCTAATGATGCTTTAAAACATCCTACTTGGGCAATGGGCAATAAGATTACAATTGATTCTGCAACATTGATGAATAAGGGCTTTGAGGTTATGGAGGCGCATTGGCTGTATGGTGTTGGTTACGAGAATATTGAAGTTGTTGTGCATCCTCAAAGTATTATACACTCGTTAGTTGAGTTCAAGGATAATTCTGTTATTGCGCAATTAGGAAACCCAGATATGAAGTTGCCAATACAATATGCATTGAGTTTTCCTAAAAGGTTTGAGATGAACACAAAAAGATTAAATTTAGTGGAAGCTGGGAATTTGAGTTTTGAGGAACCTGATTTTGACAGATTTCCTTGCTTAAAGTATGCATATGATGCTGGTAAGGTTAGGGGTAGTATTGGTGCTGTACTTAACGCTGCAAATGAAATTGCTGTTAATGCTTTTTTGGATGATAAAATAAAGTTTTTAGACATTTCAAAAATAATTAAAAAAATGATGGATTCACATAATTTGATTAAGAATCCTGATTTAAATCAAATATTAGATGTTGATGAAAAAATAAAAGAGGAAACAACAAAGATTATAGAAAATAAACAATTTTAAAGATTTCAATAAAAAATTAATAAAAGCCAATTCCAATAAAAATAGAAATCAATCAATAAAATTATAAAAAAATAATTCAACAAATAAATTAAAAAATAATTCAATAAAAAGAAAAAATAATAATTAATTAAAAGAAAAAATTATTAAAAATGAACATAGCAATTATTGTTGCAGGTGGGAAAGGAAAACGGATGAAAAGGAATGTAAATAAATTATTTCTTTTGCTGAATAAAGAGCCGATAATAGTTCATACGCTTAAGGTTTTTCAAGAGTGTAAGGAGATTAATCAAATAATTTTAGTTGTGAGTCCAGAAGATGGAAACAAATTTGAAGATGTTGTTAAAGCAAATAAATTTGATAAAGTAAAAAATATTGTTGAGGGTGGTGTTGAGAGGCAGGATTCTGTTTATAATGGAATAAAGGCAATTGAAAAAGCAAATAATGAGGATATTGTTTTGATGCATAATGCTGCTAATCCTTTTGTTAATAAAGATTTAATAAATCAGACTATTAAAGCAACAAAGAAATATGGCGCAGCTGTTGTAGGCTTTCCTGCAAAAGACACAATTAAAGTTGTTGAGGGGGGTTTTGTAAAGCAGACTATTAACAGAAAATTATTGTGGCAAGTACAAACACCACAAGCCATGAAGTATTTTTTAGCTAAGAAAGCTTTTGAAATTGCAAACAGGGATAAGTTTTATGGCACTGATGATGTAAGCCTAGTTGAGAAGATGGGTGGCCAGGTTAAAATGATTTATTGTTCAAGAGAGAACATAAAGATAACAGACCAGCATGATTTGGCTTATGCAAATAAGCTAGTTAATGCTTCGAAGATTGGTATTGGTCTGGACAGCCATAAATTCACTGAGAAAAAGCCTTTGATAATTGGAGGGGTTAAGATATCTGATAAGAATGGCTTTGATGCTGATTCTGATGGGGATGTTTTGCTGCATGCTTTGTTTAATGCTTTAAGCACTGCTATTGGAATGAAAAGTTTAGGTTTTTATGCTGATGATATGTGCAAAAAAGGCATAACTGACAGTAAAAAATATTTAGGGTTTATTTTGGAGAAGGTCAAGGATAAGGGGCTTAAGGTTGCTAATTTAGCAATAATGCTGGAAGGAAAAGAACCAAGAATGGATGAACACATTGAAAAAATAAAAACAAAACTTTCAAAATTATTAAGATTAAAAAAAGAGAACATTGGAATGGCAGCTACTTCTGGAGAAGAGATGACTGAGTTTGGGAAAGGAAAAGGGATGCAGTGTTTTGTTGCTGTTAGCTTGAAAAAATAGTTTGCTACTATGCATAAATAAGCAACATTAATATATAACCTCATATCAAAATTCTTATGGATGTAAACTCATATGCAAAGGTCAATTTGTATTTAAAAGTAGGCAAGAGACTAAAATCCGGTTACCATACTATACAATCCGTTATGCAACTAGTAAAGTTACATGATTTTGTTTCTTTTGAGAAGCTAAAGGAAGATGAGATCATAGTGGAAAGTAATAATAGAGATCTAGAAGGAAAGAATAATCTTGCTTATAAGGCAGCTGAGATTCTAAAAAATGAATTTAATATTAAAGAAGGCATTAAAATAAATATTGAAAAAAATATTCCAATGGCGGCTGGTTTGGGCGGGGGAAGCTCAGATGCTGCAACTGCATTATTGATATTAAACAAATTATGGAGTATTAAAACCAATCAAAAGAAACTTATAGAAATTGGAGCTAAAATAGGTTCAGATGTTCCTTTTTTTATTGCGGGAGAAACCGCTGTTGTGGAAGGGATGGGGGATAAAATAAAACCAGTAAAAAAACCTATTTCCATCAATGTTGTTCTGGTAAATCCCGGAATAAAGGTATCAACAACCTGGGCCTATAAGCAATTGGATAAATTAAAAGCAAAAGATGCAACTAAAAAAAATGTCAATGAGGTTGTCAGGGCAATTAGGAAAAAAGACATAAAAAAAATAGCAGAAAACATGCATAATGATTTTGATGCTTTAATAGAAAAAAAACATAGCATAGTAAAGGAAATAAAAATAAATTTCAGAAAGTTTGATGCTCTGAATTCTATGGTGGTGGGATCAGGACCAACAGTACTTGGAATGTATGACAGCATATATACGGCAAGAGAAGCATACTTCAAGCTTAAGGATTTATATCCTTTTGTCTATCTGACAAAAACCTTTTAAATCGATATTCTTCCCCAGATATTATGGAAATAATGGTTGCAAAGAATGCAGGTTTTTGTTCTGGAGTTAAGAGAGCAATAGATATAGCTAAAAAGGTTGCATCTAAAAATGATGGAAAAACATATGTGTATGGGCAGCTTGTGCATAATGATCGTGTCATAGATGATCTAAAGAAAAAAGGAATAGAATTTGCGGATAATGTTGATGAGATACCAGAAAAAGCAGTTACTGTGTTAAGAGCCCATGGTGAGCCAGGAAAAACATATGCACAATTGCAGGCAAAGGGCATAAGTAAAAACACAACTCTAAATGATGCTACATGTCCATTAGTAACTTTAGTTCATAATGTTGCGATTAAATTAAAAAATAATAATTATGAAGTTATTTTATTTGGCAAGAAAAATCATCCGGAAGCAATAGGGACTAGCTACTGCATAAAAGGAGAAAACACATTTATTGTTGAAAGTGCTGAGGATGCATCTTCCATTGTTGAATATATAAACAAAAATAATTTTGAAAAAGCTGCTCTCATATCCCAGACAACAATGTCAGTATCAGGTTATAGGAAGTTGATAGAGAAAGTTAATAAATTGACAGATAAAAAATTTGAGGAGCTGCATCTAAGCCTTAATGATATGTCAAAGCCATATGTTTTTGTTGATACGATATGCAATCCCACAAAGCAAAGACAGCTTGAAACAGAAGAGATTGCAAAAAAAGCAGATATCATGATTGTTGTTGGGGGGAAAAATTCCAGCAATTCCAAAGAGTTAGTTGCTAAATGCAGAGAATATAATGTAGAGACTCATTTTATTCAGGATAAAAAACAGCTACAGAAAGAGTGGTTTGAGGGTAAAGAAAAAGTTGGGGTAACTGCAGGAGCTTCTACTCCAGACATTACAATCAAAGAAGTTGTTGATAGGGTAAAGCAGATAACTATTTCGTAAAGAATCCTGCCCTTTGCGGGTCATACTTCCATTCTGAGGCAAGTTTTCCTGATTTCTTATAGTATTTTGTCAGTCTTTTTATCTTAGATTCTGTCAGGTTAAGACCGCGTTTTGCGGTTTGATCTTTGTTGTTTGTTTCCATGTGCTTTCTTATTGCTACAGATCTTCTTATTAAAGCTAATAAGTCGTCTGGGAGTTCTGATGTTTCACCTTTCTCTGTTAATATCTTTGAGAGCTTTTTTTTAAAAAGAAGTTTTAGGTCAGGAATGCCATAGGTGTCTCTAAGTATAATTCCTATTTCTGAGGTATTTTTCCCTTCTTTTGCTAATTTAGCTATCAAAAGTTCTGCTTCTTTTGGCTTGTATCTTAGCCATACAGGTAAAGATTTCTTTAGAGGCTTCGTAGAGCCGCTCTTTCCATGTTTCCTTGAATGCATTCGTGCCATTTTTTAAAAATTAAAATTTCTTAAACTGCGCTACTGTGTCAATTAGATCGATATGTCCTAAAAATATTGCTCTGCAGCAGTATCTTTCTAAACCTGATTCATCTAAAACTTTCTTTCTGTCTTCTCCCTTCTCAAGTTTTTCTAAATAAGATTCCCATAAATGTCCGATGGGTTTTCCACATGACCAGCATCTTATAGGTATTATCATTTTTGTTCACCTTGTTTAGTTTATCTGTATGATTTTTGTCTTTTTGCCCTGGCTTGTCCGTGCCTATTTGGCTTTGCAGGCTCTTTTCTTCTTACGTCAGCAACAATAAGGTTTCTGTCGTAATTTAAAAATTGTTCTTTTAATTTGCCGCTTTTTGAATACTCTACAAGTGCCTTTGCAATTGCTAAGCGAGAAGCATCTGCCTGGGATGAGATTCCTCCGCCAACAACATTAACATTTATGTTTACTTTGTGTACTAAATCACCAGCAAGAAGTAATGGCTCTTTTAGCTTTAATCTTGAAAGTTTTGGCTCATAAAAATCCAAAAGTTTGTTGTTTATTTTAACTATTCCATTTCCTGCTTTTACTGTTGCTCTTGCAATTGCACTTTTTCTTTTTCCGGATGATGTTATTACCTTCATTTTAGATTAGCTCCCATTTGATTGCAGATTTCCTTCACACTTATGTATTTTAGATTAGGAAGTTTTTCTATAGTCGCTTCCTTTAATGCCTCTAATTTTTGGTCCTTAAGGTTTTCAGGAACCCCTATATGGCATTTTATGTTATCAAAAGCATTTCTGCCCCTTTCTTTTTTGTAAGGCAACATTCCCCTAATAGATCTCTTAACAAACCTGTCAGGCATTTTATAAAAAAATGGGCCTTTTTTTGGGGTTCCCATCTTGAATTTTCTTTTGTAATCCTCTAAAACTCTTTTTTTATCTCCTGTAATCATGCAGCTTTCGCAATTAACAATATCTATTTTTTCTCCTAGCAGCGCTTTTTTAGCTGCATATGTTCCTAATCTTCCCAATATGATATTATTAGCATCTATTATCATTTTAAATTTCTCCGAAATTTAAAGCTTGAAAATTTTTAATTTTCATTGTTTTTTAACCTATGATTCTTATTCTTTTACCATTTGGCTTTTCTTTGCTTAATTCCAAGAGAGGAACTATAGTAGCTCCTGATTTTTCTATTTTCTCTTTTGCCTGATCTGAAAACTGGTAAGCAGATATTGTAAGTTTGTGCTTTAAAATTCCTGAACCCAAAATCTTGCCAGGGACAATTATTATTTCATTTTCTTTAGTATATCTATTAATTCTTGATATGTTAACGGCCCTTCTTTGTCTTGTGGGCTTTTCTAAATCAAGAGCTATTCTTTTCCATAAATTAACAGACTGCTCATTACTTCTTTTCTTTAATTCTGAGATTAATTCACTTAATAAAGTATTTGTTGGTCCTGTTCGTTTTACCATTTTATTTTATCTGCGAAGGATAAATAATGATTATTTTGCCTTCTTTATTTTTTCATTAAATTCGTCAAAAGTTTTATTGAAAATATCCATTGCATGATTTAAAATTTCCTTGCAGGTTAACTGTCCCCATGATTCGATATAAAAAATAAAATCATTATCGCGCTTAACCTTAACTTCTCCTTTTGATGCATCTTCTACAACACCTGCAAGATCATACTTAAACAAATTATCCTTAATGACTTCCAGTTTTCCGTTTTTTATTTCAAAAATATTTCCATGAGTTGCTTCTACTATTTCTTCAGGATTCTTTACATTCCCTATTTCTATTGAAGGCTTATATTTGTAATAAGCAAGGCATGGACTCCATTTTGAGTGTAACTTTCCTTTTCCCAGAACAGCAGTAGCTTCAAGCTCTAATGACTGGTTTTTCAACAGCTTCACGATGGGCATTTTTGGATGGACAGGCTTAACAGCAGGATCTTTACTTTTGAGTTCAGAAGCACAAACAGTACCTGATGCTGAAACTTTAAGTGTAAGCTTAAGCTGGCATCTTGCACAACCTTCTCCTTCACATTTGCAATTCTCTGGCAGGTTATATGATTTTAAATCTGTTTTTAGCGGTGTTAAGCCAAGTCTGTGCGCTATCATTTCATCATATAGTATGGAATTGTTTTTTCTGAATTCTACATCTTCAATAGCCATTGTAGGAACTTCATCCATCATAATTCTTCTTAAGGTATTTACAAAGGCAGCATTTGTATCTTTAATTATAAATGAAAGTTTTCCCATATTTTTGTTATTTTCCAATACTCTTGTTTCCATTTTTTAAAACCTCCAATTAAACTCTGCGTCCTCTGCGACCGCCTTTTTTTCTGCAGCCATCATGCGGAAGAGGAGTAACATCTTCAATAATTCCTATTCTCAAACCCACTCTTGATAAGGCCCTTATAGCAGCTTGAGCTCCCGGTCCTGGACTGGTAGGGCGGTTATGCCCGCCTGCTGCCCGTATCTTAACATGGATAGAATTTATCCCCTTTTCTTTGGCTGTTTCTGCAGCTCTTTTAGCAGCAATCATTGCAGCAGTAGGAGAAGATTCCATCCTATCACTTTTTACAACCATTCCACCAGAAGCTTTGCTTATTGTCTCTGTTCCGGTAATGTCAGTTATATGGATTATTGTATTGTTGTATGATGCATAAATATGCGCAATTCCCCATCTTTCATTGGTTGGTGCTCTCATTTTTCTTTAGTCTCGGTTTTTTCGTTTTTAGATATTTTATCTTCTTTTTTCTCTTCTACTGGTTTTTCTTTCTTAGCCTGTTTCTTAGGTTTTGAATCTTTTTTTGTTTCTTCTTTCTCTGTTTCTTTTGCTGTTTGCTTTTTATCAGATTTTTCTTTTTTTACTTCTGACTTCTTTTCTTGCACTAATCTTTCTGGGTGGTTAGAATCAGCAAAAGCAGAACTCTGGGTAAATTGTATATTATTTTCTTCATTTAAGTGAACAAGGTAAGATGGCGCTGTTATAGTTTTATCACCTATAGCGACATGTTCGTGAACAATAAATTGCCGTGCTTGAGTAAGACTTTTTGCTAGGTTTTTTTTATAGACCAAAGTTTGCAATCTTCTTTCCATAACATCTTTGAGTGTTAAGGATAAAACATCTTCAATTTTAGCATTAGATTCTATTAATTTAAGGGAAGAAAGTTTTGTAAGCAACTGATCCCGTTCTTTATCTGATTGCTGGGTTTTTATAGTGATAAGATTTTTGGCCTGGTTTGTGAAATTTTTCAGGATTGAACTCATCTTCCATATTTCATATTTTCTTCTTAGACCGTAGTCTTTTAACAGTTCTTTTTCTGCTAAAATTCTTTCTTTCTGCCAAGGATGGGTTGGCTTTGAAAATTTTTTCCTTTGTCTTTTTGGTCTTCCCATAAATTACACCTAAATTTTGGGGCTTGAAAATCAAAGATTTTCATTGTCCCATTTTTTACGTTCTTCCTGATTTTGCTCCTTCTTTTCTCTTTACACCAAGAGAAGATTTACCCTTGTTTTTTCGGAAATTTGACTTTGTTCTTTGGCCTCTTAGTGGTAAGCCTATTCCATGTCTTATCCCGCGGTAAGATCTTATTTTCTTTAATTTCTTAATATCATTCTCAATTTTAAAAGTTAAATCTGATGTTAGGATATGGTAATCTTTACCATCATCATAACGTTTTCTGGTATTAAGCATCCATGAAGGTATATCATACTTTGATGGATTGTTTAAAACATCATCCAACTTCTTAACTTGCTCATCTTTAAGGTAGCCAGTTTTGCTTGTTTTATCTATTCCTGCAAGATTACAAACCATATTTGAAAACATAAAACCAACTCCTTTAATCTTGGTTAGGGCTGGAGCTATCTGTTTATTTCCATCAAGGTCTGTGTTTGCAATTCTTATAAAATACCTGAAATCGTCTTTTTCTTTATTTTGCTGAGGTGTTTCTACCATTTTTAATTGTTGTATAACCGAGAATATAGCACTTTGATGAACCCTAAAAGCGCTCTCTTTTTTGAACTCGGGCTTAGAGTAAAAAGGAAAGAAAGTCTATTTATAAAGCTTATGGTCAATTCGGTAGTTCGGAAAGTGGAAAATAAATTACAGTTTTGATCCATACCAAATTACTGCTTCTGAACCCATTATCCAGATGTCACCAATCTGAGCACCAGAAGCTCTTATAATAAACTCTTTATCCACTACTTTAGATCTAATTTCAAACATTTTAACCTCCTAATAGATTGAATCTAAAAAAGATAAGCCAGATATAAATATTCGTAAGTAGATTATATAATGATTATCCTGATGATATTGAAGATTCGTTTTCCGTTCTTGGTCTTTCGGAACTACTGCAATTATATAGAAAAATGGGGCGACCGCCGAGATTTGAACTCGGTCCTGGAGATCCACAGTCTCCAATGCTAACCAGGATACACCACGGTCGCCATAGTCTTTAGAACTAACTTTTACCTTATAAATGTTTTGCGGCTATTTTTTCAAGAATAATTGATAGACAGCATATGGAATAATAAAAGCGCCTGCATAAACAATTCCAATAATAAGCGGGTTTTGAGGATTTTGGATATTTATTATTTCCTCCAATCTGTTTGAGAATAAGACAATTATAAAAACGTTAATTATAGCTACTAAAGGTATTATTACGGTTAAAAAAATATGATGCCTTGTTTCTAAATTTTCTATTGTTCTAATTAATAATTCAAAAAGTAATCCAAAAGAAATCCCGATGGTTATTAGGACTAAATATAGGGGGAAACTTTTTAATGCTAAAAGCAGAGGTATTAATGAAAGTGATATGATAAAATTTCCTATTATGGCAATAATCAAAGAAATCCAATAAACAGATTTGTCCAAAATTTTTATATGATGGTGCTTGTTTGCTTTTGCCTTTTCTATTATCTTCAGGGTTCTATTTATATCGCTTTTTTTCCATCCTTTTTCTAAGAGCTTCTTTTTTATGTCCTGCATTAAACTTTTTCCTCTCCATAGATTATTGTTCTTACAAACTTAATGAAATTTTTTGTTTTTTCATAGTCTTCCTTTAAAGAGTCGATGTTCACCTCCACTATTTTTCCATTATCTATTGTAGCTGTCATTGTAACATGCCTTCTAAATTCTTCTCTTTTGGTGTATTTTGCCCTTATTACTTTCCTTAACCTTAAATAAAGATTTATGTAATTTTTAAGCTCTTCATTTGGAAAAGTTTCCATCAATAGCTTCCACCTAAGACCTTCATTAGCGGGTATTTCATCTATCTTTTTTTCTTCTTTTGCATGTTTAAGCAAGGATTCTATTCCAAAAGAAAAAGTGCTTATTAAGCGCTCTACCATGTGCTTCATCATATCCACAGTTCTAGTGTATTTTAAGCTTACATAGAACAAGTGGTCAACTCTTTTTATTTCTTTTATTGCGTTATCTAAAGCTTCTTTCATTCTGTTATTGGAATATTTTCTCGTCCTTACTTACAATGGTAAAAACACTCTTTATAAATAATTTTGCCTTTCCCACATAGCCTTTAACTTCATTTACAGATATGATTCTTGTTCTGTAATCTCCATTGCAAATAACGAAATTCTCATTTCTTGAGAACTCTACCGGGCTTTTTTTATGCGCAACTATTATATCTTTCAGGTCTTTTATTATTTTCAAGTGTTCATCACTTATACCATATCTTTTTGCGCATTTGTATCGGAATAATTCAAGCTTGGATGTAAAATTATCTGGAAATGGGGGGATTCGTTTGAAAAGCAAGTCATAATGAAGTATTGAATTCATGCCATAAGAAAATGCAAGGAATAGGTTTTCAATAGAAGACAATAAAAGGCGGGAATCTTTAACTATCGGATAAGTCATGGTTAAAATATGGTCTGCAAGCTGTAGTTTTTTCTTTGCTGCATCCCTTAATTCCTGGAACTTTTCCATAAAGGATATTATAGAAAGGAAGTTTAAATATTTTTGTGAAAAAATAGAGAAAGAACTATCCTTTTAATTCCATGATGGATTTTGCTAAATCTCCATTATTGTTTTCAATTGCTTGTTTTGCTTTTTCTTCTGTGGCTCCTGTCTGTTCCATTACTGTTTTGATATCTTCTTCATTAATTTCTGGTTCTGAAGAAAGAGGTCTTTCATCTGTTATTCCGCTTATCTGGAATGTTTCCTGGCCAGCCATGTTTACCTTGCTTACTTGAGGATCGGTAATTATTATTTCTTTATCTTGGGTTCTTATTATTACTTCCACTGCATCGACCTCTTCCTGTTTTATGCCTAATCGCTTCATTGCTTTCTGCACATCTCTTGGGTTCATACCTGGAATCATTTTTATATACCTAAAAGAGTATTTCCATATGTGTATAGAAATAACATTATTACTATAACAACAATGCACATGATGATTATATGGCCTGCTTTTATCCTTATCTTGCTTTTGTATTCGTCGAAATACCTCATTAGTCCGCCTGAACCTGAGGGCATGTTGATTTTTTGTTGTGCCATTCTAGATATTTATTAAATATATGTAGGATCAGAATAAGCCACCTTCTGTCAGGTGTTTTCAGCAGCAAGCTGCTATCACCTGCCTTAGCATTTAACTAAGCGTCTTTAAGGTTGTATAACAACCATTTTCTGACTTGCACCAACCAGGGCTCACCGTTTCACCCATTCCTGAAAAAACGTCAAAAGGTTAACTCGGTGTTGTCACCAACACTTTCGCTTTTTTCATCCTATTTCCAGGTGGTCTCGTTTCTGAGTGGTTGCCAACTGTTTCCAGTTCTTGCTTCCGCAAGTGGCCATTACCGTTAGGTAAGTGGGTGGACTTTCCTCACACTTTCTCAAAGGAAAATGCGTCAGCTAAGTACTGACCCTACCTTAAAAAGTAAGAATATAGTGTTTATAAATTTAATGTTTTTTCTTTCCTTTAATCATGTATTCCTTAAGAGACTTTGTCTCCTCAAGCTGCTGAAGAAGAATGCCTTCTTTTATGTCTTCCCCTATTACAATCACAATGATGATTATAACCATTAATAGCCATAAGAAAACAGTTTGTAGAAATCCCCAGCTTAATTTTCCTCCTTCAGCAATAAATACCTTGTTGATCATCATATAACCCATGATAAGAACAACTATGCCAACTATGAGGAGCATTTTCTCAAATAAACTTGTCTTTCTAGTTTCACCCATTTTTTACTCCCATTTTTTAAACTTCTTTATTTTATATATTTTTCCTATTTATATTTTACGATTACAAAAACATCGTACTCTTCTTTACCGCTAAAAATGTTTGTTTCGTCTGCAATTTTAAATTTATATTTGGGCGCAAATTTTTCTATTAAAGCTTTATTCCCTATTAATACGATTTTTCCTTTTTTGTTAAGGACAAAATCTGCCTGGTAAAAGAACTCATTGTAGATTTTATTGATGTCTTTTGTGTTTAATGAAGGTATCTTTGTCACTATTTTGTCTATTTTACCTTTATCAAATTTTGTGTCTAGCCATTCTATGTCTATCCTGCTAAAATTTATTTTTTTATCAGCACCTGCTATCTTGCTGTTTTTCTTGGCATAATTAAGATGCTTCATTGAGTTGTCGATATTATAGATTTTTGATTTTTTGCTTTGGATTTTGCCATCTATTTTTTCAAAAAATTTTTTGAAGTTGTAACTTTTGAATTTTTCAAACTTTAAGAAAAGAAATTTTTCCTTGTTGTAGAAGTTAACTGGCAAATCAGAGGAAAATAATGCTGCTTCTATCGGTATATTGCCAGAACCTGAAAAAGTGTCAAGGAGTGTTTCATTTTTATTGAAGCTGGATAGTCTGATTAGAGAATAAGCTATTGTTCCTTTTACAGCTGCAGGGTGCATGAATATGTTGAAAGCTCTTTTGCTTAAGTCAAAACCAGCAAAATCTATTCCTAGATAGCATTTGTTTTTAGTTAGATAAACAAATATTATGATATCTGGATTTTCAAGGTCAACTTTTTGTTTGTAATTGTGTTTTTTTTGTATATGGTCGATGATTAAAGCTCCGAATTCTTTCTCTAATTCCGGTGTTGACATGTCAGTTTCTTGAATTTTTCTGCATTTTACCCTAAAAGTGGATTTTTTTGATAGCCATTCGGCAAAATTGGTTTTTTGTATGTTTTTTTTGAAATCGGCAAAAATATTTGTGTAGTTGAATTCTGAAAGAAGATAATAGATTCCCATGGATGATTGGGACTGGTAGCATAATTTGAACAGTTCTTCATGTTCTTTTATATCAAAAACAACTGCTGATTCTGTTGTTTTGGCTTTTTTGCCTATAAGTTCCTTTATTTCTAAAGCTGCAATTTCTTCTGTTCCCTTGTGGGTTATTAAAAATCCTTTCATGATACCATCAGTTATTCGGTAATTTTAAAAATGTTTATATTAAAAATAATAAAGCCATTAAAAATAAAACAATAATCAATAAAACAATTAAAAAATAGCCATTAATAAAATAACAATAAAATCAATTTAAAAAAATAAATATAAGTAAATTAAATTATAAGAATTAAATAATCGAATTATAAAAATGAAAAAAATATTATTGGATACTAACTTTTTAATGGTTCCTTATCAGTTTAAGGTAGATATATTTTCAGAAATTGAAAGAATATGCAATTTCAAATATGAACTTTGTATTTTAGACAGAACCATAGAAGAGCTAAAATTGATTATTGAGAGGCAGAAGGGAAAGCATAAGGAAGCCGCTAATATTGCGCTTCAGTTGATTAAAATAAAAAAAGTGGAGATAATAAAAACAAACTCTCCAGAACACACAGATGATGTAATTGTAGATCATGCAATTAAAAAAGGCTGTATCGTAGCTACTCAAGACAAAGATTTAAAAAGAGACCTTGTTAACCAAGGTATTAGTGTTATTGTCTTAAGGAATAAAAAAACACTCGTGCTGGTTAATGATAAGGGTTTCAACTGAAATCCTCCAAAGTGCAATTGGGAAGTAGGCTGCTGATTTTAGCTTTATTTTTGCACAAATCCAGAAAATTTATAAAACGAGTTATATGCTCACAGGGTAAAATGTACTACAAAATAGAACTTAAAGATCACATAAGAGTGCCTCCAAATATGTTTGACTTGGATGTTGAAGAGGCAGTTATAAAGAGAATTAAGAAGAAATATGATGGTTATATTTCCAATGAGTTAGGGATTGTGGTGGATGTATGTGCCCTAAAAGAGATAGGTAAAGGTATTATAATCCCTGGAGATGGATCTTCTTATTACGAAGCTAAGTTTGAGGTATTGAGTTTTAAGCCTGAGCTGCAGGAAGTTATTGTAGGAAGGATAAAGGATATAGTAGATTTTGGAGCTTTTATAACCTTAGGCCCTATAGATGGGATGATTCATGTTTCGCAAACAATGGATGATTTTGTAAGCTTTAGCAAAGAAAAGACCTTAGCTGGAAAAGAAAGTAAAAGGTCTCTTAAGATTAATGATGTGTGCAGGGCAAGAATAATTGCTATTTCATTCAAAGATCCTCTAAATCCAAAACTTGGCCTGACAATGAGGCAGCAAGGTCTTGGAAGATTAGACTGGATAGAAGAGGATGAGCAAAAAGTGGAAAAAAAAGGGGCCAAGAAGGAAGTTAAAAAAGAAGGTAAGAAAGAAACTAAGAAAGGTGGCAAAAAGTGAAGAAGAAAGTGTGTAAGAAATGTAAGTATTTTGTTGAAGGGAACGAATGCCCTGTTTGTAAAAGTAACCAGTTCTCTAATAATTGGCAAGGAAGATTGTATGTATTAGATGCAAACAAATCAATGATTGCTAGTAAGATTGGGATTACAGTGAAAGGTGAATATGCTATCAAAGTAAGGTGAATTCTATGGAATTAAAAGTATTAAATAAAAAAGAAGAGCCTTTGCTGTCAAGAATAAAGGTGGAGTCAGAGGTTATATTTGAAAAAGCAACTCCTTCTGAGCAAGAAGTTAAAAGTAATTTGGCAAAGACTTTGGGTAAGGATGAAAAATTATTGGATGTTAAAGGGATATATACTTCATATGGATTAAAAAAAGCAAAAGTTTTGTGTTATGCTTATGAGAATGAAGAGATTTTGAAGAAAATAGTAGTGTCTAAAAAATCCAAGAAAAAGGCCGGGAAAGAGGAAAAGAATGAAGAGGTGAAAGAAGAAACTAAGAAAGAAGAGGTAAAGGGAGAGGGTAAGAAAGAGGAAAAAGCGGAAACAAAGCAAGATCAGAAAGGAGGCAAGGAAGAAAAACCTCAAGAAAGGAAAGAAGCAAAAAAAGAAGATAAAAAGGAAGAACAGAAAGCAGATGAAAAGCCAAAGAAAGAGAAAGGCCAATAAAAATTAACCAACAATTAAAAAATCCATTATAAAAATTCAATTAAAATAAAATCAATAAAAAAAGAAAATAAAAATTTTCCAATAATAAAATTTATCAATAAAAATAATTCAATTAAAAATTATAATAATAGATCATTAAATAAAAAAGAAAACAATGAATAATAATTTTAATAAATAATAAAAAAGAAAATTATAATTAAAAAAATATAATAAAATGGCAAAGAAAAAGAAGAAACCAAAGAAGCCTATGCAAGTGTGGAAGCTGTATAAGGCAGAAGGTAGTAAAATTAAGAGGAATAATAAGTTCTGTCCTAAGTGCGGTACTGGGTATTTTTTAGCTGCTCATAAAGATAGAGAAACTTGTGGGAAGTGCGGGTATACGGATTTTAAGAAGTAAAATACAAATTATTTTAATGCTTTTTATTTATTTTTCTATAAAAACCATAAAATATACAAATAAATAACAAGAAAATAACAGAAAAAATGGGGATTTTTGGTCTTATTATCTCTATTGTCGAATCATTTTTAATTACATCAACTTTAATATTAATTTTTTCTTTAAAAGCTAATTTATCCTCTGCCAAAACATCAAAAGTTAAAAATCCATTATATGTTTCTATATTTCTCTCGGGAATTTTTATGTTAAATCCCGGTATCAACAAATTACTTGCTTTATTCGTTTCCAGTTTTTGAAGCAATAAAAATTCGATACTTTTGTTAATATCTATATTTTCTATTTTTTCATTTTCTGTTTTGATTATTTCTTTCAATCCTTCATCAAGATGCATATTGAGATTTTCTATCTCGCAATTACCCACATTGCTTACCATTCCTTTTACATGATCTAATTCAACCAAAGAAATACGCTCTGGCAGTGAAACAGCTATTTTGTAATCGCATAATTTTTCTTTCAGCTCTTCTATCTTTTCTTCCTTTATTTCTTCTTTTACTGCAGGAGATTCTGTTTCTGACAGTTCAGGTTTTGCTATTATGGTTTGTGTTCTTTTACTGCTTCCACCACCGCCTCCGCTTCCACCGCCTGCACTACTACCTGAAGAACTACTGGAGCTAGATGAAGAAGATTGTTGTTGTCCGAAAATTCCGAAAGTGCTTAGATGATCTATAGTAACCTCGATATAATTTCCGGAAGCATTTACCGTAGAATTCAACATTTGCCATTGGCTGTCAGTTTCATTGAAATAATGGATTTTGAGGGTTTCCTCATCTAAATCAGCATTAGTGATCTCTTCATCAGTATAGTAAATTTTTATTTTTACAGAAGTTATATTTTCTGAAATATCACTATCAGCAATAATATCTAAATATTTATCTAATGGTGCTGCTTCAGGACTTATATTTTTTAAATTCTCATTGTACCCAGTTATTGAAATTAATTTATTATTGGTGTCTTTATTTGCAACTATTTTTTTGTAGTTTCTCCAGGTCCTGGTACTTTAGACTTGATATTACAACCGGGTGAAGAACAAACACTGAATTTTATGTTTAGAGCTGCAGAAGACCAAAAACCAGATATTTATCCGCAAGAAATTTATGTTAAGGGGCCATCTGGAGAAAAAATAATTGCTACAGTAATAGAAGTGGAATCTGCAAAGCCATTGTTTGATGTTGATGTAAAGGTTTTGCCAGAATATAAAAGTATATTTCCCGGTGATGAAGTGTTAATGGAGGTTTCTTTGTTTAATGTTAGAGGTTTTGGAAGAGTAGACGTGGTTCTTGAATATTCAATTAAAGACTTTAAAGGTAATTTGATAGCAAAAGAAGAAGAAACTGTTGCTATAGAGACGCAAGCAAAATTCGTCAGAGAGTTGTTAATACCATCTGATATAAAGCCAGGAACTTATGTTGCATCTGCAAAAGTTACTTTTGAGGATTCTGTAGGACTAAGTTCTGATTTATTTGAGGTTAAGGCAAAGACTATAAGATTGATTCCAATAATATTAAAAGAGTATACAACTTATTTGATATTTGGAATGATATTTGTTGTGGCTGTTTCTATCTTTTTAATGCATAGGTATTTGCCTAAGAGAAAGCCAGAACCTAAAACAAAAGAAGAGGAAAGCAAGTTAATCAAAACAGAACAAAAAACCCAAAAATTGGAAAAAGAATTAGCAGCTTTAGAGCAGGCTCATAAATCTCAATTAATTTCTGATGTATCCTACCAGAAAGGCAAGGAAAGGATTGAGAAAGAATTAAAGAGATTAGGAAAATAATTATTAAATCTATTTTTTAAGCATGTCCTGAAACATAAGAAAATCTTCTGTGGTTATTTTTTTTCCGTGCTTGAATTTTTCCTCAAATTCATGTTCCTTGCTTTTGATGAGCATGGTTTCATTCAATTTTCTTTTTTCTTCTTCTTCCAGTTGGAATTTGTTTATTTTTTCGCTTATAATGCTCATCTCACTTAATTTTTCCTTTAGCTTGTTGTTTATTTCTGCAAAGTTCTTTTTTAGTTTTGTAAAGTTTTTGAAGGCTTCTCTTTCTTTTGGCTTTAGTTCATCTATCTCTTTTGAGTTTTTTATAATAAGTTCGTGCAATACCTGGCTTTCTTTTGCAGTCTCTTGGATTTCATTATGAGTGTTATCTGTATTTTTCTTGCTGGCATTTATCTCTTGGTTTAATTTCTTTAGCTTATCTACAATGCTGATTATTTCAGATGCATCTTCTAAATTCTTTTTCAAGACTTTAAGTTTTTTAGTGAGTTTCTTTTCGTTCTCAAATGACATTGCTTCTGTCTCTAATTTTACTTCTGTCCTGTCTATTTCAGTTTTTATGGCAGAAGGGTCTTTTATTTTGGATTTTGATATTAAGTCTTTTTTTTGCATCATTTAATTTTTTAAATTCTGAGATTTTTTTTCTTGCTTCTTGCGAAAGAACAGACCTTTGCTCTTTTGATTCCTTGACTTTTTTTGTTAAAGCATCTCTTTTTGGTTTGTTTTCCTTGATAATCTTGATGTTTTCTTTTATTTTATTAGAGAAAGTTTCTTTTTTATTGAACCATGATTCTTTTTCACTATTAACTATGTTGAGATCTTTTCTTAAAGAAACTATTTGCTTCCTTAATCTATCCAGTGTTTTGAATAGTTCTTTTTTTGATTCTTTTTGCATCTTATTCTATTTTTATTCAAGAAGTATAAAAATTTTGCCAATAATTAAATAAAATCTATTTTAAGCTAGCAATGACATTATAAACTAAAAAAATGCCAAAAAAAATAAATAAAAATTGGACAATAACTTAACCGAAAAGACTACCTAATCCAGCGGCTGCCTGATCTTCAGACTTCTTTTCTTCCTCTGCCTTTTTCTTCTTGTCTTCTGGTTTCTTTTCTGCTTGGCCTGCTTCTGCGGCTGGTGCGGCTGGCGCAGCAGCTACTGGCACTGCAGCTTTTTCTATTGCCTCTTCAATGTTTACCCCTTCCAAAGCAGAGACTAATGCTTTTACTCTTGCTTCATCTACTTTTGTACCTGCAGACTCCAATACTTTCTTTACATTAGCTTCATCTACTTTTTGACCTGCTTTGTGCAGCAACATTGCAGCATATATGTATTCCATTTTTTTCCTCCAATAATTTTTATTTTAATATTTATTTTCAATGATTTATTTTTATTGTTTTTTATTTAAATTAATGATAGTTATTTTCAATGATGTTTTTTTATTGTTAATATTGATTATTTTTTCCTCAATGTTCCCTTTGTTACAAGTTCTTTTGCTAGGTCCTCAACTTCTTTTTGCTCTTTTTCTTCCTTCTGTTTCTTTAAATCATGTGCACTAAGAGCTTCTTCTTTTTTCTTTTTCAAATCATGAGCGCTTGGAACTTCTTCTTCTTTAAGTTCTTTCACTTCTGGTTCTGGTTTTTCTTCCTCTGTTTGCTCTTTTTTTACTTCTTCTAAAATATCTTCTGCAGTTTCTTCTTCTCCCCTCATAAATTTCTTTGTCTGGTCAACCATCCTGTTAATTTTTTTATCAATTTCTTCTTCTGGTTTTTTCTCCCCTATTTTTTGGATTTCTTCTTTTGCTTCAATTGGTTTTGGTTGTGGCTTTGGTTTTTCTTCAATTTTCTCTTGTATTGATTCTTCTTTTTTAGTCTCTATTGGTTCTGGTTGTTTTTCTTTTACTCCTGGCTTAACTTCTTCTTTTATTGTTTCTTTTAGTGGCTCCTGTTCTTTTATCGCAACTTCTTTCTTTACTTCTGGTTCTGGTTGTTTTTTTACCTCAGGTTTAGGCACTTCTTTCTTTACTTCTGTTATCTGTTCTTTTGGTTTTTCTTCTTTAGGTTGGGGTTTTTCTTTTGGCGCTTGAGGTTTTTCTTCTTCTTTTTTCTCTTCTTTAACTGGTTCCTCTGGCTTTGCTTCTTCTTTTACTGGCTCTTGTTTTGGCTTCTCTAAAGTTTCAATGCCTGCAGTATTTTTCAAGCTTAATATTGATCTTTCAGCTTTTCCCAGTAAATCTTCTATAATTCCAGTATCAATTATATTTTGTTGTAATCCTAATGCTTTTGCATCATTGAATGCTTTGCTAATTATTGGCTGAACATTATCTTTTGTAACATAAGTTATTTCGAATGCAAGGTTGAATGCCTGTACTGCAGCAAGGTTTACATTATCAAGATATTGTTTCTCATCTACCTCTAAGATGTCTTTTTGATAGATAATTCCGGATTCATAAGCAGCAACTAAATCAAGACCAACTTCCATTGGCTTTATGTCTAATCTAAGTAAAACTTCAGCCACTTTTGGCTTGATCATTTCGCCTTTTTTAGCTACAACACTATCTTCCTTAACTGCTACTTTTCCAGATTCTACACCCACTTGCAAACCTATGCCGCTAAGCTCGCTGATTATTGGACCTGGAGCAAAGGGTGTTGGTCCTTTGGGTATTATAATGTCATTTGGAGCTGTCTGGCCGGATTTAGCAGGCGCAGATGTCTTGTTTTTTTTCAAAATCTTGCTTAGCTTGAAAGGACTGTCTTTTGTGAATATAATGGCGGGCATTCCATCAAAATATTTAGTTAGTTCTTCTGCTCCTTTCTTTTCCTCTTTTATTTTATCTAATGCTATCCTCATCAATGTTTTCTTTGTCATAAACAAGTTTACTTTGCCTCTTAATTCTGTTTTCATTGATTGAAGTTGCGGAGCAGGAAGATTTTCCATATTCACAATTCCTATAATCGGATATTCTTTGCTTAATTTGACTAAGTCTGCAACAATTTTCTTTTTGAATTCTGATACGTGCGCCATTTTTAATTAACCATCTTTACAATTTTATTTTCAATAATATGTATTTATTAACAATTTTTTAATTTTAATTTCCATTGATTTTGTTTATTATTTAATTTATTTTCAACGAATTAATTGTTTTTTAGCTTAATATTGATTATTTTTGATTGGGTTTTTCTTTTGGGGTTTGTTCTTTTGATTGATTTTGTTTTTCTGGCTCTTCTTGTTTTATTGGCTCTTTTTTAGTTTCTTTTGCTGGTTCTTTTTTCTTTGCTTCTGGTTTTTTGGCTTTATCAGTTTCTTTTTTGGGTTCTTCTCCAACTTTAAAGGATGGTCCCATTGTAAGCTTAAGCATAATGCTCTTTATATTGTGCTTCTCATTTGGAAGTTTTTGAATAAGAGAATTATAAACAGTAAGTATATTATCAATAAGCTGTTCATCAGTATTATCTTCTTTGCCCACTATGCACTTTATTGCCGGTTCATTTTTTGTTGTTAAGTTTACTGTCTTTTTCAGTTTTTCATATAATGGCTTTACATTAGCATTTGGAGGCAAAACACTCCCTAGTTTAGGGTTGGGCATCTTTCCTCTTGGCCCTAAAAACCTGCCAAAAGCAGTAGCCACTTTGGGCATTATATTTGCCTGAGAAATAAAGTAATTGTGCTTGTTAGCAAGTTTTTTTAATTCTTTCTTGTCTTTAAATTTGGCAAACTGGTCTGCTAAAATTACCTCTTCGCAAACCTCTTTTGCATTTTTTTCCAGCTCTGTTCCAACAAATGCGCATACAGAAATCTTCTTTCCAACATCATTATGCAGAGTAATAAACATATTAACTTGCTGCTCTGCTTTCTTTAGGTCAATATCTTTTAGATTTATGATTAAGTCTATGCTCTGCTTAAAGTTTCTTTTAGGAGAATTCTCTTTTACAGTTTTGAGTGTTTTTGCTATTAATGCTTTGTCCATCTTCCCTCCTACGTTAAGTAGTATTAACGGGTAATGAATGGAAAAAACTTGTTGTATTTAAATATTGTTAAAAAGTTGCTTCTTTAGGTAATGTGAATATCTGGGGAAATTTAACAGAAAATGCAAATTTAACCTTAGGTGGCAATGATTTTATTATTGGAAATTCTAGTAATGGCGTGAACTACCCTTAGCTTTCACAATGAGACTTCTTGGCTGGTAAGTTAATAGTGCGTATTGTTCTTGAGTGAGGAGATTTTGTTTGATTAAGAACTGTTGTACAAATCAATGTCTAATATATTTTATCATGATGATTATAATCAAGCAGCCTTACTGTTTTTTCTTTTTCATTAATTTCATAGATTGAAACTGGTTTTTATCCTATTTTAATACAGTTTTAATACATATTTAGTACATATTTAGTCCTTTTTTAATCCTTAATTAGTTAATATACATATCCCCATAGTAATATACAGATTGTTGAGTATGGATATTATTTCGCCTTTTTTTCTCATACCACTTGATTTGCTCATCCATTTTACTCGTCCTCTTTAAAGAATAAACCCAATAAGGAT
>NYYQ01000063.1 GCA_002686855.1 Candidatus Woesearchaeota archaeon | reverse complement strand
TCCTTACAACCTGTAATCAACTCTAAAATGTTAAAAAAGAAATAGATTTCGCTTCCACCGGTCAAAGACCGGATGGAAATCGCAGCTTATAAAGTGGTTAAGTATTCCCTTGTCAATAAGAGTTTATATCGAAGGTTTTGAAAATGATGGGTATAAACCAAATCCAAATTTACCTGTTCTAGAGAAGATAGCTAGTATTGGAATAAATACATTAGCAGCAGCAGTTGTTGTTGTTGTAGGTTTGGGAGGACATGCTAATGCAGGTGATTATAAGGATGGAACAACAAGAGATGTCTATACAAAAGATGCATTGAATGAAGTCGGGGGAAATATGAAAAATTTTAAATTTTTCGTTCCCAAGGATTTTGGTGGTGTAGTAACAGGCGACAACAGATTAAGCCCTGATGGTTATTTTGCATTAAGAACTGATATCAAATACTCATTTGATACTATGGGAAATTATACACCACATGAATATTCATTGAAGGAGTTCTTAGAAGTTGCTAATAGAGTAGAAGAACCAAATTTTGGTATAGGAGCCACTGAGCTAGTTTTACCAGATGGCACTTCTGCAGGTTTTACATTTAAAAGAGACCCTTTCGCAGATATAAACTTGAACACAAAAACCGGGAAATATACAATAGTCTTTACGTCTGATAGGGATGGCGGAGGCGATGATGGCGATGGAACCGATAGCACAGGAAATAGTAGCACTGCTGGCGCAGACTAAGTCAAAAATTAATTAATTTTTTTAGTATAATATCTAGATTCTTGTTTCTTTAATAGATAATTTATAATGCATCCTATTTACTTCAATTATTTCCTAATCTGAATAAGCATTTGTTGATACAGTATATTCTTTACTTATTGTATTTCCATTTTCGTCTGTTCCATGCCATGTTTCATGGAAAACATCATTAGCCAAACTTGAAAAAAACCATCTATTTGTCATAAAACAATTATCATTATCATTTAAGTTTGTACTTCCACATTTTCCAACTATCCAATTAGAATCTCTACCTGGTAATGGACCGTATATATCAAAAAATCTTGAAACTTTATTGAAGTTTACACTCACACCTCTAATTTCTTTCAAATTCAAATCATAAAAATATTTAACAGCAGTAATTCCACCTGTAACAATATTCTCAGTATTCTTTATCGTAACCTCAAACTCCAACTCAGCCTTTGCAACAGCACAACTACCACTAGAAGGATCGCATTCCAACCCATTAGGACAACCGCATGTAGTGCACTTATCTACAATTTGCAGAGAAGGATTGCAGAATTTAGGTTTTTCAGTTGAGCAATGGCTTTTTTGGGTTCCATCATCGCATCCACAACTTTCTCTCTCAACCTCAAAATAACCTGAAGGACATGATGGATTTTCTACACAACCATTAGAATCCCATTCGCTAGAACAAAGATATTCATCAAGAAATATGTTACACCTTCCTATTTTTTGTTTTGTCTGAAAACCCTTGCATGGTTCTTTAAATAAAGGACAATCTTTTTTTGTCTGCTTGCATGATAAAGTTTCAAATTGCACAGCATCGCCAATAGGAGAACATACACTGGGCTGGTCAACACAATTATAGCCAGTTTCTATAGCGCAAGAAGAACTGCAGCCATCCCCGCCCATTTCATTTCCATCATCACAAGTCTCTCCAGAATCTAAGTTTCCATCTCCGCAAAATGCTCCAATAATACATAAATTACTATCATCATCCCATTCGCAGTTTGGTATTACACAAGGATTAAAGTTGCATGTTTCCTCATCATCATCGTAACTTTCGCAAGTTGCTTCTGAACATGAATTGCAATCATTAGATATTAAATCATCATTAAAGAAGCAGCCTTCAGCTATATTCTCACATTCTGCCCTATCGCAACCCATTCCTAAAAATCAACAATCACTGCAATCTTCTGCAACAAGAGATTCAACAGTAACTCTAAAAGTATACTGGCCTAAAAACTCATTATCAGAAACCTCAACAGTTATGTCAGAAAATGCTCCTATATTTTGTTTTGTCTCGCACCAAACCTGTTTATTGATTTTTATAAAGCAATCCATTGCTTCTGTATTTATCTGCTCAGTTATGCTATATCTAAGATTCTCACTTTCTGTTTCTTCATCAGAAGCATAAATCCATAAATCTGGAATAACAAGCTGATTTTCCTGATTGAATGTGATAGTCTTATCCGGAATATCGGCAATTATAGGAGCAGTATTTGATGGAACCAATCCATTAAGCACAACCCTAAATGTATCCTGAACAGTAAGTTCTCCATCAGAAACCTTAACAGTTATGTCAGAAAATGCATCTCTATTTTGTTTTGTCTTGCAAAAAACCCTTTTATTGTCTCCTTCTATAAAACAATTTATTGCATCCCTATTTGTCTGCTCAACTATGCTATATTCAAGATCCTCTTTTTTTGTTTCTTCAACATCACCATCATAATCAGATGCATAAAGCAATAGAGAAGAAACAACAACCTGATTTTCCTGATTGAATGTAATATCCTTATCTGGAAGACTCATTATGCTTGGAGCAGCATTCACCTCAATTGCCCGGACACTAACTGTAAAAGTACCTTGTCCAGTATGCCCTCCATCAAAAACCTCAACTGTAACAACAGTAGAAGCATCAATATTTTGTTTTGTCACACACCATATCTGATTTTGGTTTTCAATGTCGCATTCAATTACATCAGTATCTGCCTGAATTAAGCTATATCCTAATTCCTGGCTTATTGTTTCGCTATCCTCTGCAAGCTGCCATAAATCAAGAACTGCAAGCTGATTCTGATTTATTTTTGTTTCAAGAAGAAAATCAGAAATTGATATTGTTGGAGGGGTATTTTCTTCTATTATTTCTTCTTCTCCTTCTTTCTCCTTTATACCGGTTATATCAACCCCAGGCACTAAAACAGCTTTGCATCCTTCGCATGTCTGCGCTACTCCAAGGCCTTCTATCACATCCCTGCATTCTTCTGTTAATGTTGTATCAAGCAGATATGAAAATTTATGCTCTGTTTTTATATCAGCAAATGTCCACATTATCAAAGGATCAGATTTTATATCGAACTCTCCTCCAGGCGCGGTTATTTCATACTCTCCATCTACAGTTTTCGAAAGGTAGTTATCAAGCTCATCAATGCAGTTCTTTGGTATTGACTCAAGAAACCTAAAATTTTTCAGCCTTACGCCTTTATCAGGTTTTATAATAATCTCCACATTTGTTTTCCCATCTTCTTTGCAATATTCATATTTCCTGAAAATCTGCACATTTTCCTTTGTTTTGTAAAAATCCTTAAATTCTTCATCAACATCAACCAAGCTGCCTGGATAAAAATACGCCGACTCATCAAGAATCGAAACAGCTTTCTCATCTTCAACTTCTACAGGAACATAAGTGCACTCCGGCTGGAAACAGCCTGCAAAAACTGAAGCTGCTCTGCCTTTGCCCTCAACAAAAAAGTTCAACTTCTCAAACTTTGGCAAAAAACAGATATAATTTGGATACTGGATATCTAAATTCCCGGCATAAAAAGAACTGACAACTTCGTTATCCTTTACAAGAAAAATATTTTTTTCTGCTTTGCTCTTCACACTATCCCTAAGCAAAGGCAAATGCTTAAGAAAATCAAGATCAATATCCTTACTCAGGTCAAAAAAATATATTTCATCAATACCACAAGGTACCTGTTGCGTAAATTCTTTAACAGAGCCAAATTTAACCAGCTTATCCAGATTATTTAAATCAACCTCGAACTTTGCAAGCTCAACATTGCAGTTTTTTTCCCTTATTTTTGTTATAGCGCCATAGCCAAACAAGGTTATGATTATTATCACTGCTGCAATAATGATGTATTTTACTGCATCTGCCTGCCCTCTTTTTTTCATCAAAACATTTCTTCTTTATTCTGTTTATATATTTTTGTGTTTATAGAAATTTTCATTTATTATTTTTTTCAATTTTGAATTGTTTTTCAATTATTTGTTTTTATTTTTTATTGTTATTTATTTTTTTATTCATTGGACTATTGAATTTTAAAAATTGGTTATTGGAATTATTTTTTATTGGTTTTTAGATTATTTTTATTGCGTCTTTTTTATTTTATTGAACTTATTTTAATTGTTATTGCTTTGCTAACAATGGAATTTTTATTGGTTTTTCAGAAAGATTAAAAAATACCAATGATAATAACCATCAATATGCAAAAAAAGAGGTGGATGCATTGGCTAGAGGAACTCATATTAGCAATATTAATTCTGCTTAATATTTTAGATTTTTTTGAAATTCTGCCAGCAGACTTGGATTATATCAAGAAAGTTATATCATGGACAGCTCTGGGTTATTTGTTATACAAAGCAAGCCTGACTAAAATATTCTTTAATAACCACTATAAGTATGTTGATATTTTATTGATTCTATCATATTTTATGTTGATATTCAAAAACATTATAATATTCTCTTCTGGCTTAATAGAAGAATTTGTTGTTTTCTATGATTTCCAAAAGTTTATAGTTGACAACGCATCTTTATTAGAGCTTTATTTCTTGATTATTGGCAGCATTCTAATATTATTATCAGCAATATATTCTTCTTTTTTCATAAAAGTAAAAAAACCAAGCTTAATGCATATAATACATGAAGAAGGAAAGCCAAATAATCCGTATAGGTATTTGGTAAGGGTCATTATCGTTTACCTTGTATATATGGCATTCTTTGTTGTTGTTTTTAATTTGATTATGGAATGGCTTGCTATTGCAATTGATGCTCCATTGATTATGTTAACTATTTTATTTTATTTATTCATAATAATAAGGCACTACCAAAAATACGATGCAGAGACTTTAATTTACAAGATTGGAGAATGCGGGGAAAAGTTTTATGAAAAATTCATTTCATTATTCCATTACAAAAAAAACAATTTTACTTGGCATATCAGGAATGCTTGTCCTGCATTTGTTAACTGACGCTTTAAGCTTCATAAGCCCATATATCTTTATTTTTAAAGATACCTTATACTTCAGCCAATTAGGCGCAGGTCATGATGCTTTAATACCTTTATTTTTAGAACAGATTAAAAATGAGCTTTTCCTTGAGCAATTCTCATTGTTTTTTGTTTATTTATTAAACACCCTAGGAATTTTAATATTATTGCTGTTGCCATCATTCTTCTGGTACATTGCTTTTACAAAAAAGAAATTTCATATGAGCAAATCTAAAGCTTCTTTGATAATAACCAGTATTTTGGTTTTTTTTATAGCTCCAATCTTCAAAATAAGCAGTTTAACAGATAAATCAATCTTGGGAGTAGATATAAAAACCAGCATGGCGCAAAATATTCTTTTCAATAATTTTTTCCAAGTGCTTTTTTTTGCTTTTATTCTGTATATTTTGATTTACCTCTTTCAAAATCAAGATAAAAAACATATTACTTACCTGATAATTTTTGCCAGTGTATTGTTTTTTACTTATTACATATACCTCTTCTTCACAAGCCAGATTATATACTATATTGATATAATAATAGCTTTATTTGCAACCTCAAGATTCATTCTCTCTGCGCATTTCCTGATATTCTTTGCCATAAATATATTGTTCTATATAGCCGGCTTTATCATGTTCATTGACGAAATCATAAAAGAAAAAGTTTATAAAAAAATTTCATAACTTCTACCTTATGGCAAGATTAGTTTTAGACCTTAAAAAATCAATAGAGGAAAATGCATCTGATTACTATGATAAGGCAAAAAAATTAAAGAAAAAAATTACAGGAGCAGAAGAAGCATTAAAAAAAAGTCAAAAAAAATTAAGGCAATTGCAACAAAAAAAGGAAAAATTAGAGGCAGAGGAAGAAAAAAAGAGCATAGCAAAAGGAAGAAAAAAAGAATGGTATGAAAAGTTCAGATGGTTTCTAAGCTCAGATAACTTCCTGGTTTTAGGTGGACGAGATGCTACTTCCAATGAAATTATAATAAAGAAGCACACAGATACTGATGATATTGTTCTCCATACAGACATGGCAGGAAGTCCTTTCTTTGTTATTAAAGCTGCAAACAAAAAAATTCCGGAATCAACAATAAAAGAAGCAGCAGATGCAACCTGCACTTTCTCAAGGGCATGGAAACTTGGATTGCAAAATTCTGATGTATTCTACGTAAATCCAGACCAAGTAACTAAAAAGGCAAAATCAGGAGAATACCTTACTAAAGGCGCATTTATGATTTATGGAAAAACAAATTATATTGAAAACAAAATAAACCTGGCAATAGGAATTACAAAAGACAACGCTGTTATGGCAGGCCCAATAGAAGCAGTAAAAAAACATTGCAAAAAATACATAACCTTAAAACAAGGAGATGAAAAAGTAAGCAACATTGCAAAAAAAATCAATCATAAATTCGATAATATGCTTGATTTGGATGAGATAATAAGAGTCTTGCCTGCTGGAAATTTTAAGATTTCTGGTTAAGCTATTAAATTAGACAGAACTCCCAAGCAGGAAGCGCTAACAACTCGTCTAAGCTTCTATTTCTCCTTCTGCCAGATTCAATATCTGTTAGAAATCCCTGTACTAAGACTATATTTTTTTGTTTATCTGGGTTGAATAAAGCTTCAGCTTGTGGTGTAAACCACTTGTGGTCAACTATAAAACGCAATTGTCTTATCAGAAATTCTTTTTCATCTTTAGGCAAATTATAGTCAACTGGCATTTTTCCTTCGTTATATTTAATTTCATATTCTCTAAGCAATGCTAAACCAGCACTAAGAAAATAATTACCAACGTTTCCTAGATTAGCATCGCACATTAGCATTTGTAAAACATCATATCTCTTAGGATTTTGCAGTCTCTTGCCTCCTTCTGAGACTATGCCCTTTGTTGCGTTGATTATCTGCTGAACCTCAGTAATCTCGTCTTCTTTAAATCCAAGGTATGGAAGTAATTCTTTCGCAAGTCTTGCACTTACTTCTTTATGACCCAGATATCTTTCTGTATGTCCAGCACCATGGAGTATCGCTGCTGCAGTTAAAACATAAAGATTATCCAAAACAATTCCTGCCTTATGCGCAAGTATAACTGCGTTTGGAACAACATCATCCCTAGTACGATGAATACCATTGAATGGATGGGTTGGTGTTATTTGCTCTAATAGGGGATATACTATCCTTTCAAGTCCTATAAGACTATTACGCTGCTTAGTAATCAAGTTACTGCTCAGTATTAGTGAGGCACTTTGCCTATTCTCTTGAGGTATGTTATAACTCATAATCCGTCAGTACTAAATAGTAGCATATAAACCTTTGCATTTTGAAAATTCTAATCAAAACCTTAAAATACTTTTAATTCTTAAACTATAGTAATGAAACTAAACGTAGTTCAGCCAGGAAAAACCTTTAATTGCAACCAATGCGGCAAGTGCTGCAGCCATATAAGGGGAATGATGCCTCAACAAGATAAAGAGTTTATGGAAAAAATGGCTTATGGCAAGCTTCCTTTAGTCCAACTCACACCTCTGGAAAAAATAAGCTTTCCATTATTTGATTGGGAAGCTTCAAGATTCAAAAAATGGCAGCGAGAAGTCAATATTGACGGAAAAATAAAGCCTTCAAGAACAATTTTGGATTTAAACACAAACAAGGCAATTATTGTGACATATTTTATTGACTCAGATGCATGTCCTTTTCTCCTGGAAAAAAAATGTGTATTATACCAAACTAAAAGAGCTTACATTTGCAGATTATTCCCCTTTAACAGAGGGCCATTTCTTAAAACAGGTTCAGAACCAAACAAAAACAATATGTTCGAAACCTGTGATGGAATTAAAACCTTAATTCCGCTAATACCTGAAGATTATGATAGTATGGTAAGATTCCTTTCAAAAGCCTTCCCAGACAGCTCTTTTGAAAATTCGGTCCAGTTTGATTACATAACAGGATGGAACAACAAAACTGTAATTGATTTAATAAAAAAGAAAATGATAAGGCCTGCAATGAATTATCCTTATGAATTCTTCCTAAAAAGATTTGAAAATGCTGAAAAAATAGATTTTACTGATTTTCTTGTTGAATCTGGTTATATTGATGATAAGGAAAAGCTAATTAAAAAGTTTGATGATAATGAAGATGCAAAAAAGATAATTGAAAATTTTTTGGAGCAGTCACTAAACTGAACTTAAGTCTTTTAACATCAAAATTTATAAATAAATCAGTATAATATCTTCAAAAGATGATAACCGCACAAGAAATGTTAGACCTGGAAGCAAAATCTGAAATTCCAGTAATCAATTTAATGGAAAACGCTGGGAAAGCATTTGCAAAAGCTTTAAAAGAAAAAGTAGATGTAAAAAACAAAGGAATCCTTATCATAGCTTACCATGGAAACAATGGTGGAGATGGCTTTGTTGCTGCAAGATCTTTATGCGATGATACAGAAGTTGATGTTCTATTTGTTGGTGATGAAACAAAATTAACAAAAGAATCATCAATAAATCTCAAAAAAATAGAAAACAATGATAAAGTGCAAATGCTTACTTTAGAAGCAGTTGATTTTAGCAATTATGACCTAGTAATAGATGCCATCTTTGGCACTGGCATTCATGGAGAGATAAACGATCCTTTAGCAACATTGATTAAAAACCTATCGACCACAAAAGCGTATAAAGTCTCAATAGACATCCCTTCTGGAATAAACCCCGATACAGGGGAAAAAACTAATGTATATTTTGAGCCTGATTTGATAATAGCATTGCATGACATAAAAAAAGGTTTAGAGAATTATAAAGATAAAACAATAGTTGTTGACATAGGAATTAAAAAGCAATAAAATTTAATTGTGTCAATTATAATAAATGAAAATTCAAAAATTGTTTAAAAATAATATTGAATCATTGGTTAATAAAAATGCAATACATATCAAAAAAATACATTAAGCTTCCAAAAAGAAAAAAACAAAGCAAAAAAGGCGACAATGGCAAAGTTCTGGTAATTGGGGGCTCTAAAGATTATGTAGGAGCAGTGGCTTTAGCAGGACTTGCAGCCTTAAGAACAGGTGTGGATTGGGTTACTGTTGCAGCCCCGGAAAAAGTCGCTTGGTCCATCAATTCTTTAAGCCCGGATTTAGTTACCAAAAAATTGAAAGGAAATTATTTCTCTCCAAAACATATCAATGAAATTATTAAATTATCAAAAAAATATGATGTTATTTTGATTGGCAATGGAATAGGAACAAAAACAGAAACAAAACAATTTGTTAAAAAAATAATTAGAAATATAAAAAAGCCATTAGTGATAGATGCAGACGGGATAAAAAGCATAAAGCTCCAAGACGTTAAATTTTCAATCCTTACCCCGCATAAAAAAGAATTTGAAATTCTGTTAAAAAACTCTAAATTGAGCAAAAACAATTTCAAAAAACATCTAAAGAATAATATGATATTATTAAAAGGCCCAGTTGACCAGATAATGTCAGCTGAAAGAACATATTACAACAAGACAGGAAATGCTGGAATGACTAAAGCAGGAACTGGAGATGTTTTAGCAGGCTTAGCAGCAGGCTTTCTAGCCCAAAACCACAGCTTGATACAAAGTACAATCAATGCAGCTTACTTTAATGGCTTAATAGGAGACATTCTATTAAAAAAGAAAAAAGGTTTTACTTATCTTGCAAGTGATATGATTCGAGAAATAAAAAAAGTTCTAAAAACTTAACCAAACAACCCAAACAACCTTAACAATCCTTTTGATTTTTTATGTTTCTGCTCAATCAAGCTTTCAATATCTTCTTTCTGCCTTTCTAAATCTGCAACTTGTTCTTTTAAGATTGCTTTTGCTGTATCTTCAGGAAGTTCATCCACTAATCTGCTTAATGATTTTATAGAAGTCTCTAATCTTTCCTTGCTTAATTCCAATCTTTCAATCTCTCCATCTTCCATCTCTTTAGCAAAACCCAAAAACAGTTTTATTTTATAGCCAATTCCTTTCTCCTCTTCCTCTTCCCCTAGCTCTTCCAGAGATTCTGATACATCAAGCAATTCATCTGCTTCATCGTCTAAAATTCCCTTAAATTGCCCAGGAACACCTCTTTCTTTCAACTCTAAGATTTTCTCAATAACTTTCCTTGGCTTGCTTCCGGAATAAACTTCCTCGCGGATAAATTCTGAAGCAAACCTGCATTTTTTTGTGGCTTCTTTGATTACAAATTTCCTGAAATTTTCTTCAGTAAGCTTTTCATTACAGTCCTTAAAAGTTCCCTGCATTTGCTTGCATCTTTTGGTTTCTTGCTCAACACATCTCTTGGAATCTCGCTCCATCCTCTGGCAATCCCTTTCCCTCTGCCTTATTTGCTGTTTGGTATCTAACTCGCATCTCTTGTCAACCCTGCCAGCTTCTCTTTCAAAATTTTTCTTCTCTCTTTGAACACAATTATCAATAAAATGTTCTTTGCCGCATTCTTTTGGCATATTCTCACAATTTATTTCCTGATGCTCCCATTCTCTTTTGCATTGATTTACAAAATCGTCATATGTTTCTAAAACTTGATTTCCGGTTATTGCAACAACATTTCCAGTTATTCCCTCCATTCCTCCTCCTGAGCTGTCTGTTGCTGGTATTTCTTCAACTGCGCATGTTACTTCCAGTATACAATCATTTTCAACGACTTTTTCAGGAACCCCATTCTTGTTTAAACATTCATCTGTAAGCCTATTAATCTCTTCATCAGTAAGGGGGCATTTTATTCCGCAATCATCATGGCAATTTTCCGGTGTTTCGCCTTCTTCACATATATTATTGCCGCAAACAGTAAATTTTATACAGTCATACCCTACAACACATCTTCTATCATCATAGCGCAACTCCATATTTTCTCCTGAACCGCACTGCCCAATACTTACATCCGGACAAGGCTCTATTTCTTTTTGAATGCATTCATAGTAAGCGCATCCCTTGCTATCATAATGCATATCCCAGCGTTCGTTTTCTGAACAGCTTGGTTTTCCAACATCAGGACAAACAACTTCTTCTTGAATGCACTCATGATGAGTTATGCATCCTTTACCATCATATCTTGGTTCTGCATATGCATTCTCGCCGCAATAAGGCTCAGAAACATCTTTGCATTCAAAATCCTCTGGCTTAACTCCAAATCTGTCCATGCAATCATTAACATATTCATCCTCATCGCAAATATTATCCCTTAACATCATCTCACAATTTCTTTGATCACGCTGTCCATAATCTTCCCATTGAAACTCGCAATTCTGTTCAATAAGTTCTGTGTCTTGCTCCATAAATTCTTTTGAGCGCAAGATACATACATCCATTATTGCGTCTTTGTTTACAGGACAGGAATTTGACAACATCTCCAGCTTATCCAATTCATCAATTGCATCTTCAATATCATGCTCACTAAATCTTGTACAATGAAATTCTGCTTCCTCAATGCAATTTTTTTCCTTCTCTTCAATCTCTTTGCAAACATTAGAAATATCTCCGATTACCTCATCAACCTTTGACATAACAATATCAGCAATCTTCTCTGGCTCGCCGCAAAAATGCATAACATCTGATTCATCTATTTCATCTCCTAAAATCTCAAAAACCATTCCAAAGATCATATCTTCCTTGCCTGTCCAAACCTTTGTCCAAAGTCTTGGTTAAATTGGGGTTCTCTTGGGAATTCATCTCTTTCTTTAGTCCTTACTTCCCCAAAATCACCTCGCCTATCATCTGTAAATTCTTTTCTATCCTCTTTGAAATCATCCCTAAAATCTTCCTCAAATTCATTATCAGAAACAGTTGTTGTAGATTGTGCAAAAGCAAGTTGGCTAACTAACATGATTAGAATTACTTTCAATGTAAATAATTTTACAAGTCTATTTTTCACAATATGCATATTATAATAATACTAATCAGTATACTAGTATATAAATATTATGATTCTTCAGATTAGAAACCTTTAAATACTATTATTTAAACTAATATATAAACTTAACTACAAACTATTAAAAATACTATTATAATAAAATCATGGTAAAAATCCAAAAACTGCCATCAGGACAATTAGTAATTACCATACCTAAAGTTCTTGCAGAGTATGAAGGCCTTGAAAAAGGGGCTGAAATAGAGTTCAAAAAACACAAAGACGGCTTTATTCTTAGAATTGTAGAAGGGGGCAACAAATGAACATACAAGAATTAGCTGCGCTGATGGGCAAAACAATAGATGAAGTAAAAGAAATCTTGGAACAAGAAGATATTATTGAACTAAAGCTCAGCGAGAAAAAAAATAGAGAGCCAATAGAAAGCGGAAGCATAGAACTCATAAAATAAAAATGGAAAACATATTTTTTGACATTGGATTTGTAATAATAATTGCAACTATGTTTGCATATTTTGCAAAATTTTTGAAACAACCTTTGATTCCCGCTTACATTCTAGCGGGAGTAATCATAGGACCTGTTTTAGGATTAATAACAAATACTGAAGTAATAACGACATTATCAGAAATTGGAATTGCATTCCTATTATTCATAGTTGGCTTGGAAATCAATATTAAAAAATTAAAAGATGTTGGCATTGTATCATCATTTGGAGGCATAATACAAGTAATTGCCATATCTGCAATTGCCTTTATAATTTCTTTATTGCTTGGCTTTATTATTCTTGAATCAGTTTACATTGCTTTGGTTATCGCTTTAAGCTCAACCATGGTTGTAATAAAGTTATTATCAGATAAAAGAGAGATTGATACATTACATGGAAAAATAATCATAGGAATATTATTAATCCAGGATATTGTAGCAATAATAGCATTATCTATCCTGGGGTCTTTAAACGAATTCTCTTTCATTGTGATTACTATATCTATAATTAAAGGAATTCTTGCTATTCTTGTTGCAGTAGCAGTCAGCAAATATATTTTTCCATCACTATTTGGATTTGCAGCTAAATCCCAGGAACTGCTATTTATTTCCGCTGTAGCCGTAAGTTTTCTTTATTCAATTTTATTCAATTACTTGGGTTTTTCTATTGCAATAGGAGCTTTCATTGCAGGAGTCTCCCTCGCAAACCTGCAATACAATATAGAAATCATTGCAAAAGTAAAATCTCTGAGAGATTTTTTTTCAGTAATGTTTTTTGTATCGCTGGGGATGGAATTACTATTAGGAACTTTCAATATTATAATTAAACCGTTAATAGTGTTGTTATTACTTGTTATAATTGCTAAGCCTTTGATAATCATCTTTACAACCTCTTTTTTTGGCCACAAAAAAAGAACCTCTTTCCTGACTGCTGTCTCATTAGCTCAGATTTCAGAATTCTCATTAATAATAGTAACTCAGGGGCTTTTATTGGGCCACATAAATCAAGAAATCTTTTCATTGACTGTTCTGCTTGCTATAATTACTATTACATTAACAACTTATTTCATAAAGTTTGAAAATAGAATCTATAAAAAGCTTGCTCGCTACCTGGATGTTTTTGATAAGTTTACAGAAAATAAAGATGATTTGGAATATATGCCAAAAAGAAAGAAAAAAGAAATCATATTATGCGGTTATAACCGTATTGGTTATGGTATTGTTAAAACATTGAGAAAAATAAAAAAAAGTGTCTTGGTTGTTGATTTTAACCCCGAGACTATAAGAAATTTGATCAGGCAGAAACTTCCATGTTTATATGGCGACATAGGAGACATAGAGGTTTTGGAAAGGCTTAATTTCAAAAAAGCAAAAATGGTCATATCCACAATCCCCACTAAAACCGATAATAAGCTTTTGATAAGAACAGCAAAAAAAGAAAATAATAAAATAATAATTTTTGTGACAGGCAGGCATATAGAGGATGCTTTAGAACTATATGATGCTGGTGCTGATTATGTTGTCTTGCCTCATTTCCTTGGAGGAGAGCATCTTTCCCTGCTTGTAGAAAACTTTACTGGAGATGTTAACAAAATCATAGAGTATAAGCTAAAGCACATCAATGAACTAAAAGAAAGGCATGCTCTTGGCCATGAGCATCCTGCGCATAGAATGTAAGAATGAAATTTAAAACCATTACATTAAAAATTATTTTTCAAAACCTTTAAACAATGAAAATTGAAAATTTTCAAGCTTAAATGTCTGAAAAATCAAAAATGATTTTTCGATACCTTTAAACAATGAAAATTGAAAATTTTCAAGCTTAAATGTCCGAAAAATCAAAAATGATTTTTCGATACCTTTAAATATTTAAACATATATTAATATACAAATTAGTATACTCAACAAGGGAAAAGATGATTAGATACATTAAACTACAACCAGAATTTGTAAATTATTGTAGTTTAATGTTACGAAGCCGCAACAATGTATAATAGATATTGCTGGTGAGAACAGATATGACCATAGCTGATCTGAAAAAATTTGGTTTTGACCATGAAACTGCAGAGCAAAACAGGGGCACCTATGTCAAAACAAACTATCCAAAGCCTGCTCGAAGATACAGGCTGCACTATGAAGGCTACAATATTTCAATAGAAGAACCTTATTTCTATGTTTTACATTACTTAAGATATTTTTCTGGTTTTCCACACATAGATAAGATAACAGATATTTTTGCTGCTGCTGAAAACTCTGCTTTTTTTGGAGCATCCCAACAACGTCTTGGAGCGCAACAAGACAAAGTAAGCCAGTTTATGGCCACAATAGGAAAAATGGTAAAAGAGTTGTTTCAATTAGTCAGAGAATTAAGGATTTTGGATGAAAGGTTAGGCTATTACAATGACAGCTACTCTGGAAGCAAAAGCTCTGAAAGCGCAGAAATAACATTAAAAGGCAGTTGGGTTGATTTAGTTGAACAAGGTGCCAAAAATCCTGCATCTGTTTATGGAATGGCGCGAGAAGTCCAGTTTACTACCTTGCCAGATTTATTTTTCTCAACCCATCCAATAAAACAAGAGGATGTTGATGAAACAGTAGAACGTGAAAGAGGTGCATTTAACAGAAAGATCAGAGAAGTCCTTAAAAGAAAATTAAGAACATTTTTAGCATGGAAAGAGCATACTTTCGAGGAATTAAAAAACAGGAGGATTTTTACATTAAAATACTTAAGGCAGCATTTTGAAGTTATAAAGATGTATATGAACTGGGTAAGGCCTTATTTAAGAAACATACAACGCTTACAACTAGACCAAAGCAAAACCGAAACACCGGATTTACTGGTTGCTTTTGAAAGCTCTATGATGGAAGTTGAACTATTAGCAAGAAAACCAGTTGGAAAAGTAAACCAGTGCTTGCTTGTAAGTTACCTGTTCAGGACAAGACCCGAGCTAAACTATCAGCAGGAAGGCTATCAACGGGGACCAATCCATCTTGGAAGAATTGAAATTGACCTTAGAATATATGCATGGACAAATAAAGAAATTGAAAACTACAAAAAAATGAGAGATCAAGAAGACTTTCAACTTTTAGGAATCATAGACGGCGCGGTTAAAGCAGCAATGGAAGCTTTAGGAGATGAATTAATGAGATACTTAAGAGAAGCAGGTGAGGAAATAGCTCCTAAAACTCTGGGGAAAAAGACAGAAATAAAAAAACCTTCGGCCTTAAGCCCTTACCTCTCGGTTTTCAAAGGTTTCTCAGAACTATTTGGCGCTGCAAAAAGACCAAAAGCGCAACCAAAGCCAAAAAAGCCAAGCAAAACAGACATTATGAAACTTCAGCTTGCAAAAACCAGTGCTGAAAACGCTACAAAAACTACTGCCTGGAGGATTTACCATCATTTCAAAAAACATCACAACATGTTGAATTGGTAAAGCAGTTATATTCAAAGATAATATTAACAAGTATTTGGTAAAAATTATATCAATTAAACTAAATTATGCAATAATTAAAAACAATTAAAAATTAAAACAATAAAATATAATTAAATCCATTAAAATCAATAATAAAAATAATAAATTTAACTGAAAATGAAATTTACAGATGGATATTATTCACATCATCCAGTGGCAGATTATTTTAATGCCATGGAACCAGGAAGTTATGGGATGGATGCAGGCAATAAACCAGATGTAAATCTAGGAATCCAGGACATAGGAATGTCTGTTCCAATGGGAATTTCCGCTCAAAACGTTGCTGGAATATACTCAAAAATAAGGATGGGAACCGGCAAGATGGAGATACAATTTCCAGGTTACAGGACAGGGAACAGGCAGGCGCAAACTCCAGAAATGCTTGGAGAAGACCAAAGACAGGCATTAAGGGAAATGCAAATGGCTAATGAAGTAAGGTTTAATACACATGCAAGCTTTGGGTTAATGGGAATGATGGGCAGGGATGAAAGGGGTAATTTCTCTAGGATTGGTGCATTCCAGGATCTAACAGAATTAAAAAGAGCAATTGACTTTCAGGCAGATATGGGCAGTGGTTCTGTTGTCATGCACTCAGGAGAATTTGAAAGACCAATGACAGACATGCATCTGGATGATGAAAGCCATAGAATGAATTTAGCTCGAGATTCAACTGGAAGATTGCTGGTAAAGCAAGCGCATGTTCAAGAATTCGATGCAAAATTTGATTTATTGGATTCTCGTACAAGCCAAAAAATGGAAACAGTGCAAAAAGACAGATTAGTTGCATATCCTGTTTGGAATACATCAGAAAAAGATTACAAAGGAGTTGACCAAGACAACAATTCAGTTTTGATAAAAAAGGGAGATTATATTGATTATCAAGGTAAAAAAATTGTAAATCCTTATGACTCTATAAGAGGTAGAATCCCAAAACACGACCCTAAAACTAATAGATTCGTCATTAAAAAAAGGCATTTTGATTATTTCAAACAACAAGCCAATGAATATAATCAATGGTTCAAGGAAACAAAAGGAAGAGGACCAAATTATTATGAAAAGCTTTATCCAGAAGAAGCATTCATGCGGGCAACTCTAGAATCACAAGCAGGTCATGCGCGTGGATGGGCATTGGAATTTGGTGTTCAGACAGAAAGCTATATTGAACAGTTAAACAAAATAGACGAAGCCATAGAATTCTATGAAAAATTAGACAAGTCTCTTCCAGAAGAAGAAAAATGGAAATTAATGAAGCAAGACCCAATAATCCATGGACTCTCGCAACAATTTGTACCTTCTGAAACAAAACATCCTTTGGAGATTCTTAAAGAGGACAGGAAGCAAATTAGTGGAAGGCTTGAATATGCACGACAGTCATCAACATCCCAGGAACAGCAAGCTGAAGATACTTATGAAAGCATGCAAAACCTAATAACACCAATAAAAAGGCTTGAGGAACAAGGTATAAGAATGTACGCTGAATCTGGACTTCATGCAATGAGAAAAACAAAAGACCCTAATAACCCAGTTGTTGTTGCAATTGAAAATATATTTCCAGAGCGTTTTGGAGGCCATTTAGAAGAATTAAAATGGATAATTAAAAAATCAAGGGAAAGAATGGTTGAGTTCCTTACAGCCCCTAAGATACAATCAGGTATAAGCAGAATGCCAACTGAAATGGATGAAAAAAAGCTAAATGAGGCGCTTACACCTGGAAAAAAAGGAATGCTGCAGGAAAACCCATACTACATGGGAGTAAGCAGAGAAGAAGCAGAAAAAATTGCAGAAAGGCACATAAAAGCAACTTTAGACACAGGCCATCTAAATATGTGGAGAAAGTATTGGCAAGAAGACCCTAAGCTTACAAAAGAACAAAACGACGGAAAGTTCAAGGGCTGGTATCTAAAGCAGGTTGAAAGCTTAGCTAAAGAAAATATGGTTGGAAATGTTCATCTAGCTGACAACTATGGCTACCAGGATGACCACTTAGCTCCAGGACAGGGAAATGCGCCAGTAAAGGAAGCAGTCGCTATACTAAAGAAATATGGTTATGATAAAGCTTTGAGTGTTGAGCCAGGAGCCGATGCAACTACTGATTTAAGTGATTTTCATGGTTTAATGAAAACCTGGAGACATTTTGGAAGCAATATTTATGGAATGGGGGCAGGAGCCCCTCAAATCCCTCAAAATTGGTCAGACGTGCAATATTCTTACTTCGGCCAAAACAGACCGCCATACTTTGTATTTGGTGGTTATGCTCCAAGCAATGACTGGACTCTTTGGAGTGCAGTTCCTATGGAATAAATTCTTACTCCGTAAGAATTTATTTGCCTCCCCATTAGTGTACAACTAAACTATAGATTCCCACCCCAACTACTAACCATATCCTATAACAACTAGCTTTTATATAATTTTTATTGTTGAATTTCATAATTAGGTTACACTTCTAATATCCATCCAAATTCTACTTCTCGGTGATATTATGGAAACATTAAGCGAGAAGAAAAGAAAATGGA
>NYYQ01000062.1 GCA_002686855.1 Candidatus Woesearchaeota archaeon | reverse complement strand
ACCAAAGGTTTTTCAAGCATTTTATTTTAAAATCTATAGAAAAAATGAAACTCAAAATCAAAGACAATGAAAAACCAAAGGTTTTTCAAGCATTTTATTTTAAAATCTATAGAAAAAATGAAACTCAAAATCAAAGACAATGAAAAACCAAAGGTTTTTCAAGCCTTTGATTTTGAAATTTATTCAAAGAAAATGAAACTCAAAATCAAAGACATGGATATTGCAACTGGTGGACCATTAATAGTAGTTCTTAACAAAAAGGATGCTATGAAATTTGATATATATCATCTAGATAGAATCAAGATAAAAAAGGGCAAAAAAATAGAAACAGTTGTTGTGGATATCGCGCAGAGCGGCAAAGCAGTTCCAGAAGGAAGCATAGGAGCTTATGAGGAAGTTATTAGTTCTTTGAGGTTAAAAAATGGCGATATTGTAAGCATAACACTGGCAAGAAAACCTATTTCTATTGAATTCATTAGGAAAAAATTAGATGATAAGAAATTGAGTAAAAAAGAGATTGACCAGATTGTATGGGATATTGTTCATAACAAACTAAGCGAGGTAGAGCTTACATATTTTGTTGCTGCTTGTTATACTAATCTTATGTCTATAAATGAAACAATGATGCTTACAAAAGCAATATCCAAACATGGCGATACTCTGAAGCTTGATAGGTATCCTGTGGTTGATAAACATTCCATAGGAGGTATTCCTGGCAATAGGACTACTATGGTGTTGGTCCCTATTGTGGCAGCTGCTGGTCTTACAATTCCAAAAACATCAAGCAGATCAATAACAAGTCCTGCAGGAACTGCAGATACTATGGAAGTTCTTGCTAAGGTTTCTTTCTCCATAAAAAAGATGAAACAGATCGTTATGAAAACAAATGGTTGCATAGTATGGGGTGGAAGCTTAAATTTGGCTCCTGCTGATGATAAAATAATTAATGTTGAAAGGACTTTAGAAATTGATGCTGAATCGCAGTTATTGGCATCAATAATGGCAAAGAAGCATTCAGTTTCCAGTACGCATATTCTTATTGATATTCCTACGAGCAAGGAATCCAAAATTAAAAGCAAAGAAGAAGCATTTAGATTGAAAAAGTTGTTTGAGGTTATAGGGAAGAAGCTTAGGAAGCATATTAAGGTTATAATTACTGATGGAAGAGAACCAATAGGCAATGGGATAGGCCCTGCTTTAGAAGCAAGAGATGTTTTATGGCTGTTGAAAAGGGATAAAAGAAGACCTTTTGATTTAGAGAAAAAATGTGTTCTTATGGCCGCAGAGATTTTCAAGATGGCTGGAATCAAAGACTGTAGGAATAAGACCATGGAGTTATTGAATTCAGGCAAAGCCTATAAAAAAATGAAAGAGATAATAAAAGCTCAGGATGGCAATGTTTTTAATCCAAATCAAATAAAAATTGGAAGGTTTAAGTATGATATCAGAGCTGGAAAAAAGGGCATTGTAAAGAACATTAATAACAGAATAATTTCAAGAATAGCAAGGATTGCAGGCGCTCCTATTAATAAAGGAGCAGGAATTTACCTGTATAAACGCCTTGGTAATGATGTTAAGAAAGGAGAAAAGTTGTATACTGTTTATGCAGAAAGCAGGCAGAAGCTAAAGTTTGCCAAGGATTTTCTTAAAGACAACAAGGCTTACAAGATAAAATAAGGTGTAACCGATATTATTTTAAATCTTGATTACTTCTTAAATTCATGAATATTAAAAAATTGGCGATAGATTTACTTTTTTGGCTTCACTTGCCTTTTGTGGTCATTTGGCTGGGATTATTTTTTGTACCTAGATCTGTGTGGTTATCAAAAATAACATTCCATTTTTGGTACGCTCTTGTACTTTTGATAATACAATTAGGATGGGGCTTGATTTTATCTCCAATAACAAAGAAAATCAATATAATATGCCCACTAACAACTATTATGCAAAGATTAAGAGGCTTTCATATAACTTCAAAAAAGAATTTTGGTCATACTTATGTAGCAGAGTTAAGCAATAAATTAAATATGAGGATAAGTAATAAGGCTGTAAATATACTTGCTTTAGTTACTTTTTTTATTATTTTAATTCAATATGCTTTTTTCAATTCTTGATAACTGTATTTTTGCTTATTCCTGTTAAATTTTTAACAAACTTTTTATAATAAAAACTTCATTTTTACAAGAATGGAAAAAAGAGGCGTATTTTTTACGTATTGTACTTTTTTTTTACTTGTTTTAATCCCAAATGCTTTTTCTATTTATGGGGAAAATATTTATTCCGGAACAGTTGAAGATGGAGATATAATCAATATAACTGATAAAGAATTTGAATTTAAGATAGATCCTGTAAGCAAGAAAGTGTATATAGGAATTAATGTTTCTGGTATTATCCTTAATAGTGGAGAATGCAAAATAAAAGATGGTTTGAATATATGCATAACAAATGTTTCTTGGTCTTACAGGAATTATGACCCATGGTATGATGTTTACAAAACTCTTCTAACTGTTTATCAAATAAAATCTGGCTTGGATATAATACATACTATGGAAAAAAATAATCTTTTGATAGATGAGGAAACTACTGCAGAATTATCTTTTGAAAATACAGCCGATATTGTCGCGGAAGATGTAACAGCAACTGTTAATATTCCTTCTTCTCTATTAGTTGTTGATACAGAAGGCTGTGAGCAGAGCTTTGGTAACATTTTATTTGAGGAAGATGTGCATCCAAAGCAGATAAGAAAATGCACTTATAAGATTAAAGGTCTAAATGCAGGAGATTTTGAATTAAAGGCAGATGTTAGCTATTTTGATAAAGTAGAAACAGTAAACAAAACCTCTAATACAATTAGTGGCGAAGTTTACGATTATGCATTGAAAATAAAGCCTAAATTAAATAAAAGCAGGCTTGATATTGGAGAAGAATTGAATTTAACAATAGAAATTGAAAATACAAATGAGCAGTATGATTTAACTATGACATCATTCAACATAAAACTACCTGAGAAACTTTTGCTTTTAAAGAGACCTCAAGGCACTACTGGCACTAATAAGATAATATCATGGAGTGGGACACTACAGTCAGAAGAAAGTAAGAACTTTACTTTGCAGGCTCAAAGCCTTATTACTAGTAACTATGCTATTTTGACAAAAGCGAACTACAAAATAGACAAATTTTCAAGACAAACAGAAGAAAGTACTGATGTAGAAGTTTATTGTGATTGCCCTTTTATAGAACATGAATTTTCTCAGGGTATTGTTGTACCTCAGCAAAGAGCAGTTCTTAAAGCGAATTTAATTAATCCAAGTTCTATTAATAGTTTTAAAAATGTCAAATTAAGTTATGTTACAGATGTTCCAGGTATTCAGGATTATTCAACAGTATATGGTAAAATACATCCAACTGAAAGAATAAAAATTTTTGATTCTTCTGTTATTTCTCCAGATTTAGGAAAGGCTTATTATCTCAATGTAACAGTTAAATATGAATCATCAGGCGGGCAGGTTTTTGTTGTAAGAGAGAATATACCCATAAAAGTTCCTGATAAAAAGGAAGAAATTGTGGTTGAGGAGGAATCAGAAGTTAATGTTACCGGAGAAGTTGAAGAGAAAGCTGAGGCTGAGGAGCAACAAGATGTTTCTTTGGAAGTGGAAGAGCCAGGAAGTACAATTGAGGAAACAGAAGGAGAAAAAGAGGAACAAGCGGATGAAGAAATTCCACTATCTACATTGGATAATGGTGAGAAAAGTTCTTTTATGATATATGCAATTATTACTTTTGTTCTAGCTTTGACTTTTATTTTCGTTTTAGTGACAATATTCAAAAGAAGAAAGGAGCCTGAAGTTCAAGGTGAAACTTTGGATGATATTGGGGAAGCTATTGATGAGTTGGAGAAGGAATAAGGGTAAAACGCCAACGCCCGGATTTGAACCGGGATACCCTTGCGGGAACTGGCTTGCTTTATGCAGCTCAAGGCCAGCGCAATGCCAGATTATGCGACGTTGGCACGGGAAGAATAAAAATTGCTGTGATTAAATAGTTTTCGTATATTTTATTATTTAACCAATTATGTGAAATTATTGCATATATGTTTCATAGAACTAAACAAAGCTATTTTTTCTTTTTTAAGTCTTCGGGAGGCAGTAAAACAGGTATTCCTTCTTGAATAGGGTATTTTTTGCCGCATTTTACACAAACAAGGTCTTTTTTGTCTTTTGAGTAGCGTAAGTCAGCTCTACAGATAGGACAGGCTAAAATATCAAATAAATCCTTTGGGATGGGGTCTTTCATGGTTATACAACCTTTTAATCCTTATATATTTAACGAAAGCTTTATATAGTAGTATTGTTCCCTCTTTATAAATATTATTATAATTTAATTATTATATTGTAAGTGTGGTTTAATATTTAGGGGGGTGTATTTTAATTCAGCGGAAATTGGGTTTTATACCCCACAGCTTCGCTGTGGACATTTATACCAATTTCGAGAGTAAAAATTCCAAATGCCCCACAGTTTGCTGCGGTTGGGATTTTTACTTTACAATAAAATTAAACATACTTATGGGAGGTTAAAATGCCAGAATTAGTCAAAAAATGCCCGGAATGTGGCGGAATCAATCTTAATTGGAACAAAGAGCGAGGAGAGATCATATGTAGAGATTGTGGTCTTGTCATAGAAGAGAAGATGGTTGATTTTAGCCAGGAATGGAGAGAATTTGATAGCGAAAGCGGTGAAAGCAAGCGTAGAGCTGGAGCTCCAATGACTTATACTCAATATGATCATGGTTTAGGAACAGAGGTAGGCCAAAAAGCTGATTTGTTTAAATTAGGCGGAAAGGAAAGGAATAAATTCTTTAGGTTAAGGAAATGGCAGTATAGAATATCAACTGCTATTGAAAGAAACCTTAAATTGGCTTTAGCAGAGCTTAAAAGAGTAAGCTCTTATTTAAAGTTACCCAAATCTGTTGAGGAAGAATCAGCTAGGATATATACTATGGCTGTTCAAAGAGGCTTAGTTAGAGGAAGGAGCATGGAATCTGTAGTAGCAGGAGCGTTATATGCTGCTTGTCGTAGGCATGATGTTCCTAGAACACTAGATGAGCTTTCTGAGGCTTCTGGAATAGAGAAGAAGGAAATTGGAAGGACTTACAGGTTTGTTACTCGTGAGCTAGGCATTACAATTTTGCCAAGCAATCCTGCTGATTATATTGCAAGATTCGCTTCATCTTTAAAGCTAAGCGCAGAGAGCCAAAGTAATTCCATAGAAATTTTGGAACAAGCGCAAAAAGCTGAACTTACTTCTGGAAGAGGCCCTACTGGAATTGCAGCTGCTGCTTTGTATGTGTCTGCTTTACTGCATGGAGAAAAAAGAACTCAAAGAGAAGTAGCAGATGTTGCAGGAGTAACAGAGGTTACAATCAGAAACAGGTATAAGGAATTGCTTGATGAGCTTAAGCTAGATAAAGAGCTTAAGAAAAAGAAGAAAGGAAAGAGAAAGAAGTGATTTTCTTTTTTTATCTTATTTTTATTTAAATTTAAAAATAAATTCTTTTAAAATTTTATTGTTTTTTATCTCAACACCTTCTTTTTTTAGTAATTTGACTTTATTTTTGACTCCACTCGCAAAGCCGCCAGGATTTCTATTTGTGTTTATTACACGATGACAGGGAATTTGAGGAGCATGTGGGTTTTTGTTTAATGCTGAGCCTACTGCCCTGTAAGCTTTGTTCCCCATTGCTTCTGCTATTGATTTATAGGTTGTTACTTTACCTTTAGGAACTTTTTTGCATAGTTCATATACTTTATTTTGGAATTTAGTAGGCATTATTTTATTTCTCTAATTATTTTATTGAAATTCTCTTTACCTTGCTTTTTCTTATATTGTTTTGCTTTTTCTATTATTTTTTTATTGTTAATTTCTATTTTATTGTTTTCCAATAAAGAATTTATTGTTTTGGACATCAAATAATCACAAAACTGTGTAACGTTTCCCGGTTTAACTGCATAATGAGCCCTTTCAAAATCGATTAATATTGGAAAATTATTTTTATCGATTAAAATATGCTTGTCAGGATGCGACATCTCTTCCTTATTAATATTCAATTTATCTAAAATAAAAAGCTGGCTAAAAATATCTTTAATAATCTTGATTATTGATTTTCTATTATTGTTTTTGATGTAATCTAAGAAAAAAATCCCTTCAATAAATTCATAAGCAAGAAAATCCTTATCATAGAACAATAATTTAGGGCCTATGCTCTTTTTATTCAATAGTTTTAAATATTTTATTTCATTTTCAACCCTTGAAATTGCCTTGCTTTTTGGATTCTTTATCTTTATTGCAATCTTTTTGTTTCCAACGAAGTTGGTGCCGGAAATCTTTGATTTCCCAGCATTATAGCCAATAAAGATGAATCCTCTTTTTCCTTTTGTAAAATACCTTATATTTTCTATTTTTTTGTTTTCTAATTTTTTTAATATTTGGGATTTTTTGATTAAATAGACATACAAATCTTCAAAGAAAATATGCTTTTTTTTTAATAGTTCAAATTCTAATAGATTTTTTTCAATAAACTCATCGATTTTATCTTTTTTTGTTAATGAAGAGAAGATAATCAGAACAATTCCATCTTTTTTTAGATAATTATTGACTTCATTAAGAAATCTTTCCAAAACTTCGTAACCTTTTTTTCCTCCGTCTAATGTTAAATCTTTTACTTTTATATCTTCTGGAAGGTAAGGAGGGTTAAATATAATTGTGTCCCACTTTTTATTTTTTAATTTGTTATTAAATATTTCAAATAAATCTGAAATTATAAATTTAATTTTTTTATTAACAATGTTTTTTTTACAATGTTCTATTGTGTCTTTTTGAATATCTAATGCTAAAACAGAATTGACTTTCTTATTTTTTGAAGCAGCAATTGCTTGTATTCCAGAACCTGTTCCTATATCTAGAACAGAGCCTTTAGCATACTGTCTAACATAATGCTCTAATAACTTGCTGTCTTCTCTTGGTTTGTATATCATATGGACTCGTCGGGACTCCCGAATCCTGAGCTTTGCCACAGCTTTAGGATATTTGAACCCGAAGTCTTCGCTTTACACGAATAATTAGCGAGAGCGATGTCTTACCAGATTAGACCACGAGCCCTTTAAGAAAAAGTTATCTTATATGTTTTTTAATCTTATTGATTTAACTTGTTCATAACCAGCTGTATTAATTCTTTTGGATCTTCAGAATAAACAATATTGTCTTTTTCATTGTTTTTATTGCATATATCTGCAATTTTATCCAATATTTCTGTTACTCCGCCAGAGCCTTTTAGGATTCCTATTGGTTTTTGATAATGGAAAGCTATTGTAAATTCGTTTAATGTGCCTGTTTGGCCTGAAATAATTATTATTGCATCTGCTTCCTTAACCAGGGGAAAGTTTCTTGCAGGAATTTTTAGGCCAGTATATTCTATTTCTGTAAAAACATCTTTGGGAAATCGATATGTGTTAATATGCTTTTCTTCATCTTTTGCAGGACTTATACCCATAACTTTGCCATTATTGGAAAAAGTGCCTTTCGCAGCTTCATAAGGGTAACCAGTGCCAGCTCCTGTTAATAACAAGATGTCATTTTTAGCTATTTCTTTACCGATTTCAAAGGCTTTTTTAGCTGTTTTTTTATCTGTTATTGCGCTAGAGCCGCAAACTGCAATTTTCATAGAAAGAAGCAATGATAAATTTTATTTAAATGTTTGCAGAATTATTTTTTCTTCTTTATTCTTTTTAGACCTATAGTCATCAATTTTATCTCTTCTTTCATCAGCTTGGTTTCTTCTATATGCTCCTTGATAATAGCGCTTAGTTCCTCTTTAATACTCTCGGCAGTGTTAGTAAGTAACTGATAGAAAGTTGTCAAACAAAAAATTAGTTGAGTGCCTACCACCAGTCACAGACTGGATGGCATGACCGGCACTCAATATTTATTTTAAAAAGAAGTCAACATTTTT
>NYYQ01000061.1 GCA_002686855.1 Candidatus Woesearchaeota archaeon | reverse complement strand
TGCAACAAAATAATATTCTGGATATTTATTGAGAAATCCAACTTTATCCAATTCTGCTGTCCATAAAGTTGTTGCTTTATTTCCTATGAATGCTGCTTGCTCTGGATTTGCTTCAACTGAATCATCACCAAGAACATCATCTTCTTTTACAACAAAAGTTACCTGTTTATTGTTACAATTTTCTCCAATAACTACAAGAGCAACTTGTTCATCTTCTACTGCTTCTTCTTGCTTCAAATACGCATTTATGAGTTCACATTCTGCACAATCCTGAGGGCAATTATTGTGATTTTCTCCAGTCTCGCAAATATTGTTGCCGCAAGGCGGAGTTCCAATATAACCAAAACTAAAGCTATCTATTTCAAAGGTAACTTCATGAGCCTCGCAATTAATTTCTTTAGAAGGAATTTCTGCCTTTAGGCTTCCGTCTTCATGGCGTTGGTACCAGACTAAGCTTTCAGGGCACCCTGTTACAACAGAAGAGTCATATTTTCTTATTAATTCAATTTTATTTCTGAATACTGCTCCACTGGGCTTGAAATTGTGGATATCACTTGCCTTTTGTTCTGCATCCAATGTTGCTGGAGTTTCCACTATCTCTATGGAAATTCTGTTAACTGGTCTTGAATCAATAGCGGCTGTTGTACCTTTGGGAATAATTAGCTTTATGACTCCATCGGTTGATACAAGCTCGATTTCTTCTTCAGGATTCAGGTCAACAGAAGCTACAAATTCAGATAAAATCAGGGCTTTATTCCCCAGGCCCTCTATACCCATCTCAATCTTGTTATTCTCTGGCTTAAAACATTTGAAATGCGGGTAGTGATTTAATTCAATTTCTCCAACGAAATAAGACTCAAAGACCGAATCACTGATGACAAAGGCATTTTTCCTTATATCGCTGTCAATGCTGTCCCTCATCAACGGATAATAATTTGCTAACTCGCTCTCAAGTATTTTGTTTTTTTGATTTAAATCAACCAGGCATAGTTCAGCCAGTGCAGGTAATGAGTATGATTTCTTGATGAACGTGCGATAATCCTTACCTATATTTTCTATATCGAAAGTAATCTGGTTTTTCAGCAAAATCAAGTCTGCTTTGTCTATCTTGTCTTTGCTGCTGGAAACTAAATTATAACCTATGGTTAAAATAACACCAACAATGACTAATACAATTACATAAATAAAAGTGCTCTCACTAACTTGACCTCTTTTACCTACATGCATTTTATCATTTTATTAGATTAGTATACAAAAAGGTATATTAACTATATATAAACTTTTCGAATAATCTCATGCTACAAGAATACAGTAAACAAACAGGCCAGAAACAGTAAACTATTTATATTTCACTAAAAAATAAAAACTAAAGATGCCATTAGACAATGAAAACATGCTGGGAGTGATTAAGAACTTCCCCTCACAATGCAAGGAAGCTTTAAGCTTACCAGAAGGCAGTTCTGTTCCGGGAGAGGTAAGAAATATAGTAGTTACTGGGATGGGAGGCAGTGCTGTTGGTGGAGACCTATTAAAAATTTATTTGCGCGACTCTAAAATTCCGGTTTATGTAAACAGAGGTTATAAAGTTCCAAAGTTTGTGAATGAGGAAAGCTTGGTTTTTGTAATTTCTTATTCAGGAAACACAGAAGAAACTTTAAGTTCTTATTATGATGCGCATGAGAAGAGAGCAAAAATTATTGGGATAACCTCTGGTGGAAAGCTAGCAGATGAATGTGATGGTGTGATAAAAATCCCTTCTGGTTTGCAGCCAAGAGCAGCTCTAGGTTATTTATTCTTTCCAATGCTTGGTATCTTGCATAATTCCAACATAGTAAGGGTTAAAAATTCAGAACTGAATGAAATGTTCGATATTTTAAAAAATATAGGCAAGTTTAATGAGGAAGGAGAGGCTTTATCAAAAAAATTAAGGGATAAAATACCAATAATTTACGCTTCTGAAAAATTAGGCGCAATAGCATTCAGATGGAAAACCCAGATAAATGAGAATGCGAAGATGCCTGCTTTCTATAATGTTTTTTCGGAGATGAATCATAACGAGATTGCAGGCTATCAGGGAATGGATGGCAAGTTTGCTGCTGTTTTGATAAGAGATAAACATGATAATGATAGAGTAAAAAGAAGGATGGACATATGCAGGGGAATAATGGAAGAAAGGATGAACGTGGAAGAAGTGCACACACAAGGCAACAGCTTGCTGGCAAGAATGTTTTCTACTATTTATTTAGGAGATTTTGTTTCTTACTACATGGCAATATGGAACCGAGTTGATCCAAGTCCTGTTGACATCATAGAAGGAATGAAGAAAAAGCTGGGAAATATGTTTTCTACTGGTTAAAACAAAATGTTTATATAGTTGTACTGTTTAACAGTTAAACTATTAAACAAAGGTGATGAAAGATGGTTGAAATGGAATTAGTAAAAATGTCTCCAAAAGGACAATTAGTTGTGCCTAAAGAAATTAGACAGTTGGAGAAGTTTAAGCCTAGTGATAGGTTTGTACCTTTCCATGTAAAAGGTGGAATATTATTCAAAAGAGTAAAAATGCCCAATGTAAAAGCCGAATTTACATCATTAGCTAAGGAAATAGAGAAAAAATTTAAGGAAAAAAGGGTTACAAAAAAAGATGTAGATGGGGCAGTTAAATGGGCGAGAAAAAGATAATTTTAGACACAAACATTTTAATTTCTGCCTTGGGTTGGGAAGGAAACCCCAGAATTATTTTTAATAAAGTTATTGGTGGAGAATTTGAATTAATTTTATCTTATAAACAACTTGATGAATTATTAAGAGTTTTGAATTATCCAAAATTTAAATTTACAGATAAACAAAAAGATAGATTTTTATTAATCTTATCAGAAATTTCTACTTTAGTTGAAACTAAATCTAAAGTGAAAGTAATAAAAGATGATCCTGATGATAACATTATTTTAGAACCCGCTAGTGAAATGAAAATTGAGTATATAATTTCTGGAAATGATCATCTATTGAAATTAAAGGAGTTTAAAGGTACTAAAATAATTACTGCTAAAGGATTTTTAGGTTTAGAAAAATAATATAATCTTAGCAAAAGTTTAAAATATATACCTGATTCTTATCATACAGGGGAAATGTTATTAAAATCAATTAAATTAAACAATATCCGGAGTTATCTTAATCAGAGTATAGATTTTCCTTCTGGCTCTTTGCTTCTGTCAGGAGATATTGGTTCTGGCAAATCAACCATATTATTAGCAATAGAGTTTGCTTTGTTTGGCTCTAAGCCCAGTGAGTTACCGGCAGCATCTTTGTTAAGGCATGGGAAGAAAGAAGGTTTTGTGGAATTGAATTTCAATATAGACAATAAAGATACAATAATAAAAAGAACATTAAAAAGAGGAAAAAACGGGATAAAACAGGAAATCGGCTACATAATAACCAATGGAACAAAAAAAGAGTTAAGCCCTGTAGAGATGAAAAGCCATGTTTTTGATTTATTAGGCTATCCAAAAGATTTAGTTTCTAAAGGAAAAGACCTAATATACAGATATACTGTTTATACACCTCAGGAAGAGATGAAACGTATTTTAATGGAAGACAAAGATACAAGATTAAATACATTAAGAAAGGTTTTCAACATAGACAAGTACAAGAAGATAAGAGAAAATTCTACTGTTTTTATAAGAACTGTGAAAGAAAAAAGAAGAGAAATTGGAGGATTTATCTCTGATTTGGATGAAAAGAGCAGGGAAAAAGAATTTATGGAAAGGGAAATGTCTGCTTTGGATGAAAAAATAAAGATTATTATTCCTAAAGTTGAAAAAATAAGAGTGATTGCTAAGGAAAAAAAGGAGAATATTTCTGTTTTTGAAAATAAGATTAATGAATTTAACAAGTTAAAAAATAATTTGGAAGTTTGCGAAGCTGATTTAAAAAATTTGCTTACTGAAAGGGAAAAGAACAATGAAGCAATAAAAAATCTAGATAGGCAAATTGAGGAAATTAAAAAAGAGCTTGAAAATGAAGAAGTTAAAGAAGATGATAAAATAAAAGAAAAAATAAAAGCTGCTGAGCATGATATTAAAAATTTAAATGAGGAAATTGACAGGATAAAGCAGAAAATTAGTGAATTTAGGATTAACAAAAACAAAGCAGAAGAAATAATTAATAAGATTTCTACAATTGAGAAATGCCCTTTGTGCCTGCAGAATGTAGAGCACGAGCATAAAAATTCTATTACAGAAAGGGAAAACAAAAGTATAACAGAGGCAGAGCAAAACATGACAATTTGCTCCCAAAAAGAAGAACAGCTTAAAAACAGATTAGAAGAAAAAGAGAAAGAGAAAGAAAGACTGAAAAAAGCAGAAAATAGATTAGAGATCATAAAATTAAAATTAAAGAATGTCAATGACAAAAAGGAAGAAGCAATTAACATTGAAAAAAGGCAAGATATGATAAAAAAAGAAATAGGGGAAATAAATGTTAAAAAAATTGAGCTAAATAAAAAAATAGAGGAAATGAAAAATATTGAAGAAGAGTATAAAAAAGCAAGGAAAGAATTTGATGTTGCTTTGGAAGAGGAAAGAAAGCTCGACATAGAAAAAACAGGACTGGAAAAAGAAAATGAATCAGTAAAGAGAATAATAAGTTCTTTAGAAATAGAAATAGAAAAAAAATCAAAAGAAAAAGAAAAATTAAGTTATCTTGCGGAAATGCAGAATTGGTTAGAGAATTTTTTCATAAATCTGATGGGAACAATGGAAAAGCATATTATGCTGCGGGTTCATAATGAGTTTAATGAATTGTTTAAAGAATGGTTTAATATTTTGATAGAAGACGAGACTATATTTGTCAGGTTAGATGATGAATTTACTCCGATAATCGAGCAGAATGGTTATGAGAACATTGTAGAAAATTTAAGCGGAGGAGAAAAAACTTCTGTAGCTTTATCATACAGATTAGCTTTGAATAAAGTCATAAATGATGTAGTCTCTGGAGTCAAAACAAAAGATATCCTGATGCTGGATGAACCGACTGATGGTTTCAGCTCTGAACAGCTTGACAAGGTAAGGGATGTTTTAGACCAGCTGCAGATGAAGCAGGTAATCATTGTAAGCCATGAAACAAAAATAGAGAGTTTTGTGGATAAAGTTATAGCAATAGAAAAGGAAGAGCATGTTAGCTCAGTAGTTTAGAAAATAAAATGTTCAATTTGTTGATAAAAGACCTGCAAAAACTAAAAAATCCCCAAAAAGCTAAAATCTATCGGAGATTTTTCAAGACAGGAAAAGGGGAATATGGAGAAGGCGATGTATTCATAGGCCTGACTGTGCCACAACAACGGGAATTGGCAAAAAAGTATGTCAATCTTAGCTTTCCTGATGTGAAAAAACTGCTTTCCAACAAAATCCATGAGTACCGGCTTACAGGATTTTTTATACTCGTTTACAAATATGAAAAAGGGAATCAGAAGGAAAAGAAAAAGATTGTTGATTATTATTTGAGTAATGTTCAGCATGCAAACAATTGGGACCTCATTGATTGCGTCGCTGACAAGATATTAGGCAATTATTTGCTCGATAAAGATAAAAAAATATTGTACAAATTCGCAAATTCTGACAGTTTGTGGGAAAGGAGAATAGCAATAATATCAACTTTTGAATTCATAAAAAATAATGAATTTGATGATACTCTCAGAATATCTGAAATTCTATTGAATGACAAACATGATTTAATACATAAAGCAGTTGGCTGGATGTTGAGGGAAGTTGGAAAAAGAAATCAAAGCGTAGAAGAAAAATTCCTGAAAAAACATTATAAAAAAATGCCAAGGACCATGTTAAGGTATGCTATTGAGAGATTTGATGAAAATAAAAGGAAAAAATATTTGGGAAAATGAGCAGTATTATTCAAGAATTGATGTTTTTTTACGTCGGAACAGTAAGAGAAATTCGTTTTTGTAAAAATCAACCCATAGATTCTAACTTTTGAATTATGGGGTCGCTATCTCCAATAAATTCTCCATCTATGTCTATTACAGGAACCGTAGATACATTTGATTTTTCCCTTAGCACTACCCTGGTCTCATCTTCTCTATCACGAGAAACATTTACTTTTTCATACTCTAAATTGAGTTCTTCGAGCTTTGCCCTTACTTTTGCGCAGAACGGGCAATCTTCAAATTGATATAATGTTATGTTGTGTACCATTTTATCACCTTTACTTCCGAAAGGCTCAATTTTTTTTAAAATTTTCCTTTAATGTTGGGTTTCCACAACCAGCGGAAATCAAAGACGGTATGAGAATTCTTACATAGTTGCTTTGTTTCCTTGCCATTGAGGTGAGGTATATGAAAACCAAAAAAGTAAATGTAGTCTATTTTG
>NYYQ01000060.1 GCA_002686855.1 Candidatus Woesearchaeota archaeon | reverse complement strand
TTGATTATGTTAATTTTGAGTTTTACTTCTGATCGTGCGCTTTCTCAAACTTCTTTTCTTCTGCTGGTGTTAATTCTTCAAAAATAGCTCCGCAATCCTTGCATGTTATCTGCTCAGTTTTTTCATTATAATGGACGTTTTTGCTTCCGCACTCAGCGCATTCGTCTTTTCTTGGTTTGGTCATTTTAATTACCTCATTATTCTATTTTTGCCAATATCATATTTAAGATTTTCTGCTTTCCTGTCCAGTCCAAAGCTTCTTTCAAAACTTCTTCTATTGTATCTACCGGTATGATTTTTATTTTGTTTAATTTTTCTTTTGGGACTATGATATCTTTTAAGTTTGTTTTTGGCACTATCACGGTTTTTATTCCTGTTTCGATTGCAGCCTCAACTTTAGCAGTTACTCCTCCAATAGGCAATACTTCTCCCCTAACAGATAATGAGCCGGTCATTGCGGTATCTTGTTTTACTGGAATATGTTTATAGGAAGATATTATGGAGGTTGCTACGGCTATGCTTGCTGAATCACCTTCAACACCTTCATAAGTCTGCAAGAATTGAACATAAATATCTGAAGTTTCTTTTAGATCTTCTCCAAAGTATTTTTTTACTATAGCAGAAACGTTCTTGACTGCTTCCTTGGCAATATCCCCAAGCTTTCCAGTTGCAATAATTTCACTTTCTTTTCCACCGGGTGTAACTTCTGCTTCTATTGGCAAAATAATTCCAGAGTAGGGTGGTGTGACACCAATAATAGCTAAGCCATTAACTCTTCCAACTCTTTGACCTGTTGTAACAATAATCTCGTATTCTTTTTTCTGCTCTATGTATTTGTCAGCTATTTGTTGCTCTAATGTTCTTGCTAACTTCTTTGCATCAAGCACATGTTTTTTCATAACTAATTTTGAGTTCTGTTCTTTAGCTAAGTCACCTGCTGCTCTTATTAAGCCTCCAAGCTCTCTTAATCTTAAGGTAAGGTGTCCTTTTCTGTTTGCTCTTCTTTTTGCTTCTTCTATAATTTCATCAACTGCTTCTTTAACAAAATGGGGAATCTTAGTGTCTTTAACAACTTCTTGCGCAATGAAAATTGTAAGCTTGTTTCTGTTTTCTTCTGTGTCTGGGAATGTTTCCTTCATATAGACTTCATAACCATATCCGCATATCCTGCTTCTTAATGCAGGGTGCATGTGCTTTACTGTCTCTACGTTTCCTGCTGCAATTAACACGAAATCACATGGCACTGGTTCTGTACGCACCATTGCTCCAGCGCTTCTTTCACTTTGACCAGTAATCGCAAACTTTTTTTCCTGCATTGCTGATAAAAGCTCTTGTTGAGTTGCAGCATTTAAAGTAGCTATTTCATCTATGAATAAAACTCCCATATGTGATTTATGGATCATTCCTGCAACTACTCTTTCATGCGCTGGCGTTCCTAAACCACCTGAGTTTTTGCATAAGACTCCATTAACTATTACATTTCCGGAGCTGGTTGTAATGTTGTATAATTTACCTTTGTAAGGTATTTTTTCTACTTTTTTTATGGTTTGTTTGGTTAGTTTCATGTTGTGGCTTCTTCTTTAGGTCCGAAGTGATTTAACAGTAAATAAAGGGAATTTGGAGTAAGATTTAGCAAATTCATCGTATACTCTGCGCCATACCCTCTTTGAATTAGTTCATAGTATTTATCTTTTTTTAACTTCGCCCATTTTCCCAATGCTTTATATAGCCTTTCAACTTTATATTTGCAATAATTAATTTTAATATTCATTAAAAACAATATTACATTATCCATTTTCTTTTCAATTAGTAATCTAAAAACTATTGAGTCTCGTGTTTTTGATTTTCCTTCATAGATAGAGGTTGTATTTACGCTATTTTTCTTAAGATAAGCTATTAATTCTTTTAAAAATGAAATCCTATTTTCTTTAAGGTGAGGTAAACCTGTGATGCCTACTTCAAGGCTAGTCAATTTGTTGCCTTGCTTGTGGATTATAGGGGTTCCAAGTTCTCCTCCTAAGAATGAACCATAAAATTCATCCTCGTATTCTTTATTCAATTTTATCCAATCTGGAATTTTTAATTCTAAATAAGTTTTATTGCCCTTAGGAGCGCCTAATGCTAGAAATAACCTTATAATGTTCCTATTTGTATTTTGATAACACCACGAATGTCCATATTCTCCCCCTTCAATAATTCTGGAATTTTCATCTTTTTTTAGTCTGAATATATTTTCAATATCTTTTCCAAATTCTTTAACAGCTTCTTTTTCTGAACTTGATAGGAAAATTCCGTTTAAATTCTCAAATATACCTCCATCTCCGAAAGTAGCTCCTATAACTTTTGCAATAAAAGGTAATCCTGAATTATCAATCTTTAAAGGTATTAATCCTATGCGTCTCAGCCATTCTACTGTTTGTACCGGGGCTGGAGCAGAATTCTTTTCCCACCACCATCTTGTTCTTCCATAAGAAACTCCTAATTTCGTGGCAATTCTTTTGTATCCCCATGAAGGATTCTGCTTTTTTAATTCAAGGTATTGATAATAAGATTTTGCTAATAATTGTTGTTCTTTAGAATATGTGTTAATGATATCTTGCTCATCAATTATTACGTCTTCTTTTTTTGAGACCACTTCATGGCCTGCTTCGATATCTTGTGCTTCGATGTAAATAATCTTTCCATCTTTTAAAACAGCTATTTTATGTTCTGGTGTAACAATAAGTTCTTTGTTTTCGGAAGTTGTTAGTTTTATCATTGTACCAGTATGATCATATCTGTTACATGATAAAACTTCAACTGGAGAAATAGAATCATTTGTTTCGCCTAGGACAAATAGCTCATTTTTTGGAAGATGAATTGCTTCATAGTTATTTTTTTCTCTTTTTAGAATTTTATTGGAGTACCTAATCATTAATGAATCTATTTGTCTTTGAATTTCTTTTTTTTCTAATTTTTTTCCATTTAATATTTGTAAATTAGAAGTAATAAAAAAACTCTGAAAAGGATCATGAAGCACATCGCCTAGTAAAGCACCAGCATGCGCACCAGTTGCATCATAGAAAGGAGCCTGCTTTTTTTTAAAATTATCAACAATAACTTTAGGTATTTTAGCTTTTCCTTCCATTCTTTTTCCAAAGTTAAGGAAAATCGTAAATGCTGCTAAGAATAACATTCCTCCAAGAAAGAATGCAGCAAACATTACATCTGATTTGTAATAAGACCTTACCCACCAGGGTGCAATCATTGCCAACAGAACAAGAATAAAGATAATTATGTTCTGGTTCTTGAACATGTTCATACCTTGAATGCGTGCTTTTGCAACTAAGTTGCGGCCTTGCCCTCCGGGTAGAGTTCTGATTAATGGCGCATTTTCATCATTAGGGTTTGGGAAGGAAATAATATCAGCAAGCTTTTCTTTTGGAAGAAGCTCGGCTAGAGCTAAACCCAACATACTTTTTCCTGTTCCTGGCTCTCCAATTAATAGAACATTTCTTCTTTGCTGGGCTGCTTTTTTTATTATTTCTACACTTTGATCCTGACCAATAATCTGATTAACCAGATTCTTATCTACTGCGATATCTGCAGTTGATTTGTAGTTTTTTGGTATTTTGGCCATAGGTTTTTGGAAGAGTTTTTGTTATAAAAAGGTTTGGTTTAAGACCTGCGATTTACTAAGAACATTTGTATTTTTCATAACCCTTACATTTTATTATTTTAAGAATAGGAAGAAAAAATAAAGGAATGGGGAAAGAGTTTTCAGGAGAATCACAACCAAAAATATTAGTATTTTTTACTATCTTTTAGTAATAAAAATAGAAACATTTATAAAGCCGAAACATAGGATATGTACTGATTAACATGATTGTTTTTTCAGAAGGCAGCTTGGAAGCGGCTGTGAAACAAGTAACGAGGAATTTAGATAGTTGGGGAACTGCAGATAGATTGCCGGAAGTAAAGCAACTTGAGCTGTTACATCAAGCAAGACGATTGGCACTTGTATCGGGTCCTAATGCTCCTGATGCTCATCAACTCTCTAAACAAGTTTACGGATTGCTAAGTAGAGTAAGGCAAAACGAAACCCGACAAGTTATAGAAGCATCTTACGCAGACGTATTTAGGAATCTAAATCCGGATCAGCAAAAAGCTTACGGAAAAACAATTGGGATAGTTCAGCTGACCACCGGCTGCACTGTAGGGTGTCCCGATTGTAATTTTAACGCTAGCAAGAACATAAGGTCTAAATTATCCTGGGACGCAATCAACGAAATTGTTGACAGGTTTGGAGATTCTTTAAGAGAAAATGATGTCATAATGTACTACGCTTCGGACCCATTGGATTGGGAAGATATTCAAGGTAGAGATTATTTTGATGTCCAGGAAATGATTTTTGAAAAAACCGGATTTCTACCAGAAGTGACTACAGCAGTGCCCAAAGGCAAAGAAGAACTAGCAAGAAAATTGTGGAGATCCAAGGCTCGTGTACGAATATCTTTAAGTGGAGTTAACAAGAAAAGGATTGGTATACAACAAATAGATGAAAAATGGGGAGATCCTGGGAACCCTGAAAGCCACACCATTTCCCATGGAGATCGCTTACTATATAAAGCGGGGCAATCCTTTAACTACGCGCAAATTAACGAGTCGATAGGCTGCAAGGACGGAGGTTATGTAACTCCTGAAGGAGTATGGAGTATTATGAGCACCGATACTAGCCCCATATATCCTAACGGTTTTGTGAGGTTCGATTTGGATGAAAGTTCAAAATGGTTCATTGACTATAGACCCTCAAAGAATGCGCATCATTCTTTTACCCCGGTTGACGGGGTGTTTGTAGATGGAACATCAGGCACTCTTGATTCATTATTTGATAATCAAATTTTTCACGCAATCAAAGAATCCTGTTTTACTGCTGATTTGGCTGATGAGCTATATGGAAGAAAATCTCCAACACAGGAGCAGTTTGCTGAAATGGAGAGAATAAAGGAACAAACTGGGAGACCTGTAAATGCTCGTATATACACTGACCAAGAAGTTCGAGAAGAAGATGCTGTCGCTGTTCTAATGACTTTCATGGAATACTTAGATAGAACTCCTGCAGCAAGAGATGTGCTTTCTAAAAACAATGACAGGCTTACTAGGATTGACGATATGAAATCTTACTTTCAGACAACTCCGGAAGAACGAGATTATATGAAGGAAAACAAAAAGAGATTCAACCTTTCTACATTGTTATTAGTAAGGGATCCTTCCAATCCTATATTGGATTGTGTAAAGAGGGATGGCAGGCTGCCAGCATATAATGTTTTGAGAGCAGAGTTTTTAGCAGCTTAAGCTATCATATCTATCACTACCGACAATAGGACTACCTAGTTCCTAAGAAAGTATTTCTGTTGACCTTCTTATGTGTTTTCAGGGATTTATTACAACACAAAAAACAAAATAACAGGCAGCATTAAACAACCCATTGAATGGCTTCTTTTTACATTTACGACATTAGGGATGATTCCAATTGCTGTTGCTACTGTTAGGATTAATAACCCCATCCAGGAAGAAAAATAAAAGACCATTATGATTATTAAAATGATGACGGATAAGGCTAATAATGAATAATTTACTTTTTCTACTAATTTTATAAAGAATCTTGTTAAGAATAATGCTAAGAAAGCTGCAATTCCTGCTGCTAATAAGGCTACTCCGAGGAATAATATCAATGTGTTTAAGTCTATTGTTGTTAAAAGTTCTCTTATTGCTAATACTGCTCCATTTCTTGCTTTGTTGATTGTGTATAAGGAAACCAGGGAAACTGCCATGTTTACGGTGTTTATTGAACCTATAAGGATTAAGAAGGTAAAAGTTCCTAAAGAGCCCATGATTGTACTTCCAAGAATAGCTGCTTGTGCTGGTCCTAGGCCAGGAAAAAAACTTACAAAACTGCCGGAGAATGTGCCAGCGGCTAAAGCTCTTATGTTTTCAAATTTTGGAATCTTTATTGTATCTGTAATGCGTTGTTTTGGTATTTCTACCTGTTTCATTAAGCTTACAACTAACATGCTTACTCCAAATAATCCTGAGAGTAGAGGAAATAATGGTTGTTTTAGGTTCGGCATTGTTAAAACTAAAATTCCTAGGCTTCCTGCAGAGAGAAAAATAAATAAAGCCCAGAATTTTTTATCTAATCCTTTTTCTATGAATATCATGTAGATGACAACTGCTAATAAAATAAATCCAATAAAAGGCTGTAAACTGGAATAAATCTTAGGTACTATGATAATAAATAATGGAAACAATAAAACAGCTAAGATTAAGCTGAGTAAACTTCCAATAACTGTTAGCTTTACGGCTTCATAACCCATTCCTTTTAGCAATAATTTATGTCCAGGTAAAACACCTAATGCGGTGTCTGCGTCTGGAGCTCCAAGGAAAATTGCTGGGAGGACGTCAAGAAAAGTATGTGTTATGGCCATAGCAATTATGAAAACTCCAAAGAATGGTAAAGATACTAGGTTTAGCATGTAACCAGACAAGCTAACAATTAATAAGCTGACTAAGTTGATATGTATTCCCGGGATTAAGCCGGTAAAGATTCCTGCTATTATGCCAAGTAAAGCTGCTAATAGGAATTCCAAAAACATTTTATTTTATGATTCTTGCCCTGTGCGCAATAATTTCTAATTTTCCTTCATACTCATCTACTTTTCCTATGATCTCTATTTGATTGTTTTCTTTTATTTTTGTTGTTGTGTTTTCATCTTTGAATAAAACAGCAGTTATTTCCTGTGGTTGGATGATATTGATTATTGTAACTTTTTCTGTATCAATTACCTTGCTTACAATGCCTTTTAACTTTACCATCTCATCTTTGTTGTCTAGAGTAATTTTTTCAATGTTTGTTTGCGATATTGTTATGTTGTCTGAGATTGCGTAAAGAATTAATAAACCTAATAAAGAAGTGATAAGCGCTACTTTTAGCAAGGTTTTTTCTTTCATATTTTTATGTTTTTATTATGTTATTATTTAATTTTTGATTTTTACAATGGAAAACAGCCAATAATTAGAAAATCAATAAAAATCAATAAAATATAATTAAAAATAATATTGCCTTAAATAAACCATAATATTTTTAAATTGGCTAAAAATTCTCAAGTGTATGCAAGGCACAATAGTAAACTTTAGACGTGGTAAGAGGACTCAGAAGATGAATCATTTAATTATTCATCTTAATGATTCTGATAATAGAGAGAAAGCAGCTAAATTAGTTGGTAAGGGCGTTGTTTGGAAGAGTCCTGCTGGAAAGGAGATTAAAGGCAAAGTTGCTAGCGCTCATGGCAATAAAGGTGCTTTAAGAGTAATTTTTGAGAAAGGGCTTCCAGGACAAAGTTTAAGTGGAAAAGTAGAAGTAAAATAATCATTCAATTTTAAGTTTTGGGGCTGCTGTTTCTTTTTTCTTGAACAACATTGATAAACCGCCTAGAATAGAGCCTAAAGCTGTTCCATACTGTAAAACTACTTGGGCGTTATCTAAATTTACTGGCAGATTAAAATTCATTAAGTTTAGAACTAATAAAACTCCTATTAAAACAAAAATTAATCCTAAAATATTTCCTATTCCAAAACCGCTGCTAGCTTTTGGTATTTTCATTTTACAGGAATGCGTTCAAGGATATTAGGGTGTGGGGCTACCAGCACTAAAAGGAATAATTCCTTGCATTGCCAAATAATATGCAACTCCTGCGCCAATCAATAGACCTAAAATAAACATCAATCCTGGATGCATCATAGCAAATTGGGCTTTTTTGTTCATGTTTATTACCTCTTTAGTTGTTTTTAATAATCTTTATTATTTTTGTTTATAAAGATTTCTATTTTATTTTTTACTTCTCAAGAATGGAAAACTTTATAAAGATATTTGCGGAAAGATTACTTTAATTAGTTATGGTGCTAATCATGAACAGAAAAAAGGTGTTATTATTATTTGTTTCTTTAGTGTTTATGGTTAGTTTGGTTGCTGGGGTTGTATATGCGGAAGTTGATACTTTCTTGCCAGAACCAATTGAGAAATTTGCAAGATTTGTTTTTATTGATTTGAGTGATTTGGCAAAAAACTCTGAAAATGCTTTTATTGTTTATACTAAAATCATATTTTTCTTTTTGGTTTTTAGTGTTTTCTATTGGGGGATGTCCAATATTAAGGGTATAGGAGAAAACAAAAGACTTGCCGGAGTCATAACATTCTTATTTGCTTTAATAAGTACGATAATGATTCCAAATAGATTAATTAATTTTATTTTTGCAACATACAGCGCAGTAATTGGATTTTTCTTTGCATTTTTACCTTTTATTATTGGGCTTATTCTTTCTCACAGAGTAGCTGGGGGAGAGGGTAAATGGCAGAGAATCTTTAGAGGGATTATCTATATTGCTATGGCAGTATTTACTTTTGCTTTAGTTGGTACATTGGAAGCATTTAATGATCCTTTATATGATAAAGTAGCATCATGGGCAGCGGTTGGAGCATTTGCTGCTTTATTGGCAGGTATTTTTGCTCTAATAGGTTCGATAGGAGGTGGTGCTGGCGGAGGAGGGGGAGGTTGGAATCCTCTTGGTGGTGGTGGAACTCCAGAAGACAGAGCAGCAAGAAGAGAAGAGCAAGAAAGATTAAAAGAAGAAAGAGACAAAAAAGGAGAGGCAAAGGCAGATGTGCATCTTATGAAACTTAATACCGAAATGAAGCAATTGGAGGACAAATTAGAGAAGTTACAGTCTAAAGAATTGGATGGGATTATGAAGGACATGAAAACTTATGAAAAGCATAAAGAGTTATTGAAATATTTGAGAAGTTTATTAGTTGGTACATGGACTATTGATAAAGAGCTGGGAAGGATTATGAGGGGCTTGAGAACTAATCCTCAGTATTACAGAGAGAATATGGAAGGGATAGAGGAAAGTATAGGAAGGTACAAAGACTTTGTTTCAAGATTGATTCAGGTTCTTAATACCTTAAAAAATTCGTTAGAAGAGCAAGGGGATCAATACAAACATATTACGAAATTAGAAGAGTATGGTGAGGACTTATTAAAGGTAATGAAGAAATGTGAAAAAATGAAAGTCGTAGATTTAAACAAAGTAGCAAGATTTGGGACAAAGATAGTTAATGAATCAAGAACAATTGAAGATCTTAAAGCAGAGAGACTTAAAATTAGCAGAGGAGTAAAGGCAAGAGCTAATCGTAAAAAAGAAATACAAAACCAACAATTGGAACTAGAAGCTTCGCAAAGGGAGCGAAATCTTGCTCTAAAAGTAGAGTTAGAAGAGATACAAAAATTATTTAAGGGCAACACTGATTTAAAGAAATTTTTTAGCCAAGGAGCAGATAAATTGAAAAAACTTCATGACCTTGATAAAAGCGACATAAAAACATGCGATGATAAGATGAAGTTCTTAACAGGCTATAGTATAATAGGAACCGCTATTGAAATTATTAAGAATTTAGGTAGATTAAAATTATTAAAAGAAAAAGATATACGA
>NYYQ01000059.1 GCA_002686855.1 Candidatus Woesearchaeota archaeon | reverse complement strand
TCCTGTTGTTTTGCCTCTAATTTCAAGAGTAGAGTCAGTTGTGTCATTTCCAACAGAAGCTTTTCCATCAGTTAAGGATATGTTTTCAGCCTTATCAATTACCGCATTAGAATTTGCATCAACAGAAGCAGTTCCTGTTTCATCTGTTGCTATCTGCTGCAATGGATGCCATCCAAGGTTAGTGTCGAAAGGAGCAGCTCCAATAACGATGAATATTCCTAGAAATGAGAATAAAAAAGCTAACAAATAAATATGCTTTTTTTCTATATTGATTTCAATCTTAACCATAATTCCCTCTTTTTTGGCTGTCTTTTTTAGTATATGATAAAATTAAGAAACTTATATAAATAAATATCGCTCAAATTGTTTTGTTAAAAAATAACCCGATTAAGATACACATCAGTTCCTTAATTTAATAAAGCTATCAAAAAGTAAATGATATCTGTTTTACGATAACTATTTATACTGCCTTTTTCAATAAAAATGGAAGAGGTATATGCATGGCTACTGTTTTGGTGTTTTTGACTTATCTTGGGATAATTTTGCTGATAGGATTATTGACTTCCATTATAAGCAATAAATTCAAAATTCCCAATATTTTGCTGCTGCTTCTTATAGGAATAGGCCTCGGAAAGATTGAGTATAAGGGAGGCCCTTTAATATTTTTTCCTGAACTTTTCATGACAGGAATAAGTATTTTAGCTTTAGTTATGATTGTGTTTGAAGCTGCTTCAAGGTTTAAGTTAAAAAAACTGGATTATCTTTCATTGCATATTTTCTGGCTTTCTATTGTTTTCCTGGTTTTTAATTTAATTTTTTTAACATTTTTTACAATGATTATTTTTGATGTAAAGTCGATATTCTTGGCATTTATGTTTGCATCTTTGATGTCTGGCACTGGGCCTTCTGCTGTGCTTTCAATGCTTAAAAATACCAGCCATAGAGTATTTGAATTTTTGAAATTGGAATCTTTATTAAATACGCCATTGGTTGTTTTACTGCCATTCCTTATCTTAGATTTGAAGACGACATTAAAGGGCCAGATTTTGATAACAACTTTCATAGACCAGTTTGTTCCGTTATTGCAGCAGTTTGTTGTGGGTATTGGTTCTGGAGTCTTGATTGGCCTTATTATGTTTAAATTTATGAAAAAGCAATATTCGGTTGTGCTTTCACCTTTAGCTGTTATCACGGCAGCATTGTTGACATATACTATTGCAGAGAACTTACAGGGCAATGGTGTTTTGGCTGTTACATCCATGGGGCTTTTATTTGGCAATGTTTATGTAAAGCAAAGATTCCAGCTGCAGGAATTTTCTTCAGTATTTTCAAACTCCCTAGAAATTCTTGTTTTTGTCCTTATAGGGATGATAGTTGTTATTCCATTTTCCCTTGAATTTTTTATAAAATCTGTTGTATTATTTATCCTGTATCTTGCCATAAGATTTTTTGCGATAATCTTTTCATTAAGAGGCATGAATTTTACATTAAAGGAAGAGATATTCATGTCTTTAAATGCCCAGAAAGGTATTGCAGTTGCTGTAGTTGTTTTTTCACTTGCTACTTTAAACATAGCAGGGATAGAAAGCATACTTAATCTTGTTTTGGCATTTATGCTTTATTCTATTATATTGTCCTCAATTGCTTTAAGAATGACGAAGTTCTTTATTAAAACAGGAATAAAAGAAGTAAAAGGTTAATCGGTTTTTATGATTTTTGCAACACCAACCAATTTGTCATTTTCTGCCAAACTAATTAATTTAACACCTTGTGTATTTCTTCCTATAACTGAGATTTGAGAAACTGGTGTTCTTATTGTAATACCTCTCCTGGAAATAAGCATTATTTCATCTTCATTGCTTACAGAATTTACAGCTACAACCTTGCCATTTCTTTCAGAGCAGATTATGTTTTTTACTCCAGAACCTCCTCTTGAAATAAGCCTGTACTCAGAAATTATTGTTCTTTTACCATAGCCATTCTCAGTTACAGTAAGCAGTGTCTTTTCATCAGTTGCAACAACCATGCCTATGACATAGTCATTATCAGAAAGCCTGATTCCCCTAACACCCTGAGAAGATCTTCCTGTTGGTCTGATGTTGTTTTCATTAAACCTTACGGCAATGCCATTTCTAGTTGCTAGAATAATTTCTTTACTTCCATCTGTGAGTTTTACGCCAATTAAGCTGTCGTTTTTATCTAAAGAGATTGCTATTATGCCCCCTTTTCTTGGATTGCTGTAAGCTGTAAGATTTGTCTTTTTTGTGGTTCCTTTTTTTGTTGCCATAACAAGGAAATGGTTACTATCAAAGGTTTTAATAGGTATATAAGCTGTTATTTTTTCATCTTGTTGTAAATGTATTAGATTGACTATGGCTTTTCCTTTTGCTTGCCTAGAGGCTTCTGGTATGTGGTAAACTTTTTGCCAGTGTACTTTTCCTTTATTTGTAAAAAACAGTATATAGGAATGAGTGCTTGCAATGAATATATTTCTAACAAAATCTTCTTCTCTTGTTGTTGTTGCTATTAGTCCTTTGCCTCCTCTTCTTTGTTGCCTGTATGTTTGGAGAGGTTGTCTTTTGATATAACCAGAATGGGTTATTGTTATAACACAATCATGTTTCTGGATTATGTCTTCCATCTCAAAACTTGTTGCTTCTGAATCTATAATTTCGGTTCTTCTGTTATCTGCGTAGTTTTCTTTTAGTTCTATAAGTTCGCTTTTTATTATATCCAGGATTTTTTGTGGTGATTGCAAAATAGCTTTTAGTTTTTCTATTAGCTTTAGTAAATCACTGTGTTCTTTTTTTACTTTTTCCTGCTCTAAAGATGTTAAGCGCTGCAAGCGCATTTCCAGAATGGCTGTACTTTGTTCATTTGTTAGGTCAAAGTTTGTTATTAAGCTATTTTTTGCTTCTTCTACAGATTTGCTTTCTTTGATTAATTTGATTGTTTTGTCTAAGTTATCTAACGCTATGATTAATCCTTCAAGCAGATGCGCCCTGTTTTGGGCTTTATGCAGATCAAAGAATGTTCTTTTTCTCACTATATCTTTCCTATGGTCAATGTAAGGTTGGATTAATTGCTTAAGATTTAGGATTTTTGGAACATTGTTTACCAAAGCAAGCATTGTTATTCCAAAAGTCACTTGTAAACGAGAATGCATGTAAAGCTGATTTAACAAAACATCAGTATTAGTGTCTTTTTTCAGCTCAATTAAAATTCTTATTCCATGTCTGTCAGATTCATCCCTTATATCACTTATGCCATTAATTTTTTTGTCTCTTACTGAATCTGCTATTTGGCTGATCATCTCAGATTTATTTACCATATAAGGTATTTCTGTTATCAGGATTCTTTTTTTATCCTTTATTTCCTCAACTTCTGCTTTTGCTCTTAAGATTACTTTTCCTTTTCCTGTTTTATATGCGCTTTTTATGCCACTTTTACCGTAAATAATTGCTCCTGTTGGAAAATCAGGGCCTTTGATATGTTGCATAAGCTCTTCTACAGTTATTTCTGGATTGTCTATTTGCTTTATTATTCCATCAATTATCTCTAATATGTTATGCGGAGGTATATTTGTTGCCATGCCTACTGCTATGCCTGATGAGCCGTTAATTAGCAGATTGGGTACTTTAGAAGGTAGGACTGTTGGTTCTTGGGAAGAATTATCAAAATTAGGGACAAATTTTACTGTTCTTTTTTCTATATCTTGTAACATTTCTTCTGCAAGTTTTTTTAGTCTTGCTTCGGAGTATCGCATAGCAGCTGCATTATCTCCATCTATAGAGTTATGAACAAAGACTCCTGCTGCAAGCGCAAAATTATGGGTGTCATCTATAGTAATATCATAAACATCTTGTTTTTCAGTTAAAAATTCTATATGAGATACTTTATGGTTGTTATGTAATTCTAACAGTAATAGATTTTTGTTTCTGGAAAAATATTTTTTCAATCCTAGCTCCCAACTTGTAGAATGTCCATAAGGATAAACAATTTTCCTTGTTTTCTCAAAAGTATCTTTACTAAGAGTTCCTGACTGCTTAAAAACTTCCCTACATACTTTTAAAAACTTAACTTTGCCAGTATTGTTAGTAACTCTTCTTTTATTTGAAGCAACTATTTTTTCATGAAATAATTGCTTATATTTTGGATCCTTCCATAATCTTTTTAGCGTATTTGAAGCTAATTTGCTATAAAATTCTTTTAATTGTGGATTTTTCTTCCGATGTTTTTTATTAATTTCACTTAAGAACAAACTCATTCTTTCTCTATATTCTTTATCTTCCCAGTTTTTCTTATTTTTTTGAGATAATTTTTGAGAATATTTTATTCTATTTTCTTCTTTTGACCAAAATTTTTCCCTGCCTTCTGTAATTTTCTTTCTATATTCTGGATTTTTATGCAATTGAGAAGCATGTTCTGCATGTAGTTTCCAATGGTCTTTCCAATGTAATCTAGCAACATTATCTGGATTGTTATTTAATTTATTAAAATCCATATGGTGTCTTACTCTTCCAGAACTTTTTGTATATATGCCTTGTTTTAAATTCCAATTATCTGAAAGGGTATGGCTGCTAATCCATTCATTCATATTAGGCTGGTAAATCATCTGATAATCTACAAGCTCTGGTTTTATATTATCTTTCTTGGTTGAAAGCTTTAAATTAATAGGCATTAAAGAATCCCCTGCATTTAGATTTTGAGCTTTATTGTAAGTACCGTCTCTTAACATAAATTTATGATCAAGTGTACATCTGATATCTTCACCATTATCAAGAACAACTTTCATTATTTTTTGTTTTTTCTTTGTTAATCTTGGTTTTTTTATTTCTGCAATTTCTATAATCCCTTTTGAGTTTATTGTGTAAGTATAGTTTTTTTTGCCTTGTTTATGTTCTTTAATTAGGTCTTTAAATGATAAATCCCTGCCATCTGTTAACTTTACTTTTGTATCTTCGGTAAAGCAACCAAAATTACCCTGGCCATCAATTAATAGATTTCTTAAGGAGAAATCCTGAGCCATCCTGACTAAAGAGTCATATATAGAAGCATCACCGTGGGGATGCATCTCGCTCATTACACGCCCAACTATAAAGGCTGATTTTCTATATGGCTTGTTATGAGATAATCCTGCCTTGTACATACCAAATAAAATTCTCCTATGCACTGGTTTTAGGCCATCTCTGGCATCTGGTAAAGCTCTTCCAACAATAACGGACATAGAATAATCTAGGTAAGATTGCTTCATTTCATCTTCAATTACTCTTTGAACTATCTTAGTTCCTGAACTAGATTCTTGTTCCTTATTTTCATCAGTTTTTTCGTCCATTTTATACCTAGAATAAAGGCATTTTCTCGTCGATAAACGGTATATTTTTGGCTTTATAATGGTTATGATTTTTATTAATTGTTTTCTATATTGAAAATAAATATAGATATCCATAATTCTATGGTTAAACAAGAATGTAAAATATCATAATTTTTTAACAATAGAAGTGTGAGCTTTTATTGAAAATCCACAATAAACACATCTCTTTCTGTTTTTTTCAGAAATTAGTCCTTTAGAATCATATTTCATCTTATTTTTGCACTTTGGGCATTGTAGAAGGAACATCATTTTCAACAATTTATTCATTATTTAATTTCAATTTTATTTTTAATGAACGGTTTTTATTGTTTTTCTTCTTTTTTATCTTGTTTTTGTTTTTCTTCCATTGAAGCTTCCAAAAGGTCTTTTGATTCTTCTTGCTGTTTTTCTTTTTTATCTTCCTTACTTTCTAATTTTTCTTGTTCTTCTTCAGATTCTTCTTCTTTAGGGGGGTGTAATATGTTTTCTACTTTCTTGTCAATTATTTTTTCCATCTCTTTAGTTACTTTTATGCCTTCTCCTTCGAATTTTGGTTTTTGCTTTTCTTCTTTTTTTTCTTCTAATTGTTGCATGTCTTGCTCTTTAATCTCTTTAATTCTCTCCCTTTCTTTTTCTAATTCTTCTTCTGAAGGCTCATCAACAATATCTAAGCTGCCAAGCTTTTCCTTTTCTACTTTAGGTTTTTCCTGTCCCTTGGCTCCATAAGTCTCCATCCCGACTTTTTCTTCATCCAGGGTATCTATTCCTTCCTTAATCTTCTCGTCTTTTTGTTTTTCTTCTTGTGCTGCTTTCTTCTGTTCTTCTTTGATTGTGTCTATCTCTCTTTCTTTTTCTTCGATTCCTTTTGCTATGCTTGCAAAATCCTTAAACACTTCTTTTAAATTTGCTTCTGGAAGATCAAAATATTCAAAGAATTTTTGAGTTAATTTTATCAGGTTTGTACGGCCATGTTTTTGCCTCGATATGTAACCCATTTCTTCTAATTCTTTAATATGGTCATAAGCTTTATTAGTTCTTATCTTAATAAGATCGGATTGCTTTATAGGGTACTTGAATGCTATGGTTGCAAGAGTTTCCATGATTGTTTTGCTTAACTCTATTTCTGTTACTATTTTCTGGACTAAAGGCAAGAATTGCTCCCTAACTGTCAATTTCCAAGAATTTCCTTCATTAACCAGCATGGTGCTTGGATTTTTTTCATCATACTCTTTCTTTAATTCTGTTAAAGCTTCCTGGATTTTATTTGGGATAGCTCCAGCTAATTTGGAAAGTTCCTCAACATCCATCTTTCTTCCAGAAGAAAATAGCAGAGCTTCTAATTTACTTTTCAGCATTTTTTACCGTTTCTTTTACTACAGTATAAGTTCCATTTTTTTCAGTTATTCTATTTTCTTTGATTAATTCATCTAAAAATGATTTAAGCCCTTCGTCCTTTATACCTGTGATTTTTGAAAGTTTTTCTTTATCAAGCGGTCCATAGGCTAAAGATATGAGGACCACATTCTTGACTGCAGCATTCATATTTTTCTTTAAAAATTCATTTTCATTCTTCAGTTTTTTAACAATCATATCTACATCATGCAATCTTGCCTGTAAATCGTTTGCAAAATTTGCTATGGTAGATTTATTCATATGCAGCTCTTCTGGTTTTAGTATTTCTACAGAAGAGGGCATATAATCAAAACAAAAAGCTATAAGTTTTGGGATTCCTTTAATAACCATTTCCAGTTCAACAAAAGTAGCCCATAACTCCTCTTTTTCCTTTACATCTGCAAAATCTTTTTTTAAGATAATAAGATCTGGATCGTCATTGATTTTATTGACATACATCTGTAGTGCTTTCTCTACGTGTTCTTTTGGCTTTCCAAGTACTTCTATTATAATCTTACATCTTATATGTGTTTTTTCCGTTAAAGTTGTTTCTTCTGGCATAAAAATTGTAGAATGAAGTTAGATTTAAAAAGATTTTGATAAGGGAAAGTTTATCTCTTCCATATCAAAACAATATTCAATAAAACAGATAAAATAATTATAAACAAAGGGGCAAGGTTTTTTGCTTTTTCTGTGGTTGATTCGTAAACCTGGCCGTAATTTATTATGTTACTTGTTATTTGATTGTTTTCTTCTTCTGTTGCTGATAAATATTCCGGATTATCTGTATCTTTAACATTACTTTTTATTGCTATATCTTTTGTTATTTCATTGTTTGTTTTTTGGTTATTTTTATTAACTACAGCTTTGAGTTTGTAATTTCCTGGCTTAGCATCTTCTACCATATTGCTTAATTCGATAACTTGCAATGAATTTGCTTTTAGAGTAAATTCTTTCATGTTTTCTTCTCTATCTCCAGAATAAGATTTGGAGCCTCTATAGACATAGCTCCATAGTTTTATTGGTATGTCCTGGTTATCGTTGTTATCCAATTTAACAGTCAAATCGAATTTTTCTCCAACATTAATTTCTTGTGGTACAGTTATTACCCCATAAGAAAATTTTCCAGGACTTGCTTTCTTTTTCTCAACCTTTATTGTTTTGCATAAAGAACTTGTAATTCCCTTTACATCTAATGGAAAAGAATCTTGTGCTGAACCTTCACTTGTCCATCCTATAAAGATAGTGTAATCACCATCATCATATTCTTCATCACAATTTGGTTTAAGTTGTATTGGAACAGTCAATGTGTAATTAGTAAATCTTGTATAAATGCTTATTTTTGACTCCTTGCTTATTTTTGTGCCTTCATCTGCAACATACAACCTCACGACATTCTTAGTATCATTTCCCTTATAGACATTAACCTTAACCCTAATTGTTTGTCCAAATTTGGCTTTTTTATTAGAACCAAGGTCGTAAACATCAATAATATCGAAATTTGAATCTTTAACACCACTATAGTTGATATTTTCTTCACCCGGTGTTGGTTTTGTATGCTGCCATCCAATTCCTTCAACATAAGCATATGAATGTCCTTCGGCAGGGTCAATATAAGAAACATTCTTAATAAGATTGCCTAATTTATCATAAAAGGATAATGTCTCTGCATCTTCATTATTCAAAAAACTACTTTTACCATTGGTGTAAACAATAAGATAACCTTTTGAAGGAATGATTGTTGCACTACTAACTGTTGTATCTGTGATATAAAGTGTATGTCCAAATAAATCCTTAAAAAACATCCACTTCAGCTCCATTGCAGTATTAGTTGGATTATAAAGTTCAATCCATTCTCCATTTGGCATTGGAGCATCGTCGTATCCTTCTGGATCAGGAAGAAACTCGGAAATCTCTATCTGGTTGTAATCAATTTCGACTGTTTCGTAAATGCTATTTTGATATCCTGGAGTTCCATTTTTAATTAAACTTACTCCCCAATTTTCCTGAGAATTTGTTCCATCTGGATTTATTTTTTCTAATGTGTAACCATCACCGTCAGCTCCCCAATCGTCAGAGTAGTTTATGAGAATTGCATAAGAACCATTTGTTATGTTTATTGTTCCTCCGGAGTTTACAAGACTAAATGAGCCATCTATAGCTGTGTAATTAGCATCTGTTGAATTCCAGACTTTATCAGAGTTGCCCCAGTAATATTCAAAACTTTCATTATCGGCATCATCACCATCAATGAGTTCTTTTGCGATTATAATATATTCACCAGGGGAGATGTTTATATTATCAAAGTCATTGTCATTTATAAGCCAAGAAGATAAATCAATTGTTTCATTGCCATTATTATAAATTTCTATCCATTCACAATCATTATCTGAACATTGGTTAGGATTGTACATTATTTCGTTGATTATTACTGCATGAGAAATTTCTGTTAAAACTAGGGCTATTAATGAAAACAACAAAAATTTCATTTCCCACTGATTTTTGCTATATGAGATTTTCAACAACAACACCTATTAATTTAAAAAATATAAGCTTTACTATTCTAAAATGATAATAAAGATTTAATAAAGAAATGTATTTTTAACTTAATTAAAAGGGAGGTGTTGTTAGTGGGGTTTTTAAAGTTCTTGAAAAGAGATAAAAAGCAAGAATCAAATTTGGATTTAGACAAGCTAGATGTACCCCCTTCTCCCCCAAATGTTAAAGGAAAAGAGTTTACAGAGTTACCTGAGCTTCCTGAACTTGATGAACCTCTTTCTAGGCCAACAAAAAAACCAGTTTCTGAATTTGATGCACCTACAATCCCGCTTCTAGAACCTCAAAAGCCTATTAAGGAACCTAGCCAAACACAAATTCCAAAGCCGCTTTTTGGCGCGCCAAAACTAGAACCACAAATGTCCCCCATAGAAAGAGGGATCCCTAAGCCTAGTCCTAAGTTAGAAATAGAGCCAGAAATACGTCCGCACCGGAAATATGAAGAAAGATTTGAAAGGGCTGCAGTAAAGGAAGAAAAAGAAGTATTAATGCATAAAGAAGTAAAAGGTCCCATTTACATAAGGGTTGATAGATTTAGGCAAATATTAGCGGGGATAAGCACAATTAAAGGTGATCTGAAGAAAGGCGATTCAGCTTTGCTTACAATAAATGAAATTGATGTAAATAGCGATAAGGAATTTGAAAAATGGAAGAATGTAATGGCTGATATGCAAAAAAAATTGATTTTTATTGATAAGTCATTATTCAAAAGGTGATAAACATGGTGAGATATGCAACAAGAGAAGCTCCGATATTTGTTAAAATTGACGAGTACAAAGATATTTTGGATATTTTAAGCCTTGTAAAAGACAGGCTTAAAGAAGCAAAAAGATCGTTAGCAGATATAAATGAGCTAAAGAATGATGAAGATTCTGAACTTGAGATGTGGAGCTCTACATTGAATGAAATAGATAAAAGATTAGAAGTTATTAATAGGACTTTGTTTGAGCCTGAGAGTACATGGTAAAATGAAAACTAAGGGAAAAGAGGACAAGGATGTTTTTTATGTAGAAGTAAGAGAACCTGATGAACTAAGGAGAAATATTTTAGAATCCCTTAGAGATATAGTGGAAAGCCTGCAAAGGTTTGAGAAATTTAAAGAAACAAGGAAGGAAAAAGAGCACCTTGTACATAAATTAAGAAAAGATATCGGAGAACTTAAAAAATTAATTGGGGATTTAAAAAATGCGCTTCCAGAATCTAAGCTAAGGGATGTTGAGATAAAACCAATACTTAAGGGAGATCAAAAAACAAAGAAGAAAAAGCACAAAAAAAAGAAAGAAGTTGAGGAGAAAAGGCCATCAACAGAGCTTGAAAAATTGGAGTCTGAATTAGGTGCGATTGAAGATAAACTAAAAGGTTTGCAGTGAAGTTTTATTTCTTTTTTATTTAGTAATGTTTTTAAATTGCATATTGGTTCTATAGAGTATTGCTTCACTACGCGGGAATGCGTTAAAATTTCGTTTCGCGAAATTCACTTATTCCCTTGCTCATTACATTCGCTGCGGGAATGCCGGAGTGGCCAAACGGGACAGTTCGTTTGGTATCAGGTACTAAATGAGTCCGTACTCAAGTCATTTGAGTGATGAGGTTAAAAGCCGATGAAATACTCGTGGGCCATCTGTTGGCTTAGTGCCTACGCAGGTTCGAATCCTGCTTCCCGCATTTTATTTCTATAATAACAATCTTTTTAAATCAAGTCTTTCAATTAATTTAAATGATTGAAATATATGCAGTTGGTGGCTATAATCAAGTAGGGAAGAACTGCACTGCTATCAAGGTGGATAATGAAGTTGTGATAACTGATATGGGGATTGATCTTGAAAGTTATATAAAACTTACAGAAGATGAAGATATTGTGAAGATAAACCCTGAACAATTGATTGATGTTGGGGCCGTTCCTAATGTTTCTGTTTTGGACAAAATAAAAAATAATGTAAAAGGAATTGTGATAAGCCATGCGCATCTCGATCATTTAGGGGCTGTCCCCCATATAGCAAACAGATTTAATTGCGAGGTTATTGGAACTCCTTTTACTATTGAAGTTTTGAAAAGTATCTTGAAAGATGATAAAATTAAGTTGAATAATGAGTTAAAGGTGTTAAATTCAAATTCTTTTTATAATTTGTCTGATAACATCAGAATAGAGCTGATACATATAACACACTCGATACCACAAGCTGCTTTGGTTGCTATACACACAAGATATGGCGTAGTTCTTTACGCAAATGATTTTAAGATTGATTTGTATCCGACTTTGGGAAAAACTCCAAATCTAAAAAGACTTAGAGAAATAAGTAAAGAAAATGTTATTGCTTTAATAGTTGAATCAACTTATGCAAATGATGCAAGAAAGATGCCTTCTGAAAGTGTTGCAAAAGAGATGTTAAAAGATGTTTTATTGGGGACTGATAATAAAAATAATTTGATTATAGTAACTACTTTTGCTTCTCAGATAGCAAGACTTAAGTCGGTTATAGAATTTGGTAAAAAACTGAACAGGAAGGTTGTTTTTATGGGAAGGTCATTAGCTAAGTATGTAAAAGCTGCTGAAAATATTGGAATAGTGAATTTTTCTAAAGACATAGAGATTGTAAAATATGGAAGACAAATAGAAAGAAAACTGAAAAAGATTGACAACGAAAGAGAAAAATATCTTTTAGTTGTAACAGGACATCAAGGAGAACATAAATCTGTTTTGCATAGGATTGCAAAAGGTGAGCTAAGATTCAAACTATATCATGAGGATAATGTAATATTTTCTTGTAAGACCATACCAACTCCTACAAATATAGCAAACAGAGAAGCTTTGGAAAATGAATTAAAGCAAAATGGAGTTAGGATTTTTAAAGATATTCACCAGTCAGGACATGCTGCAAGAGAGGATTTAAGGGATTTTATAAATATAGTAAAGCCTCGAAATATTATTCCTGCTCATGGTAACAAAGAGATGAAAGAGGCTCTTGCAGACCTAGCAATTGAGATGGGTTATAAAAAGGAAAAAAATATTTTCTTATTAAAAGATGGGCAAAAAGTTACTATATAAAACACAAAAATATATAAATAAATAACCATTTTCTCATTTGGGGGTAAATATTATGAAACTAACTCTTGCTGAGCCTAAATACCTAAAGGAAAGTGTAACAATAATTTCTGAGCTGGTTAATGAGGCTAGGTTTAAGGTTAGCAAGGAGGCTATTGAGTTAGTGGCAATGGATCCTGCGAACGTTGCCATGGTTATTTTTAAGCTATTAAGCAGTTCATTTACTGAATATGATGTAAAAAAAGATGTGGAGATAGCTATTAATTTAAGCAATCTAAAGCAGATAATGAGAAGGGCAAAACCAAATGATATGCTTACTTTGGAGCTAGATCCTGATAATAAATTAAGGATATTGCTAAAAGGGGATAATGTAAGAACATTTAATTTGCCAATAATAGAGCTTGATGAAAAAGAGCAAAAAATACCAGATCTAAAGTTTCCTATTAATGTGAATATTCCTTCCAGTATCTTAAATGAGGCTATTGAAGATGTTGATGTGGTTGCGGAGTCTGTTACTTTTTTAGTAGAGCCAAAAAAATTTACCATACATGCGGAAGGTGACTTAAGCCAGGCAAAAATTGAGATGAAAGAAGGAGATAATGTAAAGATAAAAGCAGAGGGAAATGAAAAGGTAAAGGCCAAATATAGTGTGGAATATCTAAAAAAGATGATTTCTGGAAGCAAGATTGCAGATGATGTGTTTCTTTATTTTAGCAATGATTATCCCTTAAAGATTGAATACAAGACTATAGATAAGGTTATGTTAAGCTTTATTCTTGCTCCAAGAGTTGAGAATGACTAAACTTGTTCTTCAGTTTCCTTTGAGGCAGTAAATAAGCCAATAATGCCATGCGATATCCTTAAAACAAATTCTAAAAATATCACAAAAAATAGGTAGTATATACCAACTTTCCACAACGTTGGGATTTGTTTCGCGATTGATAGTGAGCCTTCAATTGAAAAAAAGGTTGCATCTACAAGATATATTCCTAATAATGCAAAGGGAATCATTTTTGCTAAATCTTGAGAGAGATTCTCATTATAATAGGATGTAATCCTCACTGCTGCTACTAAAGATACGGCGATGATAAGAATTTGATGCGGTGATGTTGATTTTGAAAGTATCAGAAAAACCATTGCCAAAACTGCAAACCAAAAAAAGACAAGCAGAGGTATTAAAATCAGGTTTTCAATTATATAAAAAACTATCTTAACCATGATAGAAAAAAATCCTTCATAAGATTCTGAGTACTTGCGCAATTCTAGTTTAAATATATCCCTTTTTGATATAAATTTGTAAAATTTAAAAATAAATATAGCATAAATAGTAATGCCGATTATATAAAATATCAGGGGCTTGACTATCTCAAAATATTCATTAAAAGAAATATTTGAAAGTTCTGCAAAAGACGCTTTAGAAAGACTAGGAATATTTGACATATTGATTGGCGGCATTTCAAATCTGTTTCTTAAAATGAAACTATTACTATATAAAATTTTGGTTAAGTAAAAACATTTAATACATAATCTTTATAAATAATTATTTTAATAATATTTCTATGCAAGATGTAAATTCTTTCTTAGTTGAATGGAATATAAGGTTTTTAGAGAATAGGGATGTTGTAAGGAAGAGTATTCTAAGTGTGAAAAAGAAAAGCGAAGGTTTTGATTTTATTGTCCATTATAAAGACAACATCAAATATTTTATTGTGAGTCCGATTTTAGAAATTAATTTGTTTAATATCCTAAAAAAAGAGGATAATGCAGGGATTTTTACCCTAAATAACAAAGAAAATATCAGATTTGTTGCAAGTAAATGGGAAGATTTTGCTGGAATGCAATTTTTGAGTATATATTTCATAAATCCTTTTTCTAATCTGGATAAAGTATGGATACTGCAACCATATGTTCATGATAAAATATGCGATAAATCATCTTTAGAATTTGGGTTGAAATCCATGTCTGAGATGGTGGAATCAATAGGAAATTTTGAACTAGAGCAAAAAATTAAATTAAAAAAATGAGAATCTGGCCTATAAAACCGCTTACAAGAGGAACTATCAAGTTATCATCTAACTCATCAACCAATGTTTCTGTTATTGTGGCTGCAAAAGCCATTATTATCGGAATATAGATATTAATTGCGAAGAATAAGCTTATTGCTACGGCTACTATAAGGTTTACTACCAATTCTGCCATAAAACCAATAACTGTTTTGTTGCGAAATAAAACTGTTGTTCCATATTTTTTTCCTGCAATAGCAGCAGCCATATCACCAAAAGTTGTCATAAGCAAAGCCGCAAGAGCAATTGCTGTATCAAAAACTGCAAAAACTATTATTGTGGAGGTAAGGAAAAATACGACACCGTAAACCCTATATTGTTCTTTTGGTCTTATAAATTGATGAAAAAAGGGGAGTTTAAAATTAAGTTCTAATCTAAAATACTCCAGGACAAGGAATATTAGCAGCAGTCCTACAAGAAAAAGAAGCGCTGCTTGCTGTCCTGCTTGATTCTTTATTGCAAAGAATAAAACTAGAACTATTAAAATTGTTAAATGGATCATTTTCCTTCCTATTTCATGGAAAAATTCCCAAGTCATAAATTATATTGGTGGGGGTTAGTTTATATAATTTTCGTGAACTACCCCTAGCTTTCGCAAGGAGCTTCTTGTTTCATTGACGGCAGTTGCCTAATAATAGGTAGAGCTTCCATCTCGACAAGCGTTGATTCGGCAAGTCCCTTGCCTATCTCTATGAGAGTTAACCTTTTTATGTCTAATGCAGAGTTATGATCTCTTGAGGTTTCAAAACCACAATGAGGGCATTTGTGTTCTCTCTCCTGTATTTTTTTCTCAACTTTGTTTATGCATTGACTGCATCTTTGTGTTGTTCCCCTATAATTTACAGACATAAACCTTTTACCAGCTCTTTCAGCCTTGTAAGAGATCATCTGCCTGAGTTTACCCCAAGAAGCATCAAGTATTGATTTTGATAAATGTTTATTATGAACCATATTTGTAATTTTCATGTTTTCCATGCCTATTGCATCATAATTATTTACATAATATCTTGATAATTTATGCAAGAAATCATCTCTTGTGTTTACTAGCTTTTCATATTGTCTTGCTAATCTTATCCTCCATTTGTCCCTGTTATTGCTACCCTTTTTCTTTTTTGACATTTTTCTTTGCAATAATGCTAGTTTTTCTGCATGTTTTTTTGATTGTTTTGGATTAACAATTTTATTACCATCACTGTCATAGACAATATCTGTAAGACCTAAATCTATTCCTACCAATTTTTTAATTGGCTTTTGTTTGATAACATCTTTCCTCTCTTCTATTATGGAAGCAAACCATTTTCCTGAAGCTTCTTTTTTGATTGTTATTTGTTTTATTTTTCCATTAATATTCCTATGGCATCTGATTGATATATCTCCAATCTTAGACAGATGTAACACTTGACACCTTTTTCCATTATTTATTAGCTTGAATCCTGATTGATTGTAAGTAATAGTTTTGAACCAACCTTTGCCTTTGAATCTTAATCTGCCAACTTTTCTGTTTTTCTTTTTGCTCTCCGACAAAGCTTTTAGGTTAGAGAATAAACGATGGCATTCATATTGTAAAGTTTTCGAATAAACTTTTTTTAGTTCTGGCTCACAGATTTTCATATCAGGTAATATGCCTTGAATTTGTGATTTGTCGATAACTTTCTGTTTGTTAAGTTCGCCAAGAAGAGTATTATAGGTTTGTCTGCATAATTCAAAGTTTTCTAATAGCTTTACCTCTTGATTCTTGTTTGGATATAATCTAAATCTGTGAGCTATCATTAACCAATTTTAAGATTGTATTCATTTATATATCTTACGCGTGAATGTCCAGTGGAAAAAGTGGGTTTTAGAGAGCCTATATCCTTATAATTATGGTGTTTGACAACCACTGGACACTCCTTCTCATAGGGCAATCGACCTCTCATCTCCCAGCTCACACAAGGAGACTTCTCGGCTGATAAGTTAAAGTTGTGAGTACAGTAGTGTAGCGAAAGATATTTAAATGCTCTAAAGTTAGTTTTGATGTGAATTCGATAGATAGATTTAAGGATGAAAATGGAGAAATTAGCAGAGAGAATATCAAAAAAATAATACCTTATGGAGACTCATTCCTCTATATAGATAAAGTCACTCGATTGGATAAAAAAAATATAACAGCAACAAAAGATGTTAGAAACGATGAATATTGGGTTAAAGGACATTTTGCTAATTTCCCAATAATGCCTGGCGCCTTGATTGTAGAAGGTCTTGGCCAAGCTGCTACATTGCTTGTAAGATACAACATAGAAAATCATGAGCAGAAAGATATTTTGGCGTATAAGATAAGGAGCGCTAAATTTTTAAGGCCAACATTTCCAGGACAAACAATAAGGTTTGAGGCTAAGCTGCAATTTATGTTTAAAAAAATTGCTTTGGTGGGTGGTGAGGTTTATAGGAAGGAAAAGCTGGTTTCAAAAGTAAAAATGGTTTTAGCAATAGTTGATAAAGATAAGTTTAGGGGAAGATATTCCGGTAAAAAATAATTCTTTTAGGTGTAAAAATGTACATAAAAGGAGTAGGAATGACAAAATTCGGGGTTCATGTAAAAACCACCCAGGAACTTTGTTATGAGGCTATAATGGAAGCATTGGATGATGCTGATATGCCTCTAGTTGATATAGATGAAATCATAATATCAAAAGGCGACTCTGAAAATGATGCTGAGAGGCAAAGATTATTTACTGGTGTTTTGAGTAGTATTCTTAAAGATGAAGATATACCCATTATAAGGGTCACTGCAGCTTGCAGCGGAGGTGGAGCTGCAATATGGAATGCTGTTAACTCAGAAAGCAAAAATACTTTGGTTGTAGGAGTTGAAAAGCTTACCCCACCACCAACAAAATATGTAACAGATGATTTGATGATGGCGTCAGAAAGAATATATGAGCAAACAGAAGGTCTAAGTTTTCCTGCTCAAAATGCGCTGATTGCACAGCAGTACATGATGAAGTATGGGGTAAGTTCTGATGATTTGGCTTTAGTAGCTTTAAAGAACCATGAGAATGCATTTGATAATCCTAAAGCAAGGTTTTATGGGAAAAAAGTAACCTTAGATATGATTAAAAAAAGTCCGGTTGTTGCTTCTCCTTTAAGGTTATTTGACTGCAGTATTTCTGTTGATGGCGCTGCAGCAGCAATAATCAGCAAGGAAAAAAATGATGTGGAGATTGTTGGATCTGCATTATATACTGATAGGCTTCCTGCTTTTGAAGCTCGGGATATGGTTAGTTGGGAAGCTACAAGGCTTGCTGTGGGATCTGCTTATAAGCAAGCTGGAGTAACTCCCAAAGATATTGATTTTGTAGAAATTCATGATGCGTTTACTCCTGTAGAATTGATTTCTTATGAGGACCTAGGATTTTGTAATAAGGGGGAGGGCGCAAGGCTTATAAGAGAAGGTGTTACTAAACTTAATGGAAAGCTTCCTGTAAATACTTCTGGTGGACTTAAAGCAAAAGGACATCCAGTGAGCGCTACAGGAATCTCGCAAATTTATGAAATAGTGAAGCAAATGCGTAAACAAGCAGATAAAAGACAAATTGATAGAACAAAAATAGGTTTAGCGCATAATGTAGGTGGTGTTGGAAGTACTGTAACAGCACATGTATTAAAATATATAGGTGGATAAATGATAATTAGATGGGTTTGTGAAAAGGACAACAAGAAATGGCTTTATCCGGTTGAGAAGTGCATTTATTGCAAAGGTCCTATAACAAAGCAGAAAGGCAATGACATAAAGGTAATTGGCATTACAAGAGTTAGTATACCTTCTCCTATGCATCCAGTAATTCCGTATAATGTTCTATTGTTAGAAGATGAACATGGAAACAGGATTCCAAAAAAAACTATGAAAAATTACAAGATAGGAGATGAGTATAAGGTAGAGAAAGCAAAAACAGATGAAGCAGTAGTTATAACAAAGATAAAATATGATATTGGAGAAGCATTGGAAGAATCATTAGAGCTGTTAAAATCTTATGATGTTGGAGAAAATGATAAAGTCCTGATAAAGCCAAGTATTATAGAACCAGCATATCCATATCAAACAGTCAACACAAATCCAAGACTCTTGAATGAAATTATTGTATCTCTAAAGAAGAAGGGTGTAAAAGATATTATTATTGCTGAGCAAGCAATGATTGGAAATGATGTTATGGCTGCTGCTAAGAAAGCTGGAATTCTTGAGGTGTGTAAGAAACATAGTGTTCTTTTTATTGACCTAAGCAAAGCAGATTGTGTGGAAAAAAATGAAGAAGGATTTAATTTCAGGATTGCAAAGGAAGTTATGGAAAGAAAGATAATAAATGTTCCTGTAATGAAAACAAATTCACAGATTGGTATTTCTGGCGCAGTGGAAAATATGATTAGGCTTGCTGATGAAGGAACCCAAAAAAGAATGTTTTCAGAGGATATAGAAAAAACATTGCCTAAGTTGCTAAAAGTTTTGCCATCTTTCTTAACTATTGGTGATGCGACCATAGGCATGCATGGACAAGGTCCTACTTTGCTTGGAGAGCCTGCTTTTCTTAACATGATTTTGGTAAGTAAGGATGCTGTTGCGCTTGATACAGTATTCAGTGAGATGGGAATGCTTAAGATGCCTGATTATCTTAAAGCAGCTGCTGAAATTGGGACAGGTAATGATAACACCAAAAATATGGAAATAGTTGGTGATGAGCTCGAGGCAATAAAATTTAATCTTAAGCCTGCTAAAAAAGGTGTGAGCGCTCATCCAAACATAAAACTGGTTGATGGTAAAGCAAACCCGTATACTTTTAATACTGCTTTGAAAATGACATCAAAACTAGTTGGTATGTTGGGCGAGGAAGTAAATCTTGTTATAGGCCCAATAATAACAAAAGAGATGGTGGTGGGTAAAGAACGTCTTGTTGTTTATGGGGATGATGCTATTAAAAGAACAAATGAATTAGGCATAGAGCCTTTGGCAGAAATTCCAGAAGATGTAGATGAGCTGGAGAAGGTTATGTTGCTAAAGAGCATACTTGAAAATCCAGAGAAAAAAAAGATTACCGTGGGAGATAAACTTAAATCAAAAATGGCTAAATTTGGAGCAAAAATCAAGAGTAATGTTTAATTAAAATTTTGAGTTGATTATGATGGTCTATATAAAAGGCGTTGGCATGACAAAATTTGATGTTGACCAGAGAAATTCTTATGAAATGATATATGAATGTGTTGAAGAAGCGCTTGCTAATGGCAATATAACTCTGGAAGATATAGATGCTATCTTTATCTCAAGCATGGAGATGGAATCAAATGGCGAAAGGCAGAGGCATGCCGCTCCAATGCTAAGCAGTTTATTTCAAAAAAAGATTCCAATAGTTAATATTACTGCTGGCTGCGCAGGCGGAGGAGTTGCATTATGGAATGCAATTGACTTTCAAAAAGCAAATGGAGTTAATAATATTTTAATTGTTGGTTTTGATAAACTAGTGGCAAATATCTCTAAGAATGTTACAGATGAAATGTTCAGAGGGGGTGAAAGAATTTATGAGCAGTCAGAGGGTATGGTATTTCCTGCTCAGAATGCGTTAGTTGCCCAACAGTACATGATGAAGTATGGAGTAAGTTCTGATGATTTGGCTTTAGTAGCTTTAAAGAACCATGAGAATGCATTTGATAATCCTAAAGCAAGGTTTTATGGGAAAAAAGTAACCTTGGATATGATTAAAAAAAGTCCGGTTGTTGCTTCTCCATTAAGATTGTTTGACTGCAGTATACCGTGCAATGGCGCAGGTGCTGTTATAATAAGCAAGGATAAGACGGATGTTGAGGTAGCTGGTAGTGGGCTAAATACCAGTAATCTGACTAGCTTTGAGAGAAAAGATATGACTTCTTGGAATTCAACAATAACTGCTGCAAAAAATGCTTATGCTCAATCTGGAATAACAGCAAATGATGTAGATATTGCTGAAATTCATGATGCGTTTACTCCTGTAGAACTGATTTCTTATGAGGACCTAGGATTTTGTAATAAGGGAGAGGGCGCAAGGCTTATAAGAGAAGGGGTTACTAAACTTAATGGAAAGCTTCCTGTGAATAGTTCTGGAGGTTTAAAAGCAAAAGGACATCCAATAAGCGCTACAGGAACCTCACAAATTTATGAACTTGTCTTACAATTAAGGAAAGAAGCTGGAAAAAGGCAGATAGATAATATTAAATATGCGCTTGCGCAAAATATTGGCGGTGCTGGAAGTATTACTAGTGTTCATGTTTTGAAAAAGAGTTCTTAGATTGTGATATGTGTTAAAATTCAATCGAGAATGAGTACTAAATAGTAAAATGGCAATTCTAAAAATTCCAATAAAAAAGAGATAAATTAATTCCGTGCTTCGCACAAAATCTAGGCTCGCCGCATTGCTCGCAATCTATAAAAAAGAATTTTTTCTTTATCTTCTGAGAAACTAAAGGGTTGAAGTAGTGAGAGAATTTGTTTAACTAATTATAATATTTTATAAAACCAGTCGAAATAATTTCTATCTTAATTTTCCTTGTTTTCTTAACTCACCAATGGCACCATCAAGAAGTCCGCGGTATTTCATATTGGCTCTGCCAAGAGCTAAAGGGGCTATATCTGTGATAAATTTCTCGGGGTTTGCATCTTTATAATATCCTAGCAGGGTAGTCACAGGCTCAGTTCCTAAAGTAGTATTAACTTGTATAGCTCCAACTCCATTAAAAGATGTATCAAAACGAATCACAGTAGAACTACCATCACTATGGAATACTCTCTGCTCTAATTCGCCTGCACGTACCATGTTTATTGCAACATAATTATTATCTCCTACTAGAATATTCCCTTCCATTCCAGGATCTGAATATACTTCGTTAAAAGGGAATGGGAGCTTAGAAAATCTTGGATTTTTGCTGACTCTTTCAACAGTGTAATCTACATTTGTTGGCTCGTATACATGCATTATAAGCTCGCCATCAGTATACCATTCCAATTTTATCGTTCTGGATCCAACTCGTATTCCTCGTGAAATATACCTCATAATTCCACTTTCAAGAATCTTACTTGTACCTTCATCAACTAAATAACTTCTGAGTGCACCAAGATCCTTTATTTCGGAAGTCCCAGAGAAATCAGAAAATTCATCGTGACCTTTAATTCTAGCTAAATCGTCTATGCTGGCACTATTGCTTGGTTCTCCTAAAAGACCCGAATAGGGTATTGCACGCAATGCTAATGTCGCACCCATAGCTACGAGTATATACTCTCCTGCAAGCCCCATAAAGGCCCTTCTTGAAGCAGACGTACTACTCATAGCGTTTAAAGAATGAGAAGAATTAGATCTGAGTTCTCTATATGTTCCTATTATGCCGGCCTCCGGCATCTTATCAGGCACCCCTTCCCTACCCCCTCCCCCCCTTGAGGCATAAATAGACCGACACATTCTTGCTATTGCATCAACTGCAAGTGTTGTACTAATTGGTTCAACAACTCCTCCCATAGCATGTTTTACGGAAACTGCTAAAGCTCCCCATTCCGCTAAATATGCTACATAAGCTATATTTGCATCTACTCTTTTTCTAAGTTCTTGTGATGTACCTATGAAAAATTCAATAATTTGAGTTCCTAAATCTGACATTGTTATTACTTCCTTATTCATATTGATAAAATTTAAATCTTTATAAATCTTCTTATATTGACACCACTATAAAATAACAAATTCTTTTTCCATTCGACCTCGTTTTAGCTTTATCTGCTTCGCTTAACGCGCATATGTTAAACACAAGTACTATGAGAATAGGCTCTGAAAAGTGGAACTCAAACATTCTAGGAATTGTCAAAAAGATCTCCTATCGGCAGAATCACAATTTCGGATTTAATATATGTATTGCTTTGCCCATTGTTGCTTCTGCTGCTTCCATTAAACTCTCGCTTAAGGTTGGATGCGGATGTATTGTTAAGGCTAAATCTTGCAAAGTAGTTCCCATTTTTATGGCCAAAGCCGCTTCACTAATAAGGTCGGATGCTTCGCTGCCTACGATCTGAACTCCTAGTATTTTATTGTTTTTTTCATCTGCAATTATTTTAACAAAACCTTGGGTTTCATCTCTTGTCATAGCTCTGCTTGATGCAAGGAATGGAAATTTTCCTGTTTTCACTTCTATGTTTTTATTCTTGGCTTGTTGTTCTGTCAAACCTACAATGGCAACTTCAAGGTCTGTAAAGATTATAGCAGGAACAATAACATTTTCATAGCTTTGCTTATTTCCTGCTATGATTTCTGCGACTAATTTTCCCTGGTATGATGCTTTATGCGCAAGCATAGGTCCGATAGAAACATCTCCTATTGCATAGATATTTTTATCGTTTGTCATTAAATTATTATCAACTTTAACAAAGCCGGTATTATCTAACTTTACTTTTGTGTTTTCAAGACCTAGATTTTTTGTGTTAGGGAAACGGCCTGCTGCAACCAATACTTTATCTGCATCCAGCTCAATTTTTCCTTTTTCCTTTGAAGATATTATCACTTTATTATTTTCAAATTTATCTGCTTTTGAATTAAGGTAAATATCTACATTCATTTTTTCCAGGTTTTTATGTAAAATAGCCACAATACTTTTGTCAAATCCAGGTAAAATCTGATCTGTCATCTGAACAACAGAAACATTACTGCCTAGTTTTGCATAAACAGTTCCAAGTTCCAGACCAATATAGCCTCCACCTATAACAACGAAATTATCTGGAATTTTATTTAGGGAGAGAGTCTCTGTTGAGCTTATTATTTTTTTACTATTGAATTTAAGATTTGGCAGTTCTATTGGTTTTGAGCCTGTTGCAATGATTGCTTTTTTAAAATCAACATAAGAAATATTATTGTTATTGATTATTTTTAGTTTGTTTGAGGATTTAAAAGAAGCTGTTCCTTTGATAATTGTAATTTTGTTTGCTTTGCAAAGTGTATCGATTCCTTTATTAAGTTTTAAAACAATATTATCTTTCCATTGCTGCATTTTTTTAAAGTCTATGGATGCTTTACCTACCTTAATCCCCATATTGGATGAATTTTTTATCTTGTCTAGAAAATCTGATGCGTAAATTAAGGCTTTTGAGGGTATGCAACCGGAGTTAAGGCAGATGCCTCCTAGCTTATCTTCTTCAATTAACACCACTTTATGTTTAAGCTGGGCTGCTCTTATTGCAGCCACATAACCAGCGGGGCCTGCTCCTATTACGGCAAGTTCTGTTTTTATTGTACTATTAGATTCCATTTTCATTTAAATAATTCAATGATATTACAAGTATTAATAAATCTAACCCTTTTCTCTATTATATATCATATTTTGAATTGTTGTTATTCTCTATTTCTTCCTAATTAAATCTGCAATATTAATATTAGATATTTATACGTTTTATTTGTGGCTATCATTGATTAACTCTGTTATCCCAAAACTGCTTTACATCCCGAAACTAATTTACATTTTTAAATCCGTTCCAGACTTCTTTGGGTGTTTTATAGCTTAGGCTCATATG
>NYYQ01000058.1 GCA_002686855.1 Candidatus Woesearchaeota archaeon | reverse complement strand
GCTTGAATCATAAGTTTTTTATAAAACCTATGTTAAAGGGAATGAATGAAAATTTCTGTTATCGCTTCAGGAAGCAATGGGAATTGCTGTTTAATTGAGAATAACAGTTCTTCTGTGTTGGTCGATGCCGGGAAAAGCGGAAGGGAAATTGAGTCTAGAATGGGTAAGTTGGGCAAGAGTTTGGAAGATGTTAATGGAATAATTCTTACTCATGCGCATCATGACCATGTTGCCGGTGCTGGAGTATTATCAAAAAGATTTGGAATTCCCTTGTATATGGCAAATGAAACTTATGCTGGAACTAAGCTTAAATTAGGCAAAATAGAAATGAAAATGTTTTCTGTTAATAAAAGTTTTAAGATTGGAAGCTTGAGGATTAAGCCTGTAATAACCTCCCATAATGTAAGTTCTTGCGGTTTTGTTTTTGGAAAATTTGGAATTTTTACTGATACTGGTATTGTTACAAAACAAATGGAACGAACTATCCCAAAATTAAATGGTGTTTTATTAGAGAGCAACCATGATATTGATATGGTCATTAATGGGCATTATCCTGCTTTTCTTAAGAAATGGATATTGTCTGATGAAGGTCATTTGAGCAATATACATGCAAGTTCTCTGATTCAGGAAAAAGGAAAAAAGTTATCATTGGTTTTGCTTGGGCATTTATCCGGCAATAATAATTCTCCTGATGTTGCTAAGAATACTTTTGAGAAACTGGTGAAGAGAAAAATTGAATATGCTGTTTGTTCTAGGGATGAAGAATCCGGCAGTTGGAGTTTATAAAAATGATAGAGTTCAATCCTGATGGCAGTATTAAACTTCCTGACAAAATTTTAAAACAGAAAAGAGGTAATGAATTCAGGATGAAGAATGGCCTTTGCGTCACAATAAAAAAAGAAGTAGTAAATGACAGAAGCCCGAAGAAATGCATTTTATCTGTAAAACTCTCTGAAAAATTTACAGATGATAGTTTTGTAACTAAGGTCTACAGCCAGTTTATGAACGCTTCTGAAGTTCCCTCAAAATTATCTAAAAAAGACAAGGGAGAGTTTGAAGTTGAGGTAGGGACTTGCTTTAGCAGATGCAAAGACTGTACCAAATTGGTTAATAATTTTAGGGAGTTTCTGGATGGTAATGTGATAGAGATACAGGGAAGCTGCAGCTTTAAGGGGCAAGGCAGAGTTTTTTGCTATGAAGATCATTTTGAATAATAAGCAGTTTTTTAAATAAGCAAGTACAGTTTAGTTCTATGAAGAAAGGATTTTGGATTGTTGTCAGGGAAATAATAAGGAAATCAGATATTATTCTGGAAGTATTAGATGCAAGAATGCCTGAACTTACCAGAAATAAAAAATTTGAAGATTATGCTAAAAAATACGGGAAAAAAGTAATTCTTGTGTTTAATAAGGCAGACCTTGTTTCTAAATCTGCTGTTGAAATCATAAAAAACAGATATAAAACTTCAGATTATGCTTTGATTTCTTGTAAAATGTTTATGGGCATAAATGAGCTAATTAAAGAAATAAAAAGCAAATTTAAAAAAGAGAAAATAAATGTTGCTGTTATTGGCTATCCTAACACTGGAAAAAGTTCTTTGATAAACAAGCTTTCTAAAGGTGGGAAGGCAAAAACAAGTTCAGAATCCGGGTTTACAAAAGGCTTACAATTGATTGCAGGCAAGGCTGGGCTAATGTTGATAGATACTCCTGGAGTTGTTCCGTATGGGGACAGAAAAGAGATTTTACTGGGGTTAACATCAGCAATCAGCCCCTCTAAGCTTAATGATCCGGATATTGTTGCATATGAGCTGATTAAGATGTTCAAAAGAAACAATCCAATTGCTCTTGAAAAAGAATATGGCCTTGATTCTAAATTAGACCCAGAAAAGTTATTATTTGAATTCGGAAAGAAAAGAAATATGCTCATGAAAAAAGGCGTAGTGGATGAGAGAAGAGCTGCAATACAACTTCTTACGGATTGGCATAAGGGCAAGATAAGGGTTTGAAAAAAACTCCGAAATTGAGTGTAGACGTTTAAATCATTTTAAGAAAATTATTCTGTAACACAAGCTGATGACTTAATTGTAACTATATTTAATGGAGTAAATAATACACCCCCCAATAATTAATGAAATTTATACATAAATTCCCTAGAAGGAAAATTATCTGGTTATTTAAAAATAACTATTCTTTATATTGAGGGAAACTTAAAGGTTGAATCTATAAATTTGTTATAAGAGAAATCTAAATGTTTTTAATTAATTTAGAATAGTTTAATTGGATTTAATGCTGAATTAAAATAGCTTTATCAAGCAATTCTCTTGCTCTATTAAGTCCAGCTCCCAAAGCATCAATTGATTCATCACCCATCTCTTTTCGTCTTCTTTCAGCAAATTCAACTACGTAAGATAGCTTATTTTCTAATGCACCATATAATGCACCATATAATATCTGTTTTGCTCTAAAGGAAACATCCCCAAGTTCTAGTTGTATTTTATTAGCTTGATCGGAAGTTTTATTCCAATTATCAACATTATTTGGTGAATCCCCCATTTCTTCGAGTTGAACGATAAGAGCAGAATGAAACTTTTTCAATTCATTTTCCCGTTCCCTTAATTCTCTATATTCTCCTTTTAAAACATCAACTGAATCAATTCCAGCTTGGAGTAGTTTACCAAAATTTCCTAACTTTTCTCTTCCTAAATCTGAATTTGAGTATCCTGCGAGTACTTTTGTGTATGCGTCTTCAAAATGACTCATGAAGTCAAGTAATGTTGCTCTATCCTTAAACATTTTTTTGGCTGATTGCACAATTTGAGTGTATCCTTTTCCAATTATTGCTGCTTGGCTCTCAGTCATATCAATTTTACCCGATTTAACAGCTTGTCTCATCCAATCCTCAGTTGCCATAGGCGATCCATCACCTCCAATTCTATATCCATCTTCAGCTTTTTGGTGGGCTTGAAACGCAACGTTTAATGACTTACCATATTCACCCCGGGTTGATCCAAACTTATCAGTCCCCATTAAATTTTCAATTCCATGTAATGCTACTATTCCAAGAGTCCTATTACCATTCACATCTCCTGATAAATTATTCTTATATGATCTATCAATTAAGTAAGTTAGAGCTGATTTAACAGCTGTTTGTGCCACTGAACTTGTTAGAATTCCTTTTTTTATACTATTAGTTAATTGGCCTATCTTATCAGATAAAGTTGATTGATTTTGTGATTGAGTTCCAGCATGAGCATAATTAGGAAATCCTGGAAGAGTAGTTGTTACCGTACCTGCTACTATAGCCCCAACAGCTAATGCATATGTTAATTTTGATGGCATTTTTATTTTATATTAACTAAGGATATGTAGATCATATCACTATATAAACCTTTCGGTTTTATTACTACTAATAAAAGGTAATATAAAAATAATCAATATGTTATCTAAACTAAAAACCATTTTCAAAAAAGAAGATAGCGATAGCCACCTAAAAAAACTATCATAATATTAAGAAAATATTTTTTCAATATCTTTAATCAATCCTTCAGCCTTTCTTCTTGAACAATAGCCGTAATTGCTCAATAGTTTTTAGACTCTATGCATTTTAAGCATATAAATAGAATCATTTAAAAAGAATTTCCCTTTTCACCCAATTAGATAGTTGATTATAATGTTGTAAGGTACTATAAATTGTGTAAACAAAGATTTGTTGTTAACAAATCTAAATCACATAAGCATTATTACAATGGATGTCAACTAAAAATTAATAAAGCACAAAAGGAGGAGAAATCTTAAAAATGAAAGGAACAATAAAGTTTTTTAACGAAATGAAGGGATTTGGATTTGTTTCCGGAGAAGACGGAAAAGAGTACTTTGTGCATCAGTCAGCACTTGGAGAAGGAGTATCTTTGCAAGAGAATGACGCTGTTACGTTTGATGTAGAGCAAGGAGATAGAGGTCCAAAAGCAGCTAATGTGAAAAAAGAGTAATTAAATTAAGAATTAAATTGATTGTTTAGAAACCAAATAATCTGTTTCTTTTTTTATTTATTTTTATTAGGGATAAGAATAATAAACGCGTTAAAATTTGCTACGCAAATTCACTGGTTTATCTTTTCAAGAAAAAAATAAACGCTGGGACTGGGCAGTATATAGCGGAAATGGTAAACAATCGAACATTTTGTGTACCATTTCCAACATAGCAAACGTGGAATATGTACAAAAATTTAGCACGTTTGCTATATGTTCTTGGTAAAATGGTGGGCATTTGTGTGACTTGTTTCAACATAATTAGAAATCTTCAAAACCAATTTAAAAATCTTCAAAACCAATTTTTAGAAGTATAGTTTTAATCTCATTAATTGCTTTTTGTTGGTGTTTTTTATCAGACATCCTAACAAATTTAAGAAGTAAATCAACAAATTCTTTTTTATCTAAGTATTTTAATTTATACCCGTCTGCTAGAAAATAAAATCTAAAATTCTTATATTTTAACTCTTTAATAATTATTCCCCCTACAGATCCAAGAAGCTTACCTTTGTTTGGATTATTTTCAAGTGACTGCATAAGGTTTAAAATCTTATTGGCTTCTGATTTGTTGAATTTTTTCTTTATTTCTAGGACTAATGTTTTTAGAATTACTATCTTAACCATTCTAATCATTAATAATTTTTCTTGCTTCTTCTAATGAAACAGTGTCTTTAGGAGACATAAGGAATTCTCTCAATTGCTCTTTGACAGCAAGATTATACATTCTTTTGATTATTTGTTCATATGTATCTTCCTTTGTGCCAAAAGTAGTTATGAGTTCTTTTGTTTTATTACTTAATTGTATTGTAGTTACCATTCTATAGCTACCATAGTTGCTATAGTTTATAAATATTTTGGTTTTTTATCTTTTTTTGAATAAAAATAAACGCCGGGACTGGGACTTTCGAACAGGTACCCTCCGATTGTTTTGGTAAGCAACAAACTAGTTGTAGCTAAAAACTGTATGAGGATATGCTGTTTTTGAACCCAGATGCCCAGAAGGGCCAGGCTTGCTAACAGGATTCCAGGCCTGTGCAATGCCAGATTATGCGATCCCGGCTTATGATCTTTTTGTATTTTTATTTTCTTTATAAAACTTTATGGTTTCAGAAATAGAAAAACAATTTAAAAATAAATTTTGCAGCAATGATTAAAACTATAATAATAAAAATAAAAAAAGAAATAATGAATTACTTTTTCTTTCCTTTACCCTTATCTTGGCATTCAGGACACTTTGATGAAGCTAGGCCACCAATACCTACTAACAAAAACAATACTGTCCACCAATTAAGGTTCCAGAAAGCTATATAATTCAAGTCGGTTAACAAATACAAAATACCAACTATCAAGAACAAAGTTCCACCAATTGTGGTACATTTATTACACACGCACATTTAGACATCACCTTTTTTATTGATAATTTCCTCTTAGAAGTTAGGATTTAAATATTTTGCTGTTTTCATAAAACCATGTGCTATCACGTTTTTACTAGACACTTTTCTTTTAGTATATGTAATATTAAACTTATTTATTTTTAGAAGACAATTCATATTTCTATTAGGTTTTAGTTTTTTATTGTAAATATCAATATTTAAATGAGATTTAAGAGTATATTGATGTTTTTTTCTTGTTTTATTCTATGGATACTGTCTAGTAGTTTTGATATGTCTAGTAGTTTCGTGACAACACAGTTTTCATAAAACCATTTGTTATCCCGAAACTGCTTTACATCACGAAACTAATTTACATTTTTCAATTCGTTCCATACTTCTTTTGGTGTTTGGTAGTTTAGTCTCATGTGGATTCTTTCTTCGTTATAGTGTTTAATAAAATCATATATGTTTTTGAAGCTTCCCGTTGCATATTCTGTTTTATAAGTTAAAAAGAATCTTTCAACCTTTCCATTTGTCTGGGGTCTATTCACTCTAGCTAAATAATGCTTTATGCCTAAAGCATTTAACACAATTCTAAATTGTGTGTTTACTTGGCTATCTCCTTTGTTTGTGTAGTATTGAGGTCCATGATCTGTCATCACACTTTTTGGTTTGCCGTATTCTACTATAGCAGATTTCAGCAGAGCTATTGAATTGTTTGCTGTAGCTCTGCTGAACAAGCCAAAACTAGTTATTAACCTTGTTCTATCATCTATGTAAACACTAAGATGTTTGCCGGTGAATGGACAGTAAGTCCAGTCAGTATGAGCCATATCGTTAGGATTTGGAAGCTCATACCTAACCCATTTCCTGCTTTTTTGCTTCTTGATATTTGGCTTAACTAAGTCATTTCTAAGAAGAAGTTTTTCTATTTGCCTATGACTTATGCCAAAACCTTTTCTTTTGAGTAATTGCTCAATATGGCAAGCACCATAACCAAATCTTTTTCTCAAATCTAGTATGATAATTTCGGCATTCTTGCTCAGTTTTGTTTCTGGTCGTCCTGTCTTATGGTCTTTAAGGCCATCCCAGCCAAACACATTATATGATTTAATCAAATTTGAAATGGTCATACGACTAATATTTTGTGCAAGACAAATCTTGGATGTAGAAATACCTTTCAAATGCTGTTTGACAATCCAAACACGTTTTTTAAAATTAAGTTTGTACATACAACATCACCAAATTGATGTTATGATGTAAACTAAAAACGTGATAGCACAGTTTTCATAAAACCAAGCCAATTAAAAATAAAATCAAAAAGTTAATCCAATAACAAAAATATCATTAAAAAATAATAAACAATAACCTTACTTTAATAAATAAAAATTTAAAGAATTACTCCAGCATCTCAATATTAAGTCCTTCAGCCAACGAAAATTGTAAACAATTTCCTAGTCATTCAGGACTTGAGTAATATATTATTCAGAATTATCATTCAATCATTTCGATCTCAATATTAAGTCCTTCAGGAATAGGTACTCTCATCACCAATCTTAAGGCGCGTTCATCAAGACCCAAGTCAATAAGTCTTTTGTGGATACGCATCTCATAGCGTTCCCAGGTGGCAGATCCTTCTCCATCAGGGCTTTTTCTTGTTGTAACCCTTAACTTTTTGGTAGGCATTGGAATCGGACCGCGCATCTCTACTCCGGTTTTTTCTGCAATATCGTTTATGTAACTGCAAACTTCATTGATTTTATTTATGTCTATGCTTGCTAATTTTATTCTTGCTTTTTGCATGTTGCCTACCTCATGATAAGATAATGCTAATCATGAATATTGTTAAGAGGTGATGATAATTATGCTCAAAAATCAAAGATATCAGATTTCTATGATTTCTTAACTAAATCTATGCACATTCCAGCAGCAACTGTGGTTCCAGAATCTCTTATTGCGAACCTTGCCATCTGTGGAATCTCTTTTTGTACTTCTATCACCATAGGTTGCATTGGTTTTATCTTTACAATTGCTGCATCCCCATTCTTAATAAAGTCTGGATTTTCTTCTTTTGTTTCTCCACTAGCAGGATCAAGTTTCTTTTCTATTTTTATAACTTGACATGCTACCTGTGCTGTATGTATATGGAATACTGGAGTGTAACCAGCACTTACAACGGTTGGGTGATTCAAAACAACCATCTGTGCAGTAAATTCTGTTGCAACAGTTGGTGGATTGTCTGTATGGCCAAGTACATCTCCTCTTGCAATATCATTTTTACCTATACCACGAACATTAAATCCTATATTGTCTCCTGGTTCTGCCTGCTGCATCTGCTCATGATGCATTTCTATGGTTTTTACTTCTCCTGTAACACCTTTACCTTCTCTTCCAGGAACAACAATTACTTTATCATTAATTTTCATTACCCCTGTTTCTACTCTGCCAACAGGAACAACACCAATACCCGTAATGTTATAAACATCTTGAATAGGTAGCCTTAATGGCAAATTTGTTGGTTTTTCAGGTTCTTTAAAGTTATCTATTGTTTCCAGCAATGTTTTACCAGAATACCAAGACATTTCTTTTGATTTCTCTGCAATATTATCTCCTGGTAAAGATGCTCCTGCAACAAATGGAATTTCATCTGGATTATAGCCAACGCTTTTTAACAACTCAGAAACTTGCTTTTTTACTTCGTCAAACCTTTTCTGGTCATATTTTGCCATGTCCATTTTGTTGACATAGACAACTAGTTGATTAACTCCTAATGTTCTTGCCAAGAAAACGTGCTCTTTTGTCTGAGCTTGTACACCATCACTGGGATTACCACTCACGACTAGAACACCAGCATCTGCTTGAGAAGCCCCAGTAATCATATTTTTAATGAAATCTTTGTGGCCTGGTGCGTCAATTATTGTAAAGTAATACTTTGATGTTTCAAATTTCTTATGAGCCAAGTCAATTGTTAAACCTCTTTCTTGCTCTTCCTTTAAGTTATCCATGACAAAAGCAAACTCAAAACCCCCTTTTCCAAGGCTTTCTGCTTTTTCTTTTAACTTTCTCATGGTTTGCTCATCAATATTTTTAGTATCAAATAGTAATCTACCTACTGTAGTGCTCTTTCCATGATCAACATGACCAATAAATACCAGGTTAATGTGTACTTTTCCTTTCGCCATTTTACTCCTCCATATTAGTTATTTTTTAATAATAATTGCTTATATTGGGAAATATGAATTGTTTATAAACCTTATGGTTTTTTCTATTGGGAAATAAGATAAATTTTTTGAGAAAAAAGGCTATTTGTTCTCAGTCATTTGTATGGTGTAAGAGCATGGTAATTTTTTAGAAGCCCTTGTTAGAGCTGTTTTTGCAAGTTCCAGATTTGCTTTGTTTACAGATACCTGGAATACTGTTTGCCCCCTTCTTACCTGTGCAGCAGCTCCTATTGGCTTGCCAAATGATTTTTGCATTCCAGTGCTGAATCTATCTGCGCCAGCGCCTGCTGCAATAGGATTTTCTCTTAAAATATGATGGGGATAAGGCTTGATTTTTAGGTGATAAGCTGATGTACCTATACTTTTTTCAAGAAGTCTGTTGGAAGTTTGCTTTGCACTTTCCAAAGCATTATCCCTTATCTGCAAGTCATCTTTTGATATCAGCTTTAAAGTATATTTAAATTTTTTTTGCGGTGTTCCAGTCTCAAAAGCAACTACCTTTATGTTAGGGTTTGCTCTAACAAATGATTTTTCTTTGTACTTAGATATCCTTGTGTAAGGCCTCTCTATTCTTCTATAAGACACAAATTTTCTTATTCTTGCCATTTTCTATTATTTTAAGGCAAGGCTCGAAATTTTTAATTTCTGTTGTCTTGCCATTAAAATATGAAACTAATGGTGATTTTTAAATGTTTCTAATAAGTTTAGATTAAATAAATAGAAAATTTTATAAATAAGCGATAATATAAATTAAATCAACAAAAAGAGGTGTTGGATTTAATGTTGAATAATAAAAGGGCTTCTTTAGAATTATCAATTAGAGCAATTGTTATTGTGGTTCTTGCAATGACTTTACTAGGTTTAGGTTTAGGTTTCATAAAATCACAATTTAGTCAAATAACCAGTGTTGGTACAGAAGTGCAGCAACAGGTAAGAGAGCAAATAACAGGCCAATTGAGGACTAGTGGAGAAAAAATATCATTTCCAAGAGAAGTACAGTTATCTAGGGGGGAGAGAAAAACATTAACTGTGGGTGTTCAAAATACCGGTAGTGAAACTATCTGGTTTGGACTTAGTGTGGTGATGGATACAGAGAATAGTGACCATGTTGGTGGTATTAGTGAGGTATATGACCCCAGATACCCATCTGATAGATGTTCATTCTCTTTAAGTCCAGCTGATGCAAGTGCATATGGAGTTAATATCAAAGCTCCTAAAACAGCAGGAACAGATATGTTAATTGTTAAGGTGTTACAATCAGCAGTAACTCCAGATGGCGGTTGCGCAGATTCAGAGGAAGGCACATATGCATCAAAAACCGTGTTTATAACTGTTGGTTAAGGTTAAAATGAAAAAACGATTGTCAGAACAACAGGAATTTGAAATCATGAAGCTTGTTTTGGATAAGTTTCTTTGGCTAGGGTTTATTGTTATGGGTTTTGGAATGTACCAGATGTTTGCAGCCAGTATTCCTGTTGGCTTAATATGGTTGGTTGTTGGAGCAATATTGCTTATTTTGTTTATGCTGTTGATAGTTAAGGAATATGAAGTGGTACGTTAGATAGTTCTTATAGCAACTTTTTTATATATGTTATTCAATTATTTTTGTACTGCAAAAAAAGGTGTTGAAAATGAGCAACAAATTTTTACTTTTTGTCATTTTGTCTTTTACTTTACTCACTCTTGCGAATGGATGTAGTAAGGCTGAATGTAAAATAAGTTCTGATTGCAGCCAAATAACTTGTTCAAATGTTGCATGTATAGATAAACAATGTAAATATACACCAACTCCAAATTGTTGTGGAAATGGGATTAAGGATACTATGGAAGATAGAAAACCAGGCAATAAGTGCACATGCCCGCAAGATTATGGTGTTTGTGAAGGTAAACTGCAACTAGTATATGGCAAAAGGGCTGTTGAATCAAAATATCTAGAGAATCATTGCGAGAATAATCAATGTACTATTGGAGTGCCTCCGGAAAAAGTGAGGCCTGTTACTTTAATTGAAGAAAGAGACTTTAGTTTTTTCGAGTTAGAAACAACAGTAAGATATAATGAACCATTTGATGTTACAAAAGACACATTTACTTTTAAAATTTCACTAAAGGATATGAAAGACGATTTGGTTTTACCCATAAGATTTAATAAAATAATATTAAAGAACGGAGAGCTTTTATTCGGTGAAAAAGCGCTTAATATAGTCTTGAATGGAATTGGGGATAGTAACACATTTAATGTTCTAATATCTTCTGTTCTTGAAAAGCCAGAAGAATCTGGAAAATTGACTTATGAAATGGATTACGAGTATATTAGAAAAGTAAAAGACCAAAGATTTGACAATGGCTCTTATACTTACAAAGAAGAGGTTGTGAGGGATGATTACCAAAAAAAGTTTACTACTCAAATTACTTTTTTTAAGTCTGGTGTTACTAAATGAAAAAAGGAATTGAGCTGTCATTGAATTTCTTGGTTACAATTATAATAGCGCTTACAATTTTTGGATTTGGCATTAGGTTTATCTCTAATCTTGCAAGCCAAGCAACTGAGCTGGAAGGCTTGACAATTGAACAGCTTGATAAAAGAATAGGGGAGCTATTGTGCGAGAGCACAGAGAGGGTTTGCATTGGGGTTGATAAGAGAATAATACCAAGAGGAAAGTTTGATATTTTCGGAATTAGAATAATAAATATTCAAAATACCAAAGATTTTGATATTATAATAGAGCGTCCAGACATTCCAGGTTATACTAAAAAGAATGAAGAAATATTAAGTGACGAGCTTGACTGGAAGCCAAAAACAAGGACAATAAGATTGGAAAGAAATGAGGAAAAGGAGATAGGCATAGGAGTAAGGGTTCCAAAAGATGCTAGATCAGGAACTTATATTTTTGATGTTAGGGTACCACAATATAGTTCTTTGCATAAAATTTACGTAGAAGTTCCTTAGACAACAAAATCCCATTTCATTCTTGGGTTTAATACCCCGCAGCTTGCTGCGGTTGGGAGCTTCATTTTAGATAACTGATTTGGTTAATATTGCCACTTGTAATTGGAATTTTGTGTGCTCGAAAACCATCCAGTACACATGGAATTTTGAGTATCAAAAACCACTTGTATATAGTCAAAGTATAATCATGTTACCTACATCAGATGGGTGGTTTTTGACATGTTGTAGATTTCTGAAAAATTATTGGTTCTAAGGAAGCCCTACAAACCAGAGTTCCATCAATATTTCCCATTATTGAAACTCAATTTAAACAAATATTCTTTATGTTAACGTTTTAGCTAATGGTCAAGATTATAGTGGGCCTAGGAATTATATATTGAAATTAATTAAGTTCTTACTCATTATTAAATAGTTACAATCACAAACTTTAAAAATAACAGAAATACTCTTACCTTGTGCCTAAGAGTAAAAATAGAAGGAAAAAGAAATCTGTTCCACCCAATATTCATGCCAAAAGAAGAAAATTATTTGCAAATATACCAAAAGAACATTTAATGAAGCCTGGAATATTATCAGCTAGCGGTATAAGCGATATACAGATCGGTGAGGAGATAAGATTAGATGGTTCAGAATTTTTAAGCACTCCGACTTTAGGGGTTATTGGCAGTGATGATGATGCACTGGGTCTATTTGCAGGTTCAAGAAGCCTTGTTCATGGTAATAATTCAATTAACACTATTCACATACCATACTCCACAGATGGGGCATTATCGGTAAATGATGGCAATACAGCAGTAGCTGTAAATACATTTTATTCTTGGGGGAATGGAAAAAATTATTGGCCAGATGGAAAAATACATTTAGTTAGAACAAGATCCCCTGTAATTCTTGATGGATTAGTGAACTTCTATTATGATTTAGATTATGGTTATAGGGGACCTAAACATTTGATGGTTAATGGGGACATAGCTAAATGGATAACCATTGATAAGTTGCAAACAAAGCAAATTTGGGTAGATGCAGGAATTAATACTCCAGATTATTTATTATTAAAGCCGCAATTTGATAGGGTTGCTTCCAAAATCGATCTAGAAGAATCAATTTCAGGAGATTATGCTGTTAAGCCAAGAAGATCTGCGAAAAGTTTAGGAGTAATGATGTTTGCGCGTTCATATGGAATTGATGCGCTTTTAGACCATGCAAGTTTTTTGGAAAAATCTCATGAAGGGGGAATCTTAGTTGAAGAAAGAAAAGAACCTTTACGATGGGTAATTGCTGGTCAACCTCAAGATTCAAATGTCAGATGCTGGGTAAGCTTAGAAGAAAATCCAATGTTTTTAGATGGTTTTGTAAGATATAATACAAAAAGCGATGAACCAGTGGCAACACATAAAGGAGCAAAAACTGCGCTATTTGAGAACGTACCTTGGATGACTGAAGATATATTTAATCTTATTCAAAAAGAATCTGTTGCGGCAACTAAGGCAATTTATAACGCTGTTAAAAGCAAAGGAGAAACACCCATAGGATATATAGGCCTTGATTTAATAGTTGGATTAAATAATGGCCAAGTTCAAATAAATTTTTTGGAAGCTGATGCAGGAGGTTTTGGAGGATGGGGTACTGCATCCAAGTTGCATTATAACAAGGAAAAATCACTATCACAATCAGTTGCATCACCCTTACCTTCAGTTGAAACAGCCATTAGAAGACTAGAACCCCTTCTAGTAGAAAATTATCATAATAGGGGAGAAAATTCAAATTTTACAAGAAGCAAAAATGAGGTTGAATTATATCTAATAGCAGAGTTTAACACAATACAATGGCAATTAGGCCGTATTCCTCCAGGTAACATTGGCTTAGCTATTAAATATATTATACATCTTTATCAAGAAGCAATTTCTATAAGACCGCATTACGTTGATGCGCATTTGGCGCTTGCAGGATTATATGAAAAGATGGCGGATAAGGGGATGGATAATAAGTATTACAAATACTCTCAAGATATATACAAAAAAATCATTGGTATGGATATACTACAAGCAGATTTGCATTTCTCAACTAATTTAAAAGGTGCTTTATACTTTGCAAAAAATAAGATACAATATCTTGAGGTATGTATGCTTCAAAAATAAATTTAAACATTGCAAATTTTTGAGAAAGTTTCAGGTTCTAAAGATGCTCCTCCAACTAAAGCTCCATCAATGTTTTTCATTTTTAATAGAGCTTTTGCATTTTTTTCATTAACACTTCCGCCATAAATAATTCTTGCATTATTGGAAATATTTTCATTATATAATTTTTTTAATAATTGTCTAATAAATTTATGAGTCTCTTCTGCTTGTTCTGGAGAGGCTGTTTTTCCTGTTCCAATAGCCCATATCGGTTCATATGCTATTGCAATGTTTTTCATTTCATTAATATCTTTCAAACAATTTTTAATTTGATTTTCAATGATATCTGTTGTTTTGTTACTTTCTCTTTGTTGCAATGTTTCTCCTATGCATAGAATTACTTTTAATTTATTTTTCAATGCTGCTTTTATTTTTTTGTTTATTAATTGATTGGTTTCATTGAAATATTGCCGTCTTTCAGAATGTCCTAAGACAACATATTCTGCCAGTTCTTTTATCATCACTGGAGAGATCTCTCCTGTAAAAGCGCCTTTATTTTCGTAATGTATGTTTTGCGCTCCTAATCTGATATTACTACTTTTTAACAATTTACTTGATTCATTTAGGGATGTAAATGGCGGACAAATAACTATTTCTACATTTTTTATTTTTTTTATTAAATTTTTAAAATCATTAATGAAAGAAACAGTTTCTTTGATAGTTTTGTTCATCTTCCAATTTGCTGCTATCAATGTTTTTCTTGTCATTTTACATTCTATTTTGATTTAAATTTTTTAAAATAATCAATTATTGGCTTTAAGAATATTTCTATCCGCTCTTTTAATGGTTTTGATGGTTTGTTTTGGTGCTTTGGTGGTTTGTTTTTGTAGCTTTCCTTGTCATGTAAAGCTTGCTCACAGTGCCAACAGTACATCTCATTCTCTACCAGCACTTTTCCGCAATAAGGGCAGTTTGCCATTTTCATAGTTATTTTAATTGTTATTAATAAATTTTGGGGTTTTTGGAGAAATAAATTGAGGGAGTAAAGTTCATATAACGTACAACATTTTATGTCCTTTTCTGAAAGAAAAGGAAGATTGAGCGACATTGTGAGCGAAGCGAACAAAGAGCGAATCATAAAATGTGTGTTAGGCGACCCGAAGGGTAGTTTTTTTCTCGCCACAGTTTTTATGAGAGGTGTACTTTTGTTTATATTATGTGTTGAGTATGGATATTATTTCGCCTTTTTTTCTCATACCACTTGATTTGCTCATCCATTTTACTCGTCCTCTTTAAAGAATAAACCCAATAAGGATTC
>NYYQ01000057.1 GCA_002686855.1 Candidatus Woesearchaeota archaeon | reverse complement strand
TTCTTTTCTTCTCGCTTAATGTTTCCATAATATCACCGAGAAGTAGAATTTGGATGGATATTAGAAGTGTAACCTAATTATGAAATTCAACAATAATTTTGGTTTCTTAAATAGGGTTTCTTATTAAGAAATAGTTTTGGAATAAATAAAAATAATAACCGATAGATATAAATATTATATCTTTTAAAGAGATAATATGGCAAATATAATGATAACTTTTATCTTGATACTCTTTGTATTATTTTCAATGCTTTTTTTAGCTGGATGTGATGAGGAGGATGATGGTAGTTGTGATAAAGAGCGAAAAGACTGGCAACAAAAGTGTGATCAGTATAGGAGGGATGCTCCGGGTTATGTCTGTGGTGAAGAGCCTAAGTGCGGCTGACCAATAATTTCTAGTTGTTTTCAAGAACCAAAAAACAGCAAATCTATCTTAAGGATTAACAATGTTATAAACAAAATTATCATTCCTATTTCCATTTCTATCTTCACATGCAAAAAATAATTTATCTGCATTTATGGAAACATTAATAGAAGCTCTGCATGCAAAAGAGCCAAAAGGATAACCTGGACGGTAAATTATATTTTTTTCTTCTGTTGAGCAGTTTAAATCTTTCATGGAATCATAGAGAACATCAGATTCTGCATACCTGCATGACACAAAAGGCTCATTGACAAATATAATTATATCGTTTGTGGCGCCTTTTATCAGATCGTTTAAAAATGGCTGTATCTTAATGATTTCAGGATCTGATATATCAACTTCATCTTCTTTTGTCCTTGCATTAATGATGCTTTCTTTGTCATTGGTGTTTCCATAACGGTCTGCGCACCTCAAAAAGAGCAGGTAATTTGTGATCTTTGTAAGGCTTGAGGAAGGAAGCCTTACTGTAGCTGAATATTGTGTTCTATAATTATATTTATTCAGCTGTATTTCCGGAGTAGCAGATCCCAATGCTTTAATTGTTTCTTTAGTAAGCTGGTTTATATAAGGGGGGAAAATACTTGCTATGCACCATGTGGGTTCTGAAGTGGAAAAAGAGAATGAAAAGGGCTGGTGAATGGGAATTGGCTGGTTAATTTCGTATTCTGTACTGCCTGCATAATAGATATTGGATTTTTTTGTATAAGTATAATCCTTCGAAGAAAAATCTCTTATTACTGGAGGAATCCTGTCAGTTGCTCCAGAAGAAGCACAACTATTATCTTCCTCTCTAAAGACGCAACTTCTTCCAAGGCTTTTGCATTTATATTCTGTGCAAGGATGGAGTTCAGAAGAGCTGCAGTAATCGCACTTATCAGCGCCTGATTGCCAAAGATTACAAACAGCATGGCCACCACCAGTTGCAGGAGCAATAGAAGCGCTAATTTCTGTGTTGACATCAAAAGGAATGCCAAGAGTATATTCATTCCCAATTCTATTATATCCTGAATCTCCATATACCCATTGCTCAACAGTTATATCCGGATTATGATAACCAAATTCAGTAAAATCGTCTGCAGTATTTCTCGAATTGCCGCAATCACCCATCCGCAAACAATGTAATGCAACTCCATGGCCCCAGGAAATTGGAAACCTCATGCCATCCCTATTTTTATTTAAATTAGCAGTATTGCATACCTGGTTTCCTTCATTCTCCCAAAACTTTAACCCGGGGGGGATATGAGGGTTGCATTTTTTTTGTGAAACCAAATAGTCTGTCCAATAACAATCTCTTACAGAAGGAGCTTCACAACTTGCTTGGCTATTTTGTTCAGCGCAATCATACCACCTATTTGTTCTGCACTTGGCTTTTGTCTTTCCACCTGAAGCATCTTCAACGCAAATTTCTTCTCTAAAGTCCCTGCATGATTCAACAACTTCTTTGCCATTGATGCATGAATGCGCATAATGTCTTGTTCCAACATAATCCCATCCTCTTCCGGTTATGCTTTCATACACACACCAGGATTCTCCATTCATTTTTGCAGGACCAGAAAAATCATCGTTTTCATAGTTGTATGTTGATTTGCAATTAAGGTTTTTGCAGCCTGTTTGCAAGCATGAAATATCTCCTTGATTAAATTGGCCTGCGCATTCCTGCTTTGTAGTTGGTCCACAACTAAAATCAGTCTTGCAGCACCCTTCAACAGAGAATTGAAAATTATCATCACAACTACACCCGGCATTATCAATATATTCTCCATTACATTGATCTTTGCCTATATTCTTATAGCAAAGAGCATCTCTCTGTATTTTACAGCATCCTTTTTGACTATAGGTAAGAATCTCTTTTCCCACAGTATCTTTCCCCTCTAACGCGAACTGAAAAACAAAATCCTCATTTCTCTGAGGGATGGATTGTTTTATCCGGTATATGGTGTGGGGATAGGGCTTAAACTTTTCAATCATGATATCGTGGCTCAGTATGTAATCCTCTTTATCAAAATATCCTTGTGATGATTCTTTGTTAACAATATCAATAGCAGCAGCATACAAATTTCCTAAGGGTAATTTAACAGCGGCAGAGTAATCATCTAAATTAATAGTATAACGGGATTTCTTTAAAGTCATGGGTTTCTTTAAAGAAATGCGTATAGTATCAATGCCAATTGCAGTATCAACTTGAGACTCCCCTTCAATAACCTCAAACCCTTGTTTTTCAAATACCCCTTTATCTATACATGACCTTAATTGTTCTTTGATATTATCATTCAGTTCTTTTTCCATCTCCTCTTTTGTCAACATGAGGTTTTGATAGCCAAAATTAGATATATATTGAGCAAGAACATTTATGGAAGTTCCTTCATGGACAATATCGGATGGAATAAATGACCCTCCTTTTCTGGCAATCCCTATTATCAAAGGCTCTGCCACAGCAGTCATGCACGATTCCACATAATTTTTTGCTGTTTGTTTGTCATGCGCTATCACAACAGAAAGCTCAGCTTGACTTTTGAAACCACCAGTTCCAATATTCTGCATATACAAAAATAATAGCATAAACAACAATAAAACCATTCCGATTATCAAAAATATACTAACTTGCCCTCTTTTTTTTATCATTGTGATTGAAAAATAGCTTTACATGTATTTTTTCTATATTGGTCGGATATTTTATCGCAAATATTGGAATTGGTCTTAAATGCGATATCTGTAAAGCAACTGTCTTTCTTTTCTGTGAGATTGATGTTCAAGCATAAATCTGAATCATTGATTTCTTGCGCTAAAGTATGGAAACAGTCATCTTGATTGTTATTTTTTCTGCATAATTCCTGCGCTTTTTCCAGGTCTTCATACGAAATTTCAACAATTTCAGTTATTGTTGGTAAGGAGCCAACCGATATGTTCTGGGTAAAATTATCTTGTTGTTTTATCTGCTCTTCAGATTCGTTTCCTGGTTTTTCCTGGACTTCCGGTTGTTCTCTAACTGAGAATAAAAAGGAGGTTGTTCTTTTGATTTCACCTGCTGCTACATTTATTTTAAACCTATATTCTCCAGAGTCTAAGTTTTGAACAGCAATAGATTCTTCAATAATAGTGGCTTCTTTATTCGACATTTCAATTATTGATTCCCGGTTCCATACCCTATCATTGCCCGGGTTTTTTAATATTTCATAATTTATTTCAACATCAGAAGATTTCTCTGGCTGCACAATAAGGTCAAATAATAGGGTTTGGTTTTGGCTAATTACCGGATACGCGTCATCTACCTGCAAACCTAGTGAGAATGATGGCTCATTCTTGCTAAGAGAGAAAAATATCACAAGGGTAATGATAATTATGAAACTTACAGCTCCGATAATTATTCCTATGCTCCCCCTTTTAAGAAATTTTGTTTCAAATGCCATCTTACTGCTAAACAAATACTTTTCCCCATATTATTTAAATATTGTTGGATTTCATCCGGATTATGAAAGTTAATGCTTATTTATTCAAGGACAAGCGATTTTTATTAATGTTGCTATTATTGAATCTGGCAGGAATATTCTTTTCATTCAAATCTTATATTAATGGAATTGTTAGGCATATAACTCTGGAAAAATTTTATATTATCCCTTTTTTTATGGTCAGCTTTTGGCTCTATTTGTTTGCTTTTATTTTTATCTTATACTTATTATTTGATTTAAAAATCCCAAAATTTTTATCTGCATTGATTTTTGTTTATTGCTTTATTTATGGTATAGGGTCTCTTGTTTTTTACCCTTTTTTCATGGCTTTTGTCAAGGGCTTGACATTATACCATACGTGGAATATTGCAGCGCATGGTTTTGTTGGGCTGCAATCGATTTTGTTTTATACCCATATCAAAAAACCTAAAATAGCTTCAATAATTGCGCTAGCAGGATTGATCCTGTTAAAAGATTTCGTTGATTTATTTCATGGCGGGTTTTTGTATTTTGTAAATTATGATTTTCCTTTTTTTCTTAAAGGGTTTCTTATACTTTTGATGTCAAGTCTGCAGATTCTGGCTTTTTATTTGTTGGTTAGGAAGAAAAAAATTAGTTTATAGATAAATTTAAATAGTTACTATCAAGAGGAGAAAGTATGCCTATAAAAAAATTGACATTTGCATTCTTATTATTAATTGTGTTGGGACTTTTTTTTCTGAGTGGTTGCGGTGGTGGTGGTGAGAGTGATAAAAAATGTGATGCCTGCAAGAATGACTGGCAAGAATATAGAGAATGCCTTGAACAAGCTGATGTGATTCTCAACAAAGATAAGTCTGAGTGCCCCCCAGAACCAGGGTGTCCTGAAAAGTGTTAATAAATCTTTAATTATTTATTGAAAATTTATTTACTATTTCAGAAATTTACATTGATTTTAATATTCAACTTTAATACTACTAATGTTTATATATTGGTATTTTCAGAGGGGTTATTTAAACATAATATCTAAGGATTCCTTAACCTCTTTCTGTCCCATTCCTAATTTAAGAAACAAACTTGCTAAATCATGCGGGCTTCTCATTTCAAATGGTTTTTCAGCAAAAGAGGCTATAATCATTTTAACCCCGTATTTTCTGCATAATTTGATGTTTTGCATTATTCTTCCTAAAATTAGATGCTTTTTTTCTGAGTTTAAGATAGAATTTAATGAAAAACCAACAGCTATGCTATTTTCGTGCATTAATTTACACATAATGTGATTTAATCCAGAGCCTCTTTGGTGCATGAAATCTCTTTTAGTATGTTCTTCAAAAGAAAAAATAATATTAGCCTTAGCGCCTTCCATTATATTTCTATCCTGAGAGGAACTTTTTATAGCAATTAAAATATCTTTATCTTTGTATTTATTGCTTGTCTTATTTATATATCTAGCATCTGCAAGTATTGCTTTATGGATCTTAATTTTACCTGAAATGTTTTTTTCGAAATACTCTTCAAGGTTATAAAGAAAATAAAGTCCAGTGTAGCCTAGCTTTTCTGCTATTGAAATGAATTCTTTTTCATTGTTATTAGGTATTACAAAATCAATCATTTTGTTTTAATTGTCTATTCTAGCTGAGAACACAAATAATTGATTAAAATAGTTTGTGTTCTCTAATGATAGAATTAGTTTACTGTTTTTATTATTTCTGATTAAAATGTCTTTTTTTATCATAAGTCAAAAACCACTCATCAGAGATAAGTGGTATGATTTTATTATAAATATATTGTTCAGGTGGTTTTTGACTAAGCGAATTCCACCACTATTTTTCCACTAATCATGGGATTGGTGGAATTTTAGCGTATTAAATTATTTCATAAACTAAACTCCTCTGCCTTGGTGTTAAATCTAATTTTAATCCTAAACTATCTTGTATTATCTTTCCGTTTCTTGCGATAACTACTGTTGAATCTTTATCTGATTTGATTGTATAATCGTAAATGGGATCCCGAACGATATAATCCCCATTCAATATAACCCCTTTATTGTAGACTATGCTTGAATCTCCTTTAAAGGAATCTCTTATAAATAAAGGAAAAAAGTTTTCTTCTGTTAACAGGAAAAAGTTTCCAAAACCTCTTGCAAGAAGCTGGTAGCCTTCTGCTAGGTTTGCGAAATCAGCAGAGTTTTCGTAATTTGGAAGGCTATACCGGTTAAAGCTTATAGCAAGCTTTTCTTCAGTGTCGATAGTGTCTGCAAAGGCAATAATTGAATTCACCTTCCAAAAAAAACTGTCTGTCTGAAATATTCCATTTGCGCCAAGTCCCATGCTATCGTATATATGGATGCCGCTGCCCAAAAATAAATTAATGCCTTCAATTACATTAATAAAAGCTCCATCTCCTCCCACAGAGATAGTAGTTGATCCAATATCATCAATATTTACAAGTTTATCGGACTTATAAACAACTCCTTTATTTCCGTTCAAGGAAAACACCAGATTATACCGAGTATCTATCAGATTAAGGTGAGTGGAACAACTATAAAAAAAATCAGAAGGACGATAAGGCAATGAAGCGCTTGTTGCGCATTGTATAGCGCTGCCACATGCCACCCAATGTTCGTCATTATCATGATAATCGTTATCAATCCAACCTTCTTCCTCAGCGCAAGTTATAGGGGGATTTCTGGTATAATCTTTTGCAGATATATACTTATGATCACCGTGTATCTGGTAACTTGAAGCTCTAACAGCTGCATTGTACTCCCATGCGCTTTGCCTTGGAGTCTTTTTACTGCTTTGCAAGGCCAATTGCTCGTTCTCAGCAGTTATCAACTGATAAGTTTGACTTACAACACCCTGATTAGGTGAAGGAATACTACTGCTTCCGCCTAAAGGAATAGGGTTTGGCATTTCATCATACGGAACTTTAATTTTATTTGCAAATTGGAAAATATAAAATTCATTATCAATATTGTTTTCCAAATCGATAATTCTGTAGATAATTGTGTTATCTTCTTCGGTGTAAGCGGTTATGTTATAACCATTATTTCCTACTTCAGTTAAGTAATCCCAGTGTATATATCTGTCATTTTTGACTTCTTTTTCCACTATAGTTGAAGTGATATTAAGAATGTCTCTTAACCTGCTTTCTATTTTAACCACGTATTCTGGATCAAGATTGTTTTCCTGGAAATCCCTGACGATTGTTATTGGAAATGTTATTTTAAATATAACTTCCCTATCTGTAAATTCTGCATCTGAGCCAGTCTTCCCATGCTTGATTGTCAATCCTTTAAAAGACTCGAAATTGTTTACGCAGCTCTCGAAATTTGCTCTCATGTATCTGTCAAGCATACTTTCCCAGAAATCCTCATCATAAGGTATTGGGATATTATTATTGCCCTCTAAATAAAAATAAGGAACCTTAAGATTATCACCATAAGAATAATAAATCTCAAAGGGATCCGGCTTAAGCTTTCCACCAATAAATCCGAGGTAAAACAAAGCTTCTTTTGCGGTTTTTGTTACACAACTTTCT